>CBDUNF010000124.1:0-10448 GCA_965368515.1 uncultured bacterium
ACAGACGTGGTGGTGAGGGACGGGTATTCCCGTCCCTCACCCGCGTCTGAGCTGGTTGGCCCGCCGACTACTCGCCGAGGTGCAGTGCCGCTCCGTTCCAGGTGCCGCGTCGGTGCAGAGTCTTCCACCACCCTCTACCGTCGACCTCGACCACACCCTTGCCATGGCCTCGGAACTTCATCTCTCCTTCGGCCTCGATCCTGAAGTCAGACCCGACCACGACCATCCGGCCCCGGAAGTTATCGAACGTGTAGGTGGTCGTGGGGTCGACGTCCCGCAGCTGGGCGGCAGCGCCATCCGGCTCCTCCTCCGGCACCGCCCCGATCTTGACCACGGCGTCGCCGGCGTAGTCGTAGATGACAACATCACCGTCGATCCCCATGTGGACTATGCCCTGGCCGTCGAGGATCGCCACACCGGCCCCTTTGGCCCAGATCCAGCCGCGACCATCGACAGAATGGTCAACGCCATCGGTTTCCTGCGCTTGGGCGGCGACGGTCACCGCCATGAACACTGCGAAGACGGCGAGCAGAACGAGCATTCGCTTCCGCATGATGTACTCCTTCGATTGACAAGTGGCCGGCTTTGACCACTCACCTATCGTCGGTGCGGAGTATTCGAGATCTGTTAGACAGGAGAAAGAATCAGTCGATGGCACGCTGCTGGGCAGCACGACTGTGATCGAGCACTGTGGTCATCAGAGCCTCGATGTAGTCACGGGCTACGCCGAGGTCGGCGCCATCTTGCACCGCTTCCTCAATCAGTTCCTTCTCACGTTCGGGAGAGCGCATCTCGAGGCCTTTGACCGCCTTGATCTTGGCGATCTCGACGGAGCTGTGCAGCCGCCGTGCCACCAGCTTGATGAGTTCGCGATCTACCCGGTCGATCTCATCGCGCAACGAGGGAATCCCGAGTTGGTCCATGAGCCGGGCGAACTCGCCCAGATCGAGCTGGCTTCCGTTACCGGCCAGCGATGAGCCGGGGTCGAGGTGAGCGGCAACCACCAGACCATCTGCACCAACGGATCGTCCGGCAAGCGCTAGTGGCGCCAGAATGTCGGCGTCACCGTTGGCCGGGGCCGGGTCGATGACGACAGGAAGATGCGACATCCGCTGCACAACCGGTACCGCTGAGATGTCGATTGTGTCCGAGGTCCGGGGATCGAACCCTCTGCTCCCCCGCTCACAGAGCACGACGTTGTTGTTGCCCTCCGCCATTACGTACTCGGCTGCCATCAGCCACTCGTCGACGGTCGCCGACGGACCACGATGGATCATGATCGGCTTCATGGTCTTGCCGGCGTCGCGTAGCAAGACGAAGTTCTGCATGTTGTCCGGACCGATCTCGAGCATATCGGCGTGATCTGCAGCGAGACCAACGTGTCCTGGCTCGATTACTTCGGTGATTGTCGGCAGACCCGACTCAAACCCGGCCTTCTCCAGATGCCACAAGCCTTCCTGGCCGAGCCCCTTGAAGGTGTACGGGGATTGCTCTGCACGGTAGGTTCCGGCTCTTAACATCGATGCGCCCGACTCGGCGAGAGACATGGCGGTCTTCAGAACCTGCTCTTCGGTCTCCACGGCCGCCGGGCCGGCGATGACCGGATAGGAGCCATCACCAAACCTGACGTTGCCAACGGCGACCACTGTCGTCTCGACGTCGGGACGCCGATGACTCTTCAGTACTGGTTTCTGCGGATTGGCCATGATGGTCTCCTGTGCCGGGGGCTCCAGGCATAGAAAAACCCGAAGCCTCTCTCAGCTTCGGGCGGTGAGTTGGTGTATCGGCTGGTTTCTAGCGCGCACCCTCTGCCCGAGCTGAAAGCCCGGTAAAGAAGTACGCAAAATAGAGGCCGTTCCGATTCATTACCCGGCACCATAACCACGGTCCAGCGTCCCAGCAACCCCCGAGGGAACCATCCCCGATCCACGAAACGTTTGTCACAGAGCGCGAGAAGCCGCACAATTGGCGAATGGACAGAGGGGACGAGATGCGAAACGGTGATGCGAACGGCGCAGTTCGCATCCTCCCCGCCGACGATTCCCCGCCTCCGGGCATCGCAACGCCGACGGAGCCGCCGCGACCACAACGGTGGTTTATTCCACTCCTCGTCGTTGCGGGCGCCCTCGGCGTCTTCGTCGTCGCGACGCGACCGACATCGTCGGACAGCGCAGTTCCAACCACCCGGCCAGCACCGATTGCCGCTGTCGATGCCGATCTGGTCGACCTGCAAACGGAGCCGCGAGCGGCTGCCACCTCCGAGTGGGCGGCGCAGGACTTCGATTGGCCGGGGCAGATCAACGACATTCTCCGGGTAGGCAGCTCGTTCGTTGCGGTCGGGTCGACCCCCCACGGTGCTCACGTATGGCAGTCCAACACGGGAGGCAATTGGAGAGATGTCGGCCGTCTCGAGTTGCCCGAGGCGGCAGAGACAAGCATCGACCATGCGGTCAATTGGACTGGAGAGGTCGTTGCGCTCGGATCCGTCGATAACGCGGTGGGGCTTTGGATTGCCACCTACGGTTCCAATTGGAGCTACCACGGACTAATCGACACCATCGACACAGACCACATAGGGGGTCTGGCTGCCGGTCCAGAACTACTTGCGGTCTCGGGTCGCGAGGGGCAAGTACACGGCTGGATGTCGAGCGATGGGCTCGAATGGAAGGCGATGGGCCCGATTTCCGACCTCGATGGAGCCGTGATACTCGACATCGCCGCTACCGATGATTGGTACTTTGCATTCGGGCAGGCGGATTGTGGAACGACTTGTGACGCGGTCATCTATCGATCTGCCGATGGTATCGACTGGACACTCGTCGCTACCGAGCTGAGCAGCGCGGGCGGTGTTGTCGTGGATATGGCGGCTACTCCCGATGGCTTGCTCGCCACCGGCTGGGTGAACGGACCGCTGGGCGTAGCGGTAGCGGTGTGGGAATCGGATGATGGCGCGGAATGGACTCGCCTCGCTGATGATGCGGCCGCGCTACAGCCCGTATCGATCACCGTCGAGTTGGTTACCGCGCTTTCGGGCGGGAACCCTGTCGCCGAAATCTCGGTCGATGGATCAACCGAGGAAGTCACCACGGGAACGGAGATCCTCACAGATGTCGGCGGGCTCACCGTTGGTGCGATCACGGATTCCTCAGTCGAGCTCGTTCCCGGCCTCGGACGAGCTATCGAAGTATCCGGGACAAGCACAGTCACCGCGATCGGTAGCCCCAAGCACGTCGCCGCCGAGGGGCCGCGAATTGTCGTCTCGGGATATGTGACAACGGGAGGGGCGCCACTCCCCGCCGTTTGGATCTCCGCTGATCGCGGAGCCACCTGGTCACGACAGGTCCTGGAGGGCACCGGACATGTCAACGCCGTGGGCATCGCGGGTCGCAACATCGTCGCAGTGGGTGGCAACCAGCAAGGGCCGCTCACGTGGCGAGCAGGATGGGACACCGAAGCCAGCCGCCTTGCGGGAGAGGTAGCCGCAACCGCCTACCTGAGTGCTCTCAACAACAGGGACGCAGCGCACCTCGTCGGCCTGTTGCCCAAAACCAACGCAGGCGACATACCGCCTGAGTTCATGGTTCCTTCGCTTGGCGAGAATGTGCACGGATGGTGGGACACCGATACCGGCCGCCTCAACCCGGACCGGGTGGTCGAGACGCTGGACTACTTGAAAGCGACAACGACCTCCATTGAAGTCGGCGAATGCAGTTCCGGAGCAACGCTGGGGATTGCCGATCGGGTGAATGTCAGGTGCGAGTACACCGTCGACTCATCGTTGCTGGCTCTCTTTGGCACCGAGGGCCACACAGGTCACATCAACGCACTAGTGCGCAATGGCATCCTCACGACTGTCACTCTCGACGCGGCTCCATCGATCAACATGTGGCAGATCCTCAGCTCCCGTGTGAACGGCGCGGAGACTCGCGACATCTCAACTCAATCGGGGGACGAGATCGCCACCATCGAGTTCACCCGCACCAGCGCCGACGAACACCACGCCGCTGCCGAACAGTTGCTGGCGGGTGTTCTGTCCCCAGGTTCATCGATAACCGTGGACACCGCGCTGGGCACGATGGAATGGTCCTGGGTTAGGGCCCCGGATTTCGATACCGATCATCTCGGCTCGATGAGTTGGAGCGACTTTGGATTCGTCGCATCCGGATACCACGAGCCAAGCGGAGCCAATCCTTCATTCGCTGCATGGACATCTCCCGACGGCGAGACGTGGGCAGAGATCGATACACCGGAGTTGTGGGATGCGTTTTGGGACATGCAGCCGTTCCACAATGGGGTCATCGGAGTGGTTTCCCAGAGAGGAACCGTGGGCCTGGCCTACTACGACGGAAGCGAATGGACCGAGATCTCGCTCACACCGCCCGGAGAGACGTCATACCTGGACATCGCACGTATCGCAGTCTCGCAAGATCAGATAATGGCCATAACCGGCTGGTGGCAGGAAGATGGCCTCCTGCTCAACGAGGCGCTGCTCATTGGGCCTGATCTCGTCCCCCACGTCGTCGAGCTACCCCCGGAAGACTCCTGGGCTGAGACCAATATCCAACTCGCCGGCTCAGATCGCGGCTTTGTTCTCGGCACCACGAGCTACTACGAACCCCACGCGGGATTGTCGATCTGGCACTCTTCGGACGGTTTCGATTGGACATTGCTGGCCGACACGGAACCGCTGGGCGACGCCCAGTTTGTCTGGAACCTGCAAGAGCACCGTTCCCAGTACTTCGTCGTCGGCGAAGGTTCGGAAATGCGATGCACAACATCGACCGCGGGCGAGAATTGCGCAGCCGCAATTCAGCTGTGGAGCTCGCCCGACGGGGTTGCCTGGGATCGTGTGATCACCAAATCCGGCGAGCCCGTGTCGACCTATGAAATCGGATCGGGTCCGTTAGGCCTTGTTGCGTTTAGCCAGGAACTCACGGACTCGACACTCCCCCGCTCCGTTTTCTTCTCGACGGACGGCGCAGAGTGGACCACAGAGGGCGATCTTGCGTTGCTCAACCCGGTTAGCGAGTGGTGGTACATCGACACCCCCGCGGTCGGCACCGATACGGTGATCGCAGTCGGCTACTCATTCGATCCATTGGGTAGCAGCCAGCAGGAACAGCAGACCTTCCTGATAGTCGGGCGGCTGACTGGCGAGACGTAGGTTCGGTCGTAGCAGTGGGCGGACCGACCCGACTGACGGTGGCTAGTGCGACGCGATTGGACGATCCAGGACCTCACATGTGGCGCGGGCAAGGATCGGGGTGATCGGCTCAAACCTGGCGAAACGGGAGTCGGCGGTCTGGCCACGAACGAACCGAGCGAATATCTGCTCGATGATCACGGCGATCCGGAAAAGCGCAAGACCCTCGTAATACTGCATCCCGGCAAGTTCGGCCCCGGTTGCCGCCCGATAGCGTTCGACAACCTCGGACTTGGCCATAATCGGTGACAACGAGACCGATAGGTCGCCGAAGATCGGAAAGGTCGGGGCATTTGGATCGGGCCAGTAGGCGAGCAGCGTCCCCAGATCGACAAGGGGATCGCCCCGAGTTGCCATGTCCCAATCGAGGACGGCCACGACCTCGCCGCGATCCGAAGCCATAGTGTTGTCGAGCTTGTAGTCGTTGTGCAGAAGCGACACTGGACCCACCCGAGGAATCTCGGAGCCGAGCAGGCGGGCGGCCACTTCCATGTCGGGCACGTCACGGGTCCGCGCTGCAGCCCAGCGCCGCGACCATCCTTCGACCTGCCGAGCTACGAATCCTTCGGGCTGACCGAGATCACCCAAGCCAACGGCACCTGGGTCCACGAGATGAAGTTCGGCCAGAGAGTCAACCAGCGACTCAGCAAGCCGGCGCCGCAACGCCGCCTCGGCCGCAAACGGACCCGGCCACTCTGCTCTGATTACCCAGCCCCGGCGGCGCTCCATGAAAAAGAACGGTTTGCCCATGACCTCCGGGTCGGCGCAGTAATGAAACGAACGTGGTGCCTTGGGATACGCCTTCCAGAGTCGAGAGAGAACCCGGTGCTCACGCTTCATGTCGTGGCCGCCCTTGGCGATCGGCCCATGCGGCGCCCGCCGCAGCACGAACTCGCTGTCACCGGAGCGGGCCCGGTAGGTCAGGTTGGCGGCACCGCCGGGGAACTGATCGAACTCTATGGGGTGATCGCCAACAAGGTCCGGCAGCTCGTCACGAAGATACGCGGCCACCCGTTTCTCATCGAAGCGCTCATCTTCTCTGATTGGAGCTGTGTCGTCGGCCATAACCCTCCCGTGCACGCAAAGCTAGCGAAGAGCGCCGCTACGATGCGACGACGTGAACGCGATACTTATCGAGGCAATCGGATACGCCGGCTCGGCACTGGTAATCCTGTCACTTCTTCAGAAATCGATCCTGCGGCTGCGCGGCATCGGCCTGATCGCCTCTTCAACGTTCCTTGTCTACAGCATCGCTATCGAGGCCTACCCGATTGCCGTTGTCAATGTTGTCGCCGCCGCGATCCACCTCTATTACCTACGTAAGCTGGTCAGACGCAAGAGTGAGATATTCACCACCCTTCGGATGCGGCCCGAATCCCGGTATCTCGCACGTTTCCTCGAGTTCTACGGGGCCGATATCGCAACCCGGAACCAGCCGGACTTCGTCTACAAGCCAGGCCCAAAGACGCTTGCGGTGTTCTTACTACGCGACATGGTGCCTGCGGGCCTTGTTGTGGCCAAGGTGCATGGAGACAGCTCGTTCGAAATTCTGCTCGACTACGTAATCCCGCAGTACAGGGACTTCAAGCTGGCGCGCTGGCTCTACTCGCGTGAGTCCGGAATCTTCGAAGAGGCTAACTGCAACTGCGCCTGGACCCGGGTCACGTCGCCACAGCAGGAGGCCTACTTCACCAAGATGGGCTTCAAACCGGACCGGACTCCGGAGGTACCTGAACGATTCGCCCTAATCCTGGATGGATAGGGCCCAGGTGCGGTACATAGGTCCCTAAGACCATCCGTCGTCCGGACTCAGAGGTCGGCGGCTAAGCCGCCCAGACCCAGGCAACAAGCGCGATCGTCGCCACCACCGGTAGCAACACCTCGACGGTGTCGCGCACGGGCCCGACCTTGCGGCGCTCTGCTGCTCCACCGAGCTCGCGCCACAGGATCATCACGAGACCCGCGGCGACGATCAACGTACCAAGGACAAGCATGACATCCCTCATTGCAGCACCAGCACATCTACTGCAATGGCGATGAAGATCACGCTGAGGTACACGTTCGAGTACCCGAAGTACTTCATCGCCGCCTCTGGGTGATCACGCAGTTTCAGCGTGCCCACCAGGAATCCGATCCCAGCGGCCGCGGCAACGACGAGGTAGATCCAATCGACCGGTCCCGAGGCGTAGAGCAGCAGGGTGACTCCGATCAGGGCGACCGTGTAGGCCACCATGTGGTCCATCGCCCGCTTCTCTCCCACCACAACCGGCAGCATTGGCACTCCGGCACGGTCGTAGTCCTTGCGGTAGCGGACGGCCAGGGCCCAGAAGTGCGGCGGTGTCCAGAAAAAGACAATGGCGAACATGATCCACGCAGGCAGATCGACCGAATTCGTGACGGCGGCCCAGCCCACCAGCGCCGGGACTGCACCGGCGGCCCCGCCGATAACGATGTTCTGTGTGGTGGACCGCTTCAGCAGCATCGAATAGATGAACACGTACGCCAGCAAACCCACGGTGGAGAGCACCCCGGCCAGCAAGTTGGTTGTCGCCCACAGCCAGAGGAATCCAGCCAGCCCGAGAACCGAACCGAAAACGATGACTGCACGGACGGTGACTCTGTCGGTTGGGAGGGGACGCCCTTTGGTTCGGCTCATCAAGCCATCGATATCGGCGTCAATTGCCTGGTTGATGGCGTTGGCTCCGGCCGACGAGAGGGTCCCCCCGAACAAGGTCGCAAACACCAACCACCACCCCGGCCAGCCGCCCTTGGCCGCGACCATTGCGGGAAGTGTGGTGACGAGAAGCAGCTCGACAATCCGCAGCTTCATCAACTCGAAATAGGTCTTGAGCGTTGAGGTGTCGGCGCGTGGATTGGTGATGCGTACCGCCGGACTGGTCATGCGGCGTCGACCGTTTGCTCATGCCCGGCGGGATCTGGGGCCAGGTCGCTCCACAAGTGGAATGCCATGACCACCAGCGAGATCCACAGAACATCGGCAACAAACAGGTGCACGAGTTGTATCTCGAGCGGGACGTCGAGAGCAATGTTGAGCAGACCGAGAACGAACTGCAGCCACACGACTCCTTGAATCAGAAGAGCCAACTGCCGGACTCGCGGAGGGGCTCCCGTCGCTAGGTATCGGACCAACATGAAGATGGCGAGACCACCGATGATGGCGATGAACGGATGGATGGTGCGGATCTGCCGCAGCACCGGCTCGGTGACGAGGAGTTCGCCGGACACAGGGGTGCGCAGCGCATCCGACTTGATCAGCGTATCGGCGAGGGCGTTGAGAGCCCCGGTCGCTCCGATGACGAGAACAATGCCGAGACCACCGACCAATACCTTGTCGAGAGTGCGCTTGAAATCAACCTTGAAGCCGCGGCCTCCGCCGCTGAAGTACGCCACCAGGGCCATGGCCGCAACCAGCAGGAACGTATTGAGCAGATGGACCGGGACAACGATGAGACGTGCGATCGAGGCGTCGAATTCGACCCAGCCGAAGAGCACCAGTGACGCACCGAGCAGTGACTCGACGATGAGCAGCACGCCGGCCGCGACAGCAGCACGGCGGAGGCGATGGGTCTTTCCGTACTGGCGGCGGATTAGAACGAACACTGCGATCAATACGAAGCCGAGCAGTCCCGTCATCAACCGATGACTGACCTCGATAGCGGTGTGGTAATTGCCGATCTCGGGAATGATCTGCCCGCCGCAGATCGGCCACGATTCGCCACATCCGGCGCCAGAGTCCGTGGCCCGCACCAATGCTCCGCCGATTATGACCGCCACCGTGAGCCAGAGCATGGTCCACGAGAGAATCTGAATACGGCTATCGGGTGCGGGTTCGGAAGGCGGCATGCCCCAGATCGTAACTGATCCTCTGGCCACGACGAACAGTCCCGTCAAGCTGCCAACGACACCGGCGACCAACCTGCTGAGCACCTACGCGCAGCCAAACGAAACCGTGGCAGAATCAGAGCATGGGAGCACCAGAACCTTCGATTGAGGGCGATGCGCTGGGTGCGGCATTGCTCGCCCATCTCGACGAAGGCGAGGCGGGCGGACTGCACGTTGTAGAGCGCGACGACGGGTACATAAGCGTCGACTCTGCGAATCCGTACTTCTCCGTGGCAGGCGGATGGTTCCCGGTCGAGGAGAGCTACGCGGACGGCGTGCACGGCAGAGTCTTGGATATCGGTGCCGGGGCCGGACGTTTCAGCATCGATCTGCAGAACCGCGGTCACCAGGTCGTAGCACTTGACGTATCCGCCGGATGTCTCGAGGTATGCCGGCGCCAAGGTGTCCTGGAGACGTTCCACGGAACGATCTTTGACCTAGCCGCCACCGACCCTGAGCCGTTCGATACGTTTCTCCTGATGGGTCACAACATCGGCTTGTTGGGATCCCCCGCCACGGCTCCACGCTTCCTAGGCACTCTTGCCATGATGGCGAATCCCGCGGCAACGATCATCGGAACAACCCGCGAACCGCTGGCCACCAGCGACCCGCACCACCTCGCCTATCACCAGATGAATCGCGATCGCGGACGACCCCCGGGTCAGCTGACCATCAGAGTCCGCTGGCGGCATCTGGCGACAGCCTGGTTTGACTACTGGTTCCCGGCGACGGACGAGCTGACCACCGTAGCGACGGAGGGGGGCTGGAGGCTGGCGCATCAGGACTACAAAGATGAGTCGTACCTTGCGCAGCTCGAGCTCTCTACCCGGACCTAGTTCGGCGCCACCTCGGTAGGGCCGCCGGCCATGCGCTCGACCGTCTCGAAAAGCTCGGCGGGGCGATACGGCTTCGACAGATAGCCGTCCATACCGGCATCCTTGCACCGCTGCCGATCGTCGTAGGCGGTAATCGCCACGATCGGAATACGTCTTCCCCGGGCGCCCTCTTCGGCGCGGATGGCGGCGGTGGCCTGGATACCATCCATCACAGGCATCTGGAGATCCATCAGCACCACGTCGTACTCATCGAGACGGATCGCCTCGACTGCGAGCAGGCCGTTCTCAACCGCAGTGACGGTGTGGTCACGATTTTCGAGCATCCGGGTGGTCAGCCGCAGGTTGGTCGGGCTGTCATCGGCGATGAGGACCTTCAAGCTGCTGCGGCCTTCCCGCAGCCAGTGGCTCGTCACCAGTGTCGTATCGCCGCGCTTGGCGAGTTCGACAACAGCCTTCACCATGTCGCCAACATCGCTTGGCTCGTATGGCCCGGCGAGATAGCCGGC
>CBDUNF010000125.1:0-10429 GCA_965368515.1 uncultured bacterium
AACGCTTGCTGCACCGCCGTGTGACCGGCGGCGTGGACGACGAGGCCATCAGGCTCGGTCACGAGCCCTCCCGAGAAGAAGGGCGAGGCAGTTCCAGCTCCTTGTCGATGCCATTGCCGTTGCCCTCGGCCTCGGTCTCCCATAGGTCGCGGAACTCCGGGCTGGTCTCGAGCAGATCGGCCAACTTGCCGGTGGCAACCACCCTGCCCTCATCGAGCACGATGATCTGGTCGGCGCGTTGCAGCGCCGGCCTACGGTGCGAAACCACAAGTGCTGTCGACTCGGCGTGCTCGGCAAATAGCCTCTCCCACAACGTTTTTTCGGTGTCGACATCGAGCGCGCTCGACAGATCGTCAAACACCAGCAACTCGGGATCACGCACGAACATGCGGGCCGCGGCGGTGCGCTGCACCTGACCACCCGACAGCCGCATTCCGAGCGGCCCGACCATCGTCTCGAGCCCGTCGGGCATGTGCTCCACGTCGCGGTCGAGCGCCGCCGATCGGATCGCATCGTCGAGCTGTCCATCGTTCTCGTCGCGGCCGAGCAACAGATTCTCCCTTAGGGACATCGAAAACAGCTTTGGCACCTGTGGCGTGTAGGCCGACCGCGGCGGGACGAAGAAGTCATCCGGCTCGGTGACGATCTCGCCGTTCCATTGCACCGTTCCCTCATCGGGAGCCACAAGACCGAGGATCGACCGCACCAGTGTTGTCTTGCCCGACCCGATCTTCCCGGTGACCACGGTGAAGCTGCCACGCTCGAGCACCAGATCGACGTCTTCGATTCCGTTCTCTGTCCCCGGGTACCGAAAGCTCAGCCCGGACACGTCGAGCCGCTCCAACCTGGCATTGTGCGCTGGTGTGACATATTCGGGCATGTCCCCGGTCAGATGAAGCTCGCGGGTACGCACCAGCATGTCAGGATCGTCGACGTGCATCAGATCGAACATCCGCTCGAACGAAACACCCGCCTGCTTGAAGCGAGCTATGAACGCTCCGATGAACCAGCCAGCGTCGGTGACGTAGTCGAGGAAGAAGACAAACAGCGCGAACTCGCCCACTGTCAGTCCGCCTTCTCTTCCGATATTGCCCGACGCCAGGATCAGAATGAGAGCAGTGCCGATGCTGAGCGTATTCCAGAAGACCGACTCCAGGATCGCCGTCAACACCTTGTCGCGCACCATCATCTTGCGTCGCTCGTCATTGAGCTTCTTGAAGTGCGCGATCATCGGCTCTTCGACACCGGCAACTTTGATCGTCTGCACGGCACCAAACATCTCGCCAAGCGCCCCCGTGATTTGCTCGGTGGCCTGGCGAGCCGCATTGCGATAGCGACGGATCCGGGTTCCGGTCCGCTCCGCAACGACGACCATGAACAGCAACGGGGCAAACACCAGCAGCGTCATCTGCGCATCGATGGCTGTGAGCACTGAGGCCGCAATGATCCCGAACAGCATCGTGCCGATGAGGTCGACCGTCATGCTGGTCGCCTCTTCAACGTGTTCGACGTCCTCGCGGAAGCGGCTGATGATCTCGCCGGATGCCTCGCGCACGGACTGCGCTCCCGGCATATCGAAGATCCGCTCCAGGAGGTTCCTGCGCAACGTTGAACTGATCCGGAACATGAAGTTCACGTCGTTCCACATGGCGGTGAACATCACGGCGAGCCGTGCGGCACCGTAGCCGAGAAGCATCGCGATCAGAGTCGCCGGGTTGAAGCCCACCATGGGAAGTTCGTCAAAGAACCGCTGCGTGATCAACGCCGGGATGACCGGCAGAATCCAGATCAGCGTCCACAGCACAACATTGGCCGCGTACCAACCGGGGGCGGCCTTGATTAGAAGTCGCATCATGCGTAGAACCGGCAACGATGATTTTCGTGTTGTCATGCCAGCACCTCCTCCATGCCGGTTATCAACAGATGTGACAATCGGGATTCGGGGTCGGCGGCAAGCGCCTCGCGCTCGCCGTACTCGATGACTTTGCCGTCTTCGAGGATGAGGATGTCGTCGGCTCGGGTCACCGTCGCCAATCGGTGGGCGATGATGATCCCGGTCCGGTCCTGCAGCAGCCGGTCAACAGCTCGTTCGATCAGCTTTTCGGTCGCCGGATCGAGCCGTGAGGATGCCTCGTCGAGAATCACCAGTCCCGGGTTCTCGAGGAAGATCCGCGTGAAGGCGAGCAGCTGCGCCTGGCCGGCCGACAGACCGGCTCCACCGGCCTCGAGCTTGGTGTCGAGCCCGTCTGACATGCCGGCCAGCCAGCCATCGAGGCCCAGCTCCTCGAGCACATCGTGCAACTTGGCATCGGGGATGGTCTCATCGAAGAACGTTAGGTTGTCGCGAATGGTGGCCCGAAACAGCTGAACATCCTGGGTGACCATGCCGACATGACGCCGCAGGCTATGCACGGCAGCTTGGCTGATTTCGACGTCACCAAGCAGGACCGAGCCTTCGAGCGGATCGTAGAGCCTGGTCAACAAACGGGCCATGGTGGTCTTGCCCGATCCGGACCGGCCCAGCACGCCAAGAACATGCCCGGCCTCGAGATCGAGGGATACGTGGTCAAGCACGACCTCTTCGTCGTAGCCGAAGACCACGTCGTCAAGCACGACACTCAGCGCACCCTCCGGTACCGGGTCGGTACCGCTGGTGTCGAGCGCCGAAGTTCGGTCGAACAGCCCCTGAACTCGCGAGATACCGGCGGCAGCCTTCTGGAAGCGCTCCATCTGTTCCCGGATTTGCTCCATTGGTCGCCGCGACATCTCGGTATAGGAGAAGACCAGGTAGACCGAGCCCAAGGTCAGGGTGCCGTCGTTGAAGAAGACCGAGCCGAGCCAGAACACGAGCACCGTGCCGAAGAGGTAATTGGCGATGCTGGTCCCCCACAGCGAGGCGAATCCCATCCGGCCCATGATCTGATCTGGCAGCCAGGCGCGCAGAATTCGGGTGAACCGCCGCAGCATGTAGCCGACACCACCGTTGCCCCGGATGTCCTCAGTGCCACTGAGCTGCTCCCCGATTAGACCCATCAGCTCAGCCGACCGAGCCCTGACTTGTTTCCACAGGGGAACCGCCCAGGCCTGGATTCGCATCATGACCGCAAGGGCCACAATGAAAAAGACCGTGATTCCGAGACCGATCCAGATGTTCTCGAGCCACAGCATCACGACCACGCCAATCATGAGAATGGCGTTGCCAAACACTCTGATGGCGAAAGCCGAGAAGAAATCAGCCTGCGCCGTGACGTCACCGTCGATACGTTCGATCATCTCGCCCGGCGTGTGCTCCTTGTGGAAACCCATGTCGAGGTCGAGTACATGTGCGGCCAGATCCGCCCGCATCTCGTTGGTAGCGGTCCATCCAACCTGTTCGGCTAGATAGGTCGCGGCCACGCTGAAGAACTGCTGCAACACCGCGATCACCATGAACCAAATGGCCAGCGGGATCAGCCTGCTGGACGGTTCACCGTCGATGGCGCGGTCGAGAAAGGCACGGATGAGCTGCGGGCCGACCAACATCAGGCCGATGCCCGTGAACATCGTGACGGCGAGCAGAGCGACGCGCCCTTTCTGGCGGCGCAAATAGTCGTATAGGAGCGTTATGTAGGACCGGACCGGGATCATTGTCATGCCTTTGCGTGGTAAGACTTCAGCTGGCGGCTGGGTCTCGGGCGTGCGTGTCGAAAGATCGGCGTCTCGGCTCAATGGAGCCTTGCGCCGGGCGCTGGTTCAGCAACGTCTCCCAAAGGGAGACCCTATGGCTAAGCCGCGAGGCGAACCTTGCTCGCGGCGCTGATGGGAAGTAGCTGGTACATCACGCGCTCATTTCTTTCGACCGTGTCCGGTCGCACATACGAACGGCCGCACACGCACTGATATGTTGCGTCCACGGCCACCGGGAACTCTGGCAGGAGGGCGCCGATGTGTCAAGGGCAGGACGGGATAAAGGGGGTTTCCCGAACCCGGACACCGCAGAGGGCGGCGTGCGTTGATGCGCATTTCAGAGTCACGCAGACTTGCCGGTCAGTGGCTACCGACTGCTGCTACCTCTGGAGTTGCAGGCGAGCCACGACTCCGTCGTCGGATGTCTCTCCAGTTTCCACAAACCCGAGTCCGGCATAGAGAGCTTTCGCGACAAGGTTGTCCGGTTCGTAGCTGACCCCTGCCGTGTCGCAGCCCATCTCGGTGCCCCAATTCAACAGAACCTGCATTGCCTTGCGGCCGTAGCCGAGACGTTGGTGGGCTGCGTCGATCACGAAACCGCCGATCCAGTAACTGTTCTCGCCTTCGTCGACCGCCGACATGACGAAACCGACGTGCTTGTCGCCGTGCCGGATCGCGTAGGGTTTCCAACCCAATCCCTCGTATCGGCACAGGGCCAAATACCAAGCGACAGGCATCACGAACCGTTCCTGGCCCCGGGCAGCTGCGACGTTCGTCACAGCACGCCAGTTTTCAGGCCCGACCGGCACCACGACGACGGATTCCGCGTTGTCCACTCGCAAAGCTCCGCTGTTCGAGGTCGACCTCAGCTCGATTCAGGGGAAGGGTACATCGTACGAAGCCCTTGCCAACAAATACCACCACGAGGTTCTCGAACATCTCCGCGACATCGGCTTCGCCACACACACGATTCTCAGAGAACGCTTCGAGCACGCCTACCCATCCACCAACCAACATGGTCACGTTTCGTGTCCACTCTCCTGAGAAATGTGTCCGGATTCGGGGACTACATGCACCCCGTCAAGGGGAGGGCGGGAGAGGGGGTAGAAGGAGAGGGGATCCAGAACCCACAATCACTGCACGCTCAGAGCCAAGTTAGACTCCGTCGACCAATCACCGAGCGTTATGAATCCTCACACAAATGCCGCCCGACCCGTGCAGCTTCTTCGCTCTTCGTGGTCGCTTTTTGCCGCTCTCGGACTGCTGTTGATCGGCAACGGATTACTCGGGTCGGTCGTAGGCATACGGGCCGGAATCGAAGGCTTCACCACGGCCCTCACCGGCATGATCCTCGCCTTCTACTACGTGGGGTTCATGATCGGCTCACAGGTCGCACCGGTCATCGTTACCCGGGTCGGCCACGTCCGCGTGTTCGCCGGACTAGCCGCATTGACATCGGCAACCACCTTGC
This sequence comes from uncultured bacterium, assembly GCA_965368515.1. Lineage (GTDB taxonomy): Bacteria > Actinomycetota > Acidimicrobiia > Spongiisociales > UBA5794 > JAAETI01. The sequence continues at coordinate 5,138 of CBDUNF010000125.1, forward strand.
TCCACGGCGTATCCGTTCACGCCGTCACCTGGATTGCGAGTCGCACGATCGTCGGGGCGTGTCTGGCCGGGCTCTACGTGGTCGCCGAGAGTTGGCTCAACGCCAGTGCCACCAACAGGACGAGGGGACGGCTCTTGTCGATCTACATGGTTGTAGTCATGGGTGGCATCGGGGTTGGACAGTTACTCCTGCCTGTTGCCGACCCGGCAGGTCTCGGACTGTTCATATTGGCATCGGTGGTCATATCGCTTTCGGTACTCCCCATGGTGTTGTCTGTCAGCCCTCAGCCCTCGTTTGACCTCCCTTCCCGAATGCGCCTGCGCGAACTGTGGCACAGATCCCCGGTTGGGGTGGCCGGCGGGTTCGGCTCCGGCATGGCAAACGGCGCTGCATTCGCGATGGGACCGGTTTACGGCCTTGCGGTCGGGATGACGGTCGAGCGCATATCCCTGCTCATGGGGACGCTGATCTTGGGAGCGGTGGTGATGCAATGGCCGATAGGCGCCTGGTCAGATCGTGTCCATCGTCGCCGCTCGATTGTGGCGGTGAACATCGCGGCCGGAGTCGCCGCTATTGCCCTATCCCAATTGGACCCGTCGAGCGGATTGCTGTTCGTCCTTGTATTCGTCCTCGGGGCCACGACGTTCCCCGTCTACTCATTGAGCCTCAGCCATGTAAACGACGTTCTGGATCCAACTCAGATCATCGCCGCATCGTCGCTTTCGGTGCTGGTTTGGGGCATTGGGTCGGCGATAGGCCCGGTCTTGGCCGGACTCCTCATGGGCGACACACATCCCGAGGCCCTGTTCTGGATGATCGGCGCAGTGCACCTGATCGTCGCAGCGCATGCGTCGCTCCGCATCTTGGTCAAGGACGGGGTCGCCGTTTCTGAGCAGGAGGAGCATGTGCAGATCCCGGCACGTTCCGCCGGGCTCCTGGGTGTACTCACCAGGCGCACGGACGACTAGACCGGCCCACGATTGGCCAATAGAGGAAGGCCTCGGTCGGCATCAAGAAGCCGTCGGGATTGCTCCAATGACAGCTGCGGTCGGCACCAGGACCGAAGTAGACGCGTCCGCCCTTCTAGCCAGTCCACAGAATCGCGGTCCCGAATCCCCCAGCCGGAATACGGGTGCCCCCGCCATGTTTACCGGTATGCCGATATCGAGAGCCAGTCCAACCTCGACTCCGTCGAACCCGGGGTCAGAGGAGACGCGAGCCCAGCGAACCAGCGGCCTTTCATCGTAGAGAACAACTACTGCGACCTCATCACCCAAATCCAGGTTGGGCGGGTGCGAGCACCCGACTGGCTGCGGCCCACCGCCGGAGCGGATTCGTTCTCCAAGAGACGCAGGCACAGCGAGTGACACGACGCCCACTTCGGAGCCGGGGACGACCACGGGACTCTTGAGCTCAACACTCGACTCATCCCAGCCCAACGTGATCTTCACAAGGCGAGGTGTTCCGTGCTCGACCGGGATTCCACCCTTTTCGGCCGCCCGCACTCGCAACCCATCGGGGTCGGGAGCGAGTGCGGACAAGGCCGATGCGAGCCAGAAACCCGACTCGCCAGCATCGACAACTACACCGACACAGTTGTCGACCAGATAGGCGCGGCTAACCATCGCGGTGGATGACACAAGATGAGCGACCTCAATTCGAACCAGTACTTCTGCCAGAGCCGAAGCCGTGCCGGAGTGACCGGCCACGTCTACTCGGATCCGTTTGCCGCCGCCGCAACAGATACCGAGACATCATCGGCGTTGAACTTGCGGATGCGCTCGCCAGGGACCGCCCACTTCACCGCGTCGCCGTCACGGATGCCGCCGCCGGCATCCCAACGGAGCTTCGCTTTGAGACGCAGATCGCCGGACCGCAGGTTGACCAGCTTCTGGCCACCGGTGACCACGGCGATATGCTCGACGATCGCATCCATACCCGAAGATGAATCTGCGGTCTCGACCACAACATCTTCGGGCCGGAACCCGATGGTGGTGACGGCATCGACAAGTGACCCGCTAGCGATCGAGGCGGCGTTGGCCTCGTTGCCCTTGACAGGCACGAAGTTCATGCCGGGATTGCCGAGGAACCAGCCACCAAATACCGACTCGGACTTGTTGTACAAGTCGCGGGGTGGAGCCATCTGCTCGATTGCGCCATCCTGCATGAGTGCAATCTCGTCGGCGAGCGTCATCGCCTCCGTCTGATCGTGTGTGACATAGATGATCGTCTGGTTGAGGCGGCTGAACAGCTCGCGCAGCGTCCGCTTCAACTGCAGCTTCAAGTCAGGGTCCACGTTGGTTATGGGCTCGTCAAAGAGGATTATCGGAGCGTGCCGGGACACAGCCCTTGCCACCGCAACCTTCTGCCTGGTGCCGCCATCGAGCTTGTCGACATCGGTATCGGCAACGTGAGCGAGATCGATCATGTCGAGCAGTTCGTTGACACGCTGCTCCTTCTCCGCATCGGACAACGGATCCGCCCGCAGCGGCAGGGCCAGGTTCTGGCGAACGGTGATCCCGCGATAGACCACGGGATACTGGAACACCATGCCGAGGTTCCGATCCCGTGTCTTGAGGTTGGTGACCTCCTCGTCGCCAAAGAAAACGCGACCCGCAGACGGTGTCTCGAGACCGGCAATGATCCGCATCAGCGTCGTCTTGCCGCAACCCGATGGGCCGAGGAGGCAGGTTGTCGTGCCCTCGCGGAACGTCAGATTGAGGTCGCGGACGGCGACAACTGCGCCACCGTCGAATTCCTTGTGGAGGCTTTCGAGTCGAATATCAGCCACAGCGAATCATCCTTTCCCGTGGCCAACACGATGGCCGTCAGCGAACAGCAGAACGGACTCGGCCGCAATGCCGAAGTTGACCGATTTGCCGAGTTCGAGTGCTTCCAGATCGGCAGCATCGGCACGAATGAGCGCAGTGAAGCTGACGCCTTCGGTTTCGAGGTACACGATCTCCTCGGCGCCGAGGTCCTCGCGAAGCATCACAGTGGCTTCGCCACCGAGCGGACGCGAACCCTGGACAATCGATAGCTCGATGTGCTCGGGGCGCACCATCGCCGTGATCTCGTGACCGCTCTCGACCTTCTCGTCCAGATCAACTGCGATCGAGCCCCAGGCGGAGCTGAGCCCTTCCGCGTCAACCTGTGACGGCAGCTCGTTCGTTGCCGGAAAGCAGAGATGACTCATCGTGGCCAGTGCCCTTGGGGACGCATAGATGTCCATCGGCGGCCCGTACTCAACGATCTTGCCATCGGCGAGAACGGCGACCTTCGACCCGAGAGCCAGGGCCTCCGTTGCGTCGGATGTCGCATATAGGAACGTTGCCCCGAGAGCCTCGCGGGTCTTCCGAAGGTCATCGATCAGCTTCTCACGAAGCTTGAAGTCCAACCCGACCAGCGGGTCATCGAGAACGTAAAGCTCGGTATCGGGAGCCATGCCGCGAGCAATCGCGACACGCTGCTTCTGACCGCCGGACAGCTGGCCAGGGGTCCGGTCGAGCAGCTCAGAGATGTCGAGCAGCGCAGCCACTCGTTCCACAGCTTCCTTCTGCACACCGGCGTCCACCTTCTGCACCTGCAGCGGGTAGGCAATGTTGTCAAAGATCGACTTCTCTGGGAAGAGAGCGAAGGACTGGGGCACATAGCCGATCTTGCGGTCGCCGGGCTTGAGTGTTGCCGCGTCGACGCCACGGATTGTGACGTCGCCCACGTCGGGAGTCTCCAGCCCGACAAGGGTACGCAGCAACACGGATTTGCCGGTGGCGCCCTGGCCGAAGATGACGGCGAATTCGCCCTCTTCGACTGCCCAGTTCAGATCGACAAGCACCTCGTCTTTGCCAAACGACTTGGAGAGCGATGAGAATTCAACAAGTGCCATTCCTACCTCCCCAAATTCGTAAGGATCGGCGCCAACCATGCGGAGAACGCAACGATGACGATGAGCACCGCAAGGAACACGGCGTTGTACTTCCAGAAACCCTTTGGCGACTCATCGGGTGGGACGTTGCTGACCGAGATCTGCGTCAGCCCGAAGAAGACGATGCCCAACAGCGCAATCTGGTAAACGCCAAAGCTGAACGCCTGGCCCATGCCGACGAGACAGATGGCAAGCACAACGATCCAAGCCATTTGGATTCGTCTAGTAAACCTTGTCATCAGACATCACCTCGCACAGTCCCAAAGGTCATGCCGACAAGCAGGTACTTCTGGAAGAAGAAGATCATGAGCATCGGCAGCACGACGTACATCGACGACATGGCGGCCACAAAGCCCCAGTCGACGTTCCCGCCTTCTGCCAGCACGTTGACCGAGAGCGCAAACGGGATGTTCTGCGTATTTGCGTTGCCGAGGACGAAGTTGAAGATGTACTCGTTCCAGGCAAATATCAGATTGAAGATGAAGGCTGCGATCAGCCCCGGTTTCACCTGAGGCAGCACGACCTTCATCATCACGTGCATCCGGCTTGCGCCGCTCACGATGGCAGTTTCGTCGAATCGCTCCGAGACTCCGTCGATGAACCCCTTCAGGATCCAGATCGAGAACGGGATGCTGAAGCTGGTGTAGAGGATGAACATTCCGAACCTGCCCCTGAGCCCAAATGCGTTGAACATCTGGAAAACAGGGATCACGGCTGCCGCTGCCGGAATGAACCGGGTCGACAGCAGAAGGAACATCAAGAAGTCCGTGAACGGGAACTTCCAACGCGAGAACGCGTATGAGGCCGGGAACGAAACTGCAACAGCCGTTACAACCGATCCGAGAGCGAGCCAGATGCTGTTGATCGCATAAGGAATCGTCTCGGCCTCGGCTAGAACGCGCGAGAAGTTGTCCAGACTCGGTCTGAAGATGAACTTCGGGGGCGTGGTCAGAATGTCGGCGGTCTCCTTGAACCCGGTCATCAGGATCCACAACACAGGCGCAAAGAAGAGCAGAGCTACGGCCCACAGAGTGATGTAGTAGTAGACGCTCTTTCCGGTTTTGGTGGTAGTTGCTACAGCCATGCGATCACCGGTTCTTGCTGAGGTTGAGGACATACAGGTATATCGAGGTGAAGGCGATCGCCATGATCAGCAGGATGAACGACACTGCGGACGCACTACCGAGGTCGAGGCTGTTGAAGGCCTGCCGGTATAGGGCGACACCGATCAATTCGGTCTTGTTGCCGGGTCCGCCACCGGTCATCGTCCAGATGAGGTCGGTTGTCTTGAAGGCATCAATCGTCCTGAGCAAGATTCCGAGCATGAGGATGAACTTGCCGTGGGGCAGAATCACATGACGAAGCTT
>CBDUNF010000126.1:0-10405 GCA_965368515.1 uncultured bacterium
ATCGTCTGTGATTGTGATCGTCACGGATTTGGTCGAAGGAGCTTCGCTCGTTAGCCAGCTAACAGTGGTCGGCGAAGTGAATGAGAAGTCCAGTCCGTTGGTCGCCGTGCTAGATGGGTCGACTTCCACGTCGATAGACGTGTCTTGAAGAAGAGCTCCTTCCGTCGCAGTCAGGGTGACATCGACATCGATCGAGCCCGCACCCTCCGCAACAATGTCAGTTCCTGCGGCAAACGTGAAATTCTCATTCGTTGCCTGCGCGGCGGGCGCGTGTGAAGACACTGCGAACAGTGATGCGATCAGTGACATCACCGCCAGCAAGACAAATCGCCGGTTGGTTATTGACACTTGATATGCGCTCATCGGTACATCTCCTCGGAACGTTCCCTACCGCAGTTATGCCAGCAATAGGCTAGCGGGCGACCGCTGGTGGGTCACCCTGAGCTTGCTCGGTGCAGGAACGCTGCCATTTGCTCTCGGGTAACAGCTGAATGCGGACAAAACTCTGTGTTGGCGGGGGGATTGCATCCCTTGGTGATTCCGGCTGCGGCCAGCCTGGCGATGTCGCCTTCAAACACCGATCCGTCGTCATCGGTGAATTGGTTGCCGCCCCCGTCGTCGGTGAGGTTGTAGGCACGGACCAGGAACGCTGCCATCTGTTGGCGGGTCACCCGATCGTTGGGGCAGAACCTCGTGTTGGCGGGGGGATTGCATCCCTTGGTGATTCCGGCTGCGGCCAGTCTGGCGATGTCGTCTTCGAAGATAGAGCCGTCGTCATCGGTGAATTGGTTGCCTGGCCCGTCGTCGGTGAGGTTGAGGGCGCGCACCAAGAATGCGGCCATTTCGCCTCTGGTCACCGTGGACGCTGGGCAATACCGGCTGTTCGATGGTGGGTTACAGCCCTTGGTTATGTCCTCGCCGGCCAGCCACACAATGTCGGTAGCGAACTGGCTGGCGGCGATGTCGATGAATGGCAACGTGTTGTTCGGATCCCCGATGGCAACTACGAAACCTGAGCCACTACGGCCGATGACTTCGATCTCGATGCCCTCGAGTGTGAGGCCTTCGCCGGGCTGCAGCACATGGGCAACACCGTCAGGGCTCGGGGGTTCCTGCGTCTGATCGCGATAGATGCCAGGACAGGGATAGCCGAACGAGGGACAGGCGTGGTCAACCTCATACACCGATACGCCCTCCCACGCGGCCGGGATAGGATCGAAGGGGCTGCTTGTCCGCGCTCCAAGCGTGTAGAAGACGCCGTCGGTGGCGGTGAGCACCGCAATCATCTGAGTGCCAGAATGATCGAACGGTTGCAGCGTCGCCTCTTGGTAACCGCCGCCGGCGATGACCACATCGGACGGGTCGATCCAACCGGATTGGTAGCGGTTGAAAGCTAGAGATCCGTACGGTTTTGGCTCTGTCCAGCCGCCCAGAGTCGTGTTCCCGCTCATCAGATCAATCGGATTGTCGTATTCGGATTGGCCTGAGTTCGAATGCGGCCATTGCAGGGTGTGACCGATCTCGTGCGCGGAAACTGAAGGGAAGCTGGACAGTGTGTTGGCCCCGACCACGGCGTAGCGGCCGTTGTCCGGGAACGTTGAGCCGATCCAATCGCAGTTTCCCTGTTCGGTGCAGATGATGCCGGGCGACGCATAGCCGCCGCCGGTAACCGAATCGAGGATCAGAATGCCCTCCGGACTACCTGCCGGCGAGTATTCGGGGTTCTGGCCCTGGAAACCCGAAAGACATTGCGGATCATCAGGAATCGTCCCCCCTGCGGAGAATTTGATGTTGTAGCGCCCGCCAGATATCGCGTCGTAGTACGCCACCATGGCGCTCTCGAGGTCGGCGATCGCCTGGTTCATCGTGTAGCCGGTATTGCCGCACAGCCACACCTCGAAGTGGTCGGTGTCGAGCGAATATCGCTGCACGAACGGGAGTTTGGGGACAAGACCCAGTGGATCATCGTCCAATACTCCCTGGATTCCGACTGCGTTGGTCCCATCGGGCGGGTTGACGAGCGGCGCTTCCCAGTCCGTGGGGGAGAGAGGGTGTTCCAAAGGGGTCGAGGTGGCGGCCGCAGACGGCACGATTCCGGTCGGAATCACCAGGAGGATGGCTACGGCGAGTCGCCTCAATTGACGCATGAAAAGACGTCCTTTCCCTTTCGGGACGCCTTCCATCGCTTGTAGCCCCCCGAGTTGTCGACAATAGTGAAACTCGGGGGCTAACAACACCCCTCAATTCCTATACTCGCCGAGTGTTTCTTTCCAAGGGTCCGCGCACTTTTGCGATCCTGCTCAACTATCAGAACCCGGGCGACACCGTTCGCTGTATGACATCGCTGCGGCGGAGCGTCACTCGCGATGTCCATCCGGTGATCGTCGACAATGGCTCTGGGAACGGTGACATTGAGCGGCTAGCCGCGACCTTCGGCCCGACTGTACCGATCTTGGAGAACGACGTAAATGTCGGCTACGCAGCAGGAAACAATGTTGGTATTCGATATGCCCTGGAGCGAGATGCTGACTACGTGTGGATCCTCAACCCAGATACCGAGGTCGAGCCGGATGCGCTTCAGGCGATGCTCACAACAATGGCGCTCAGACCCGATGCGGGCTTTGTCGGCTCGCTGAATCTCTTTGGCGACTCGGATCCACCCACCGTTCAGTTTGCCGGGGGTTGCATCGATTGGAATGCTGGGGCGGTGGCAGAGAGCATGGATCGGGGCAAGCCCCTGAGCTCACGTCCCCGCAGGGATGCCTACGACGTTGACTATGTGGCGGGCACGAGCATGCTGGTGCGTCGCCGGGTGTTTGACGAAGTGGGCCTTCTGCCCGAGCATTACTTCCTGTACTTCGAGGAGACCGACTTTCAGGTCTCCGCCGCCAAGCACGGGTGGAAGAGTGTGGTCAACCCGTTGGCGATGGTGTGGCACTACCAGGGTTCTGCCGCACATCTCCCCGCCCCCTATTACACGTACTACTACATCCGCGGTCGGATTCTGTTTGCCAGGAAGTTCACAGCTCTCGACGATGACACGATCGTTGCCGGGCTCAGTGGCTTTATCGACGGTTGGCGCACGCGAGTTGCGGAACGTGCGCCAGATTGGCTGGCAACCCATGAGAGGCTGGTGGAGTGGGCTCTGAAGGACGGGTTGGCCGGAGTGACCGGGTCCCGTCCCCAGGTCGATACGATGCGCCGGCCAGGTGACCAGCATGTCTGACTACAAATACGAATTCGATCCAACCGCGACCAACAACACCGCAGCGAGCGTGTATCGGCTGGCGGGCAGCGGCGGGCAACGCGTGCTCGACCTCGGCTCGGGGCCGGCGATCGTGTCGTCACACCTGGCCGAGCATGACGGTAAGCAGGTCACCTGCCTTGATAGTTCGGCAAAGTCGTTGCAGGCCGCCCGAGAGCGGGGAGTAGACCGAGCCATCCGGGTCGACCTCAACGACCCGGACTGGGTCGAGGCCGTGGCAGGCGAAGTCTTCGATGTGATCCTCCTGGCGGATGTCCTCGAACATCTGGTGGATCCGCGTGCAGTCCTGGGCGCCATCGCCGGGGCCGGTCTACTGGCCGATGACGGCTATCTCGTTGTCTCAATCCCGAATGCCGGTCACGAAGCCGTTCTCGCCGAGCTGATCCGGGGACGATTCACGTATCAGGACACCGGGCTACTCGATTCGACCCATTTGCGTTTCTTCACCCTGGCCAGCCTGCGCGAACTACTGGAGCGGTCGGGTTTCTTCATCACCCGGATCGAGCGCACTCATCGCACCGCGGAGCAAACCTCGCTGGCCGTCCACGACGTGACGCTGCCGTCCGAGTTGCGGGACCGGTTATTGGAGGCGTCGCCGGAAGCGCAGACGTATCAGTTCATCGTCAAGGCCGAGCGTTCGGATGCGGCGCGCGATCTTGCTGAGGTGCGGGAGCGTCTCAATCTGGCTGAGGCCGCCTTGGCAGAGAAAGGCCGCGTAACCGCTCGAGATCTGGCTGAGACACTTGAAAGCGAGCGTGATGTGGCACGCAACGAGGTGGCTGCCCTCGACGCGGAGCTGGATGCCGCCCGTCATGACATAGCGTCCCTAGATCTACGCATCGTTGAACTCGACCAGGCTCTCACCCGGGAACGCAAGCTGACAGCAAACGAGCGGAAGCGCCACGAGCAATTGCTGGCTGAGGCCAAGCGCGGCGCGGCCGGCGGCGAGCTGGAGAAGGCCCGGCAGCAGATCGCCAGGTTGGAGAAGAAGCTGGCGGAGGTATACGAGTCGCGTACCTGGAGGGTGGGGCGAGCTGCCTGGACGGCGTTTCACACCCCAGCGAAGCTTGTGGGCCGACGCCGGACAAAGAACCCTGTGGCGAAGGAACCGGTCGAGGTATTCCCGGCCCGAGACGCTGACAGAATCGACTATGTGCTCGTCGAGAACACGATCTTACGAGGCAAGTATGAGGACGCGCTAGAGAGGCGACGGTTTGGCGACTCTGCAACGTCCGTCGCGATCGCCGTATACACCGACGATCTCGACGCGGGTCGTGGTGACCTGTATACGGCGGTTGGTCTCGGCCGGCATCTGGAACAGATCGGCCATGAGGTGATCTACCTGCCGCAGGAACGTTGGTATGACGTTCCGCCGGGGACCGAGGTCTATCTGGCGATGCTGGAGACGGTTGACATCACCCGACTACCGGCGAATCTGACAACGGTTGCCTGGGTACGGAACCAGACCGCTGTTTGGAAAGAGCAGCCCTGGCTCGCGCTGTACGACCTTGTGCTTGCCTCATCTCAGACATCCGTCGATCTGCTCACAACCGCGTATCCGGGACCTGTCGGGTTGCTGCCCATCGGGGTAGATACCGAGCTGTTTGTCGCCGAAGCGCGCCAAGAGGATCGCTGCGGGGTGGCATCCACTGTCAACCAGTGGGGGAGAGAGCGGGAGGTCTTTGCTCACCTCAAGGAGAAGACCCCGGACTTCCCGTTGGCGTTGTATGGACAGCAGCGGGGGATGGCTCCGCAGCTGGCCGCCTATGCCCGAGGACCGGTCTCGTTCTTTGCGCTGCCGTCGTTGTACAACCAGGCTCAGATCATCCTCGATGACTTCAACCACACGACGGCAGGGTATGGCAACGTCAACTCGCGTCTCTTCGAGGCGGCGGCGTGCGGGGCGATGGTGGCAACCAATCGGTCGGCAGGCTTGGAGCAGCTCGGGCTCGACAGCGTCCCCGTGTATTCGACGGCAGCTCAGTTGTTCGAGTTGATTGAGAGAGACCTTCACTCGGTTGATGCGATGAAACGAGCCGATGAACGGCGAAAGCTCGTGATCGAACGGCACAGTTACAAACAGCGCGCAACAGAATTCGCCGCCCATCTGAAGCAGGTCGGTGCGAGGACCTCGCACAGTGGCGGTGTGGTGCTGAGCTACTACCCGGATTATCGAGACAACCCCTACACCGAGATGATGTGGTCTGAGCTACGCAAGATGCGCAGTGTTGCGGTCCCCGTCGACAACGGCCTCAACTTCACGGCAACCATCCGGGCGGGGGACCATCGACCGACGGTCTTCCATCTGAATTGGACTGCGCCGATCCTGGGCGGAGCGCGCGACGGGCTCGATCGCCAGGTGCGGTACCGACGTTTCCTGGAGGCAATCGACGAGATGCACTCAAACGGAATCCCATCGATCTGGACGGTCCACAACGTGCTGCCCCATGAGTGCGCTGACCCTGAGCTGGAGTCACAGCTGCGTCAGGAAATCGCCGACCGGGTCGATGTCGTCCATGTGATGTGCGCCAAGTCAGTCGCGGCGTGTTCGGAGTGGTTCGAGATTCCGCAGAGCAAGGTGCGCGTCATCCCACACCCGAGCTACATCGATGTATATCCGAATCTCGTGGATAGGGCCACGGCCCGTCATGAGTTGGGTCTACAGTCGGGCGACTTCGTTTACCTCCACTTTGGGCAGGTTCGTCCCTACAAGGGCATCGATCGGCTGCTCGATGCATTTGATCAGGTGTCACAGCAGGATCCAACCGCCAAACTTCTGCTCGTCGGAAAGCCGGGGCGTTTCGAAGGGATCCGGCAGATCCAGGATCGAGCCCGGGCCAACCCGAATGTGATCGGGAATCTCAACCCGGTACCCGATGCAGATGTGCAGCTCTATATGAACGCAGCGGACGTGGTGGTCCTACCTCATAGGAAAGCGCTCAACAGTGGCGCATTGTTACTCGCTTACTCGTTCGGCCGACCTGTTGTTGCTGCTGAGACCGGTTGCCTGGCTGAACTGGTCGACACCACGACCGGTGTCACATTCGACCCCGGTGCCGGGACGACCGCCCTCCTCAACGCAATGCTGACCGCTCGCCGGTTGGGCCCGGACCACGGCAAGGCAGCGTACGAGAGGGCAAGAGGCCTGCACTACCTCGATATTGGCAAGCGTTTCGCCGCAATGGTCGACAATCTGGTCTAGGCGAGGTCCGCCTCGGGGATCAATCCGTTCTCCGCTTGGGAGAAGTGCTGAGCGAAGCTCCGGAGGCAACCGTGCACCCATCCGCCCAGGGCCTCTGCTCCGAATCTCAAGTATGCAGAAAGAGTCTGTGTGGGATTATCCCCGCCCGCCCGCAGTTGAGAAATCGGATCGGCGGATCCGGGTAGCTCTCGGTGGGCGGACCATTGTCGACACGACCGACTCTTACCGCGTTCTCGAAACCAGCCACCCGCCCGTGTACTACATCCCGCGCTCGGCCATCGATCCTGCCCTGTTGCACCCGAACCGGCGCCGCACCTTCTGTGAGTACAAGGGTGTCGCCGACTACGTGGATCTCGTTGTCGATCATCACAGGGTCGATGCCGCGGCTTGGTTCTATTCGAATCCCTCGCCCGGATACGAGGACATCGCGAACCATCTGGCCTTCTACCCGGGCAAGATGGACGAATGCTGGGTCGACGATGATCTGGTAACACCCCAGATCGGTGACTTCTACGGCGGCTGGATCACCCCGGAGATCACGGGTCCGTTCAAAGAAGGCTGATCGCTAGCTCAGCCTCACAACCCGGTACTCCACTACACCCGCAAAGAACATGGTGCCCCCCGGCCCCACCCGGTAGGTGCCGCGGGGTGAGTCTGGGTAGAGCTTGAAGGTCACGTCGTTGTAGGCGACCTCGGCGGTCTCCTGTCCGGAAGCCATCTCGACGATGACGTACACATCCTCGTCGGTTGCAGTCAGCTCGAGGCGATCACCGGTTTCCTTCGTGCCTTCTTCGATTGCAGCGAACTCGTCGGCGAACGCCGTCACGAACGACGCCGCCAGGTCACGATCCAGGACGATCTCGTGAAGCGAGCGCTGGACGGACACGTGGACGATCGTGTCGGCTTCTTGCAGGTTGTCCCACATGTAGCCGACTCCCGGGTCGGTCTCGGCGATAAACGCTGATGTCGCAAAGTACGGCGACAACATCGGGGTGAGCGCCCAACCGTATGAGTCGTGCATCACCAAGGTCTGCCCCTCGATTACCGATCCAGGGGAGCGGAAGTCGACGGATACGATCTTGTCGTATTCGGTTCCGGTTGCGGTGAACAACCGCCGCGTTTCGCTGGTCTGCGCTGAGTCTGGCAGAACCGTCGCCAGCTCAATCGTCTCCTCGGTTGCGGGCAGGCCAAGCAGCACCGTGAGGTCGCCCTCGTGGTCAATGGTTGCGCTCTCGTGCACAGCATCGGCGTTCCAACCGCCAGGAACCAACCGCTCGACGATCGCCTCGGCCATCACGCCGGCACCCTCGTTGGTCCAGTGGGTGTCGAGCCGGAAGTAGATGGGGCGTTCGTTGGCGCGGGCGGTCCGCATCTCATCCCACACGGTCACCAGGGCGTCGGGGCCGTCGAGTGCGTTGAGCGCATCGGCGTTCTCGTCGATACAGGTGTCCGCGGCCGGGAGGAAGTCGGGGATGATGGTTCCCTTGTCCGGAGCGATTGCCACGATCAAGTCTCTGCCCGTTGCCGCGACGACTCGGGTCGCTCGCTCGATGGTGTCAACAAACGCATCGACATCTTCAGGGGAGAGACAGGGTCGGCTGAGCGAGAAGGTGTAGTACAGCCAGCCGTTTGTGCCGATGGTGACCTCATCGTTGGGGTTGTCGCCAAGCGCGACATCTGTCCAGGCTTCGGCAGCAACGGCGGTCGGCGCGATGATCAGCGAGTCCTCGAGGTACTGGTCGATCTGTGGGGTCAGTTCTCGATCGAGGATGCCCTCGGCGGTGATTTCGGGTAGCGGAGTCGGCGGCCGGTTCTGGTTCGGCGCGGGCCGCATCCCGACGGCGAACACGATCACCGGAATCGAGATCAGGGCTACGAAGATGAGGGCGATGAACTTGGCTTCAAGAGTCTTCACGTTGACCTCAGAATTGGTAGTACAGGAACGGGCTGAATGACCCGCTGGCGACGATGATCATGACGTAGGGGAGGGCTACGGCGACCTCAGCGAAACGAACGGCGGCACCACGGACGCCCTGCCAGCCGGTGACCAGCAGGCCGCCAACGATGTTGCCGGGGATCAGCACAGACGCGGTTCCGAGACCCATGGCGATCAGTGCTCGCGTGTCGATGGCGTTCGTGATGGTCTCCGGGGTGATTCCGCCGAGGCTGAACATCGCCCCCAAGTATTCGAATGCGGAACCGGCGTCGGGGCTGCGGAAGAGTACCCAGCCGACCATCACGGCGAGCAGCACAACGGCCCGGCGCAGCGGCGCCAAGGTGGCACCATCCCCGACCGGCCGTTGCCCGGTGAGTCGCTCTGCCACCAGCCAGGCGCCGTGGTAGAGGCCCCAGAGCAGGAAAGTCCAGTTGGCGCCGTGCCAGATGCCGGTCAGCGCAAACACGATCCACAGGTTGGCCATCGTCCGTACGCCCCCACGGCGGGACCCGCCGAGCGGGATATATAGGTAGTCGCGGAACCAGTTGGACAGCGTCATGTGCCAGCGGCGCCAGAAGTCGGTAATCGATACGGCCGAATACGGGCGACGGAAGTTCTCGGGGAAGTCGAAACCGAGCATGGAGCCCAGACCGATTGCCATGTCTGAGTAGCCACTGAAGTCGAAGTAGATCTGGATGGTGTAGGCGGCGATGCCAAGCCAGGCTCCGGCCGGGCCGAGGCCGGCGGCGTCGGCGGCGAATGCGGCATCGGCGATGGGGGCGACCGAATCGGCGATGAGCACCTTCTTGGCCAGGCCGTGAGAGAACCGAGATGCACCGAGGGCAAACCGTTCGATATTGAGTACCCGAGTGTGGAGCTGATCGGCTATCTCGTGGAAGCGAACGATCGGGCCGGCGACCAGCTGCGGGAACAGTGTGACGTAGAGGCCAAAGTCGAGCGGATTGCGCAGATGTTCCACCCGCCCCCGGGAGACGTCGATCGTGTACGACATCGACTGGAACGTGAAGAACGAGATGCCGATCGGCAGGACGACTGAAGTCCAGGCGATGTCGCCAAACCCGAGAGAGTTGAGCTGTTCGACAAAAAAGTTGGCGTACTTGAAGTAGCTGAGCAGACCTAAGTTCACCAATACCGAGCCGAGCACACCCAGCCGGATGAGGGTGCGGTTCCCGCCACGAACGCCCGACGCGACGACCCACCCCATGGCGTAGTCAACGATCGTCGAGATGATCAGCAGCGATACCAGAGCGCCGCCGCCCCAGGTGTAGAACACCAGCGACGACAACAGCAGCCAACCGTTTCGCAGCCGACGCCCGACCAGGTAGTAACCGGCCAGGCCAATCGGCAGGAAGAAGAAGAGGAATGTGACTGAAGAGAAGACCATGGATTCCGGCAGGTTAAGGGCTGACTAGTTCTTTCCCGTGGAATGCCTTCGGCGGCATCTGAGGCCCTCCTTACCGATTCCCTAGTATTCCGGCAATGCCGATGACTGCACATCCGCTCGAAATCCCTGACGTTCTGCTCCTCGTGCCGGAGGTGCATGCCGACAGCAGGGGCGACTTCTTCGAAGCATGGAATGACGAGACGTTCCATGCCCTTGCGGGGCCGCAGGATCCGTTCGTCCAGGACAACCAATCGACCTCGGCCCGCGGTGTCGTTCGCGGGCTGCACTACCAACTGCCGAACCCGCAAGGGAAGCTCGTCCGAGTTATCGCCGGAAAGACATTCAGCGTTGCGGTCGATATTCGCCGGAGCTCGGCGACCTTTGGCGTCTGGGTATCTTCGAAGCTGTCGGCGGCGAATCGCAGGCAGCTATGGATCCCGCCGGGTTTTGCCCACGGATTTGTAGCTCTGAAGGACCAGACCGAGATGATCTACAAGGTCACCCAGTTCTACACCCCCGGAGGCGACCGGGCGATCCGGTGGGACGATCCTGCAATCGGGATTGACTGGCCTCTCGATCTCTCTAAGCCGGTGTTGT
>CBDUNF010000127.1:0-10405 GCA_965368515.1 uncultured bacterium
TAGGAGCGTCCTGATCGGGGGAGCGTTCAATCGCTCTGGTTGTGCGCCTCAGAGCCGTTTGACCGCCACCGCGTGCCGCAATCTCCGCGTGCACAAGAAGCGACGATCCGAAGACTTGTGGGGTCGCCGGGTTCGTGGCGTAGCCGCTAGTCGGTGGTAGCCGTTCGGTCGGTTTCACCCTTGGTGAGTTGCCGCTGGTCTACGAGGCGGTTTGGGGCCGCGAGTTGGATCGGGCCAACTTCCGCCGCAAGATCCTCGCTACCGAAGAGTTCGTTGAGATCACAGGGGAGAGGCGCACCGGGCGCATGGCTGGAGCCCCAGCATCGGTGTATCGACCCGGGCCGGGGAAGGTCATGTCGCATTCGCTTCTCAGAAGCGAACTGCCCTCCACGTAGCCCACGATCGACCGTCATCGTTCCGAACCGCTGGTAGCCTGCCGCCCATGAAAGCCCTGGTGCTGAATGCGTCCTACGAGCCGCTCTCGGTGGTGCCGGTGAGACGAGCGGTCGTATTGGTGCTGCGCAATCGGGCCGATGTCGTTGTCTCTAACGGGAAGATCTGGCGCAGCGAGCGAATAGACATGGCGTCACCGTCGGTCATCCGACTTCGCCAGTTCGTCAAGGTTCCCTACGCCCGCCGAGTCCCGCTGAATCGGCGGGCCGTATTCTTGCGGGACTCGAATCAGTGCCAATACTGCAACCGAACCGCCGAGAATATCGACCACGTGATCCCCAAGGCGCAAGGGGGAACGCACACCTGGGAGAACGTCGTTGCCAGTTGCCGGCGCTGCAACACGAAGAAGGGTGGGCGCACCCCGGACCAGGCAGGATTGGTATTGCGCCACAAGCCGCGGGCACCACGCCGTTACTCGTGGGTATTGGTGGCTATCGGGACGGAGCCAGATCCGGAGTGGGAGCAATACCTCAGCTGAGGCCGGCGGCGATCTCGCGAAGCTTGGGGACGGCCAAGCCGGCTTCATCGGCGTAGCCAATCGCTCGGGCCAACCGAGCTGGAGCGCTGCGGCCGGTGGCACCGTGTTCTGGATCGGCAGCAACGGCCTCCACCAATCCTGCCATCAGCCGCTCTTCGTCAAGAGTTGTGCTTGTGAGCCAGGCCTGGACGGCGAGGATGTCAGCGGCCACGTCAGTCGCCAGGTCCCGATGGTTGTACCAAAGGTCGTGTACATTCCCGCCCGAAATCAGACCGCCGACGTTCATCGTGATGATGTAGAGGTTCTTGCGAACCAGCTCGTACAGAAGCTCTGCCTCGTCTTCGACGACAAACGAGGCAACATCGATGGTTGCCAGCGCATCGACGAGCAGGCCGGCCGCTGAGCCTGCGATCGGGGTCGGGATGATCGGGCTCTCCGATCGGCCCGGCTTCTTCTCGAACCACACAACGGCGACTGTCGGATCTGTAATCCCATACGGTTTCCAGCTGCGGGGGAGAAGCTCATTCTGCACGAGACCGGTGTTCGCCTTCCACGGGGTCGGCAACGTCTCCAGCGCGTGGTCGAGATCGGCTTCGCCGACTGTGACGAGAGTAAGCAGGGGATTGGGGTATTCGGCGGCGACCTCGTCGGCTGCCGAATTCCTGAGGACCGGAACAACGGTGTGCCCGCGGCGAAGTAGACCGCGAGCAAACGATCCGCCCATTTCGCCCATGCCGACGATGACTGCAGGATTGTTGGAATTCATGGGGGCACGGTAGCGGACGAAATCCGTTGTTACGCTCCCCGAATGAGCAGTTCGAGCCCGTCGGCTCACCTTCGTGCGGTCGCCGTAGCGGTCCTCGTAACATTCCTCTGGAGTTCGTCCTGGGTGCTGATCCGCTGGGGCCTCGACGACGAGTCCCTCGCTCCGCTGACCTTTGCAGCGCTTCGCTATGCATTGGCGGCGGCGGTTCTTCTCGCCTGGGTGGCAGGCCGCAAGCCGTTGCGAGCCGCAGTCATGACCATGGATCGTGCTGCGGTGGTTCAGCTCGCCGTGCTCGGATTGGTGTTCTATGCCATCACCCAGGGTGCAGCGTTCGTGGCAATCGATAACCAACCGGCAGCAACGACAAGCCTGGTTCTTTCGTGGACACCGTTACTAGTTGCGCTGATCGGGGGCTGGGCGATCGCTGAAGTCCCGACCCGTCGCCAGAT
Source organism: uncultured bacterium (assembly GCA_965368515.1). GTDB lineage: Bacteria > Actinomycetota > Acidimicrobiia > Spongiisociales > UBA5794 > JAAETI01. The sequence goes on from CBDUNF010000127.1 coordinate 2,147, forward strand.
CGTTGGGGCGGTCCTGGTCATCGTGGGAGCATGGGCGTTCTTCGCCGGTGGCCTCGGAGCCACGTTGGTCGGAATGATTGCGGCAGTTGTTGGGCTGCTGGCGAATGCGGGTGGCGCCCTCGTGGGGCGTACCGTCAACCGGCAACGAGGCCTCAGCCCGGTGGTGGTCACGGCGGTCAGCATGGGGGTCGGAGCGCTGGTCCTGTTGGTTGTCGGCGCCGCTGCGGAGGGCCTTCCGAGCGTTTCCGGAAGAGCATGGCTGATCATCGGATGGTTGGCCGTCGTCAACACCGCCCTGGCTTTCACCTTGTGGAACCTATCGCTGCAGCGCTTGTCGGCTCTCGAGTCTGCGGCGATCAACAACACGATGCTGATTCAGATTGCGGTGCTGGCCTGGGTCTTCCTCGATGAACCGCTCGGACCGGGGGAGTTGGTGGGGATTGCCCTGGTCTCGATAGGCATCCTCCTCAGCCAGGGCAGCCGGCGCTGAGGTCAGTGTCTCAGCCGCCAGACGCCGCGATGATCCGCTCCGGCCGGGGCATCAGTTCCGTCACCGCAACGAACTCCGTGCCGGCAACGAGGATGAGTACCCGGCCGTCGCCGGTGACAGCAAGCCCTGGCGCCACCGGTCGGGCGGCGCCGCCCAACGGAACCAGCGCGGAACCCGGCGAAGCCCGGCGCCGGGTGGAGAGAGACCTCCACGATGGCGCCCAACAACGACTCGTCGCCCTCGATCTCGATCTGCAGCGTGCCCGTCGCGTCGTTCGGCTGGTCGAGCGGCCGCGTCGTTCCGGGCCGATGGACCGATTGACCGAGCGGGACCGCGAGGTGCTGGCGTTGATGGCAGAAGGCCACTCCAACCGTTCCATCGCCGAGACGCTGGTGGTCAACCAGCGCACGGCGGAGACTCACGTCAGCAACATCTTGACAAAGCTCGATCTGCCGCGGACCCTGCAGTGGACCGGCGGGTCAACGCTGTGTTGATTTGGTTGTGAGACCAAGGCAACTGATACCCACCATTCGGGCCTCAGGCGATCGGCACGTTCTCAAGACTTCGGTGCGAGCCGGCGATAACCATTCTATGGAAGAGCGACGAAGGCGAGCCCTTGGGGATGAGGAACCGCTGTGGACTCTGCTGGCGGCGATGGTTGTAGTGGCGGCGATCGTGTTGATCTGGGGGGTTGATTGGTCGGGCCCAGATCGGACGCCACCCAGATCTCAGTTGCCGGTTTACTCGGCTGAGATTCCATGGAGCGGAGACGAAGTGCTCAACCTCGAACGCTGGACGGGCGATTCCTGGGATCGGATCGCCTCAGCACCATTCCGGGATGCAGAGATCGGGGATTGGGGACGAGCGCAGTCTGGTCCGCAATTCAGCCAGCTCATCGAGGCCTCTGGATTGGTGAGCATGCCGGTCGACGCCGAGTCCGGCACTTACCGGATCTGCGGGATCGGTTCCGAGCCGGATTGCACTCAGTTCATCTACGAACGGGAGTGACCTAACTGATTGCGCCGCTCCATGTGTCACAGCCCATCGGTATCGTTGGCATTCGTCGATCAAGGAAGACAATGGAGCTCGGAGCGTTCTCAATCAGTCTGGCTGTCAAGGACATGGCAGCGTCACGTGAGTTCTACTCCAAGCTGGGGTTCGAGATGGTTGGCGGCGACGGCGAAGCATGGACGATCCTCGCCAACGGTGGACACGTCATCGGTCTGTTCCACGGCATGTTTGAAGGCAATCTTCTGACATTCAATCCGGGCTGGACCGGAGTCGGTGAGCCGGTTGCCGAGTTCACGGACGTCCGCGAACTGAGCGAGAGAGTGCGGGCGGCGGGGCTCGATCCGGTGAACGACACCTCGGGCGACACCGCAAGTGGTCCGGCCAGCTTTGCGCTCACAGACCCGGACGGCAACGTGATCCTGCTCGATCAGCACGTCTAGCGATCGGGGGCCCGGAGGGGCATCGGTCGAAGCCGATGAGCTAGTCGGGCGGCATTGGGCTAGCGACGCGGAGATGTGCACTTGCGGTCAAGAAACGTCGGTGGTCGTTTCATACAATTGATCACATGCTGACGATCTACCAACAGATCCAGGAAGCCATAGATCTGGTTGAGTCAGATCTTGCAAAGACCGTGACAGCGAGAGAAGCGGCGCGCTCGGCCGCCATGTCGTTGCGAAGCTTCCATCGGTACTTCCCGACGCTCACCGGGTATCGATTTGGCGAGTACGTCAGGAAGCGCCGGCTTTCTCTGGCGATGGCCGATCTGGTGAACGGCGATCAATCGATCCTGACCATCGCGTTGCGATCGGGCTACGACAGCCACGAGTCGTTCACCCGAGCATTCAAGAGAGAGTTCGGTGACACACCGAGTCAGTGTCGGGCGGACGGGCTTTCCCGCCGGCTGGTAGCCGAGATCGATCTAGTAGGAGAGGTAATGATGGGTGTGCTCACCAAGACAATGCCCAGGATGGAAGTGGTTTGTTTCGATGGGTTCAAGCCCGAGCCCGAGGCCGCGGCGTTGCAGCAGATGGAGGAGTGGCTGCAGCGGCATCCCGAGGTAATCGGATCGCATAGGACCTTTGGCCACAACATCGATGCGCAGGGACGACTTGCCCACGATCCGGACAACTCCGGGTACAGAGTGATGGTGACAATTCCGGAGTCGGCGATCCCTTTCGGCGATGACACACGTGTTGCCACCATCGAGACCGGCACCTTTGTGGTTACGGGTATCGAGGGCTCGTTCGAGGACGATCCCTCGGGTTCCTGGATCACTGCCGGGTGGGAACGACTGGGGGAGATGATCGCCCGAAGCGGGATCGAACCCCATCCGTCACATCGTTGGTTCGAGGAGTTCTTGGAACCTGTGAAGCCGGGGAATAGCCGCTTCGACCTGTATCTAGAAGTGAGCTGAGCGGGCGTCGTGTTCGGCACTATGGTGACGGTAATGGACGTTCTACGGCTACACGGTGCCGGCGATATCAGATTGCATGCGGAGTCCGAGCCTATCCCCGGCCCAGGTGAGGCACTCGTCCGTGTCACCGCCGTGGGGTTATGCGGCTCCGACCTACATTGGTTCGAAGACGGTGGCATCGGCACGGACCGCGTGCAGGATCCATTCGTACTTGGCCACGAAATGGGTGGCGTCATCGCTTCGGGGCCGCGAGAAGGCGAGCGGGTCGTCATCGAGCCTGCGAACCCCTGTGGCCAATGCGATGTGTGCCGGGCCGGGCACAACAACCTATGCCAGCAGGTGGAGTTCTGCGGCCACGCCCCGACACAAGGTGGTCTTGCTACCTTCATCGCCTGGCCGGAGCACCTGCTGCTGCCGATTCCCGACAACATCATCGGTGATGACGTCGCCCTGCTCGAGCCACTGGGGGTCGGGTTGCATGCGATCGACCTAGGCCACTTCCAGACGGGGATGAGTGCGGGTGTCTACGGCTGCGGTCCGATTGGTCTGCTCCTAATCAAGGCATTGTGCGCCGCCGGAGCGCGACACGTTCAGGTTTCCGACCCGCTTCCACATCGCCTCGATGCGGCCGTAGCAGCTGGGGCCGACGATGTCCGCCTCACTGCCGCAGACGGACAGCCGGACGGCGTGTGGGATTGGGGTCCGGTGGACGTTGCGTTCGAAGTGTCGGGAGAGGACGCGGCGTTGGAGACCGCGCTGCGAACCGTGCGCACGGGGGGAATCGTTGTCGTCGTCGGCATCCCACCCAACGACCGCACTGCGTTTCCGGCGGCACTCGGTCGTGAGAAGGGCATCACCATCGTCTTGTCACGTCGGATGAAGCAGCATCACATGGGTCAGGCGATCGAACTCGTCGATCGCGGCCGTGTCGATCTCGACGGCATCATCACCGCACGCTATCCGATCAGGCAGGGCCCGGAGGCTTTTGCTGCCCTGGTCGCTAGGTCGGGTCTCAAAGTGGTTATCAATCCGTCCACTTAGGGGGCATCGAGCTAGGGAACCGGCTCCAGGATGACAACGGCGGTTTCGGACGGGCGGCGAGATGCGTACTCGTCCAAGTTCTTGTCAATCTCGCGCCAACGGTCCCACAATCGTGACCGCTCCTCGCCCTCCGCCGCTCGGCCCCTGACGGTGCGGCGACCGTCTCGGGTGTTGACTGAGACCTCGGGTTGCGCTTGAAGATTGAGCCACCAGGCAGGTTCCCCCTCGCCCCAACCGTTCATCGCCATCGTGACGAGGTTGGGACCGTCATCGAAGTAACCGAGGATGACGCCACGCTCCTGCCCGCTGCGACGACCGATGGTCGTGAGATGCATCATGCCGTAGCTGTCGCCCTTCGCACGTCTCAGTCCGAATCGACCACCGCTAATGCGGTACAGGCCCCTGTGTGTTGCCCAGGCGGTGCGAATGAACCACCGCGGCGGAAGCCATGCGCCCTTCTTGCGATCGTCCGACATCCGGTGCTCCTCTTGTCCGCTGCGCCCCCAAGACTAGCTGGGGGTTAGCGACGGTCCGGATGACGGAAGGGCGATCCTCATCGACCAGCACGTCTAGTCGGGTGGCAGCAGGCGTCGTGTCATCCAGCCAACAATCACCGGCCCGCCGCCCCGCGGCCCAATACCACTGTTGCGCCAAAACTTGGACTTGATCAGAGGAGTGTTTAACCCTGAATTAACCCCGCACTCGTAGGTTGGGATCATTCGCCAACGTGGACGAGAGGGAATCCAATGAAAGAACCGTTGCTCGCATCGAGGTCGTTTGGAACTCGGTCCCTTGTTGCTGTAGTAGCTGGACTCATGCTGCTCATGGCGGCCGCACCACTGAGCGCGGCCCCGGCCAGGTCAGCCGCGCTCGAGGATCACTTTGCCTGGAGCATTGAGATGCCGGGCTCATACTCATTGGTCCGGCCGGCCGTGGCAGACGACGGTACGATCTACACCGTCGACGTAGCCAAGAACCTCTTTGCGGTCGCTCCGGACGGAACCGTCAAGTGGACGGCAGCCGACGCCGGCAGCAAGGGCGTTGACGTCGGACCCGACGGCACGATCTATACCGGGACCGAGGACTGGGTGAAGGCGTTCAACCCTGACGGCACACTCAAGTGGACCTTCGTCCAGACACCCCGCGCCTTTGTCTTTATCGACGTAGCGGTTGGGCCCGAGGGACACATTTACGGGGTGGCCAGCAGCGGAATGGGCGTCTTCTCGCTGGAAGATCAGGGAACATCCGGTGTATTGCGGTGGCAAACGCCCGAACCGTACGCCCGCAATTTCGTCGGCTACGCCGAACTCGAGTTCGGACCGACCGCCGACGGGCAGGACCAGCAGCTCTACTTCGCCGCCAACGGACACATCAGAGCTGTCCGTCTCAGCGACGGCGCTTCGGTGTTTACAACCGGAGGCGGCTTGATCAGACCGCGCGTGAGCCCACTCGATGGAACCTGGCATCTCCCCACCGCCGCGTACTCCCCGGACAACGTCCTCGAATGGGAGTTCGAGTTCCCTGTGGCGACCGGGACGGTCGGGCCAAGCCTTGGAGCAAGCGGTACGCACTACGCCGTCAACTCCGGGAATGTGCTGTACTCAATCGATCCGAACGGCCGGGAGAACTTCCGTACGCAGCTCGACGAGTTCGTCGGTATGCCTGACGTCGACCCAGCAGAATCGGTTGTTCTGCTCCCAATCGGTGGAACTGCCAACGTGCCGGCGGCTGTCAAAGCCGTGTCGGCGTCTAATGGCGCCCCTTTGTGGCGCACCGAAATCCCCGAGACCGGGAACGGCCTCGGCCAGTTCGTCAGTTCGGGGTTTGCGTTCAGCCCCGATGGTGACACCGCCTATGTGATGACCTCCAACTTTGGCGGTGTCGGCGCACACGGCTATCTGAACGCCATCTCGATGGATCCCGGGACTGGAGCTGATCAGGTGCCCAGTGTCACCATCTCCTCACCGTCGGACGGTGCGGTCTTCGATTCCGCTACGTCGATCTCGTTTTCGGCCTCGGCGGGAGACCCTGAGGACGGTGACCTCACCGCTGACCTCACCTGGTCGTCCGACCTGGATGGAGCGATCGGATCCGGTGGAAGCTTCTCTGCCAGCTTGAGTGACGGAACCCATTCGGTCACGGCGACCGTGACCGACTCCGCTGGCAACACGAGCGCGTCGGCCGTAACAATCAGCGTCGGCACCGAACAGGGCATATCGCTGAGCGTTGTCGGCATAACCGCTCGAAATCGGGTGCAGGCCGAGCTCAGCTGGACCGGGGCATCGGGAGCCCGAGTTGATGTCTATCGGGACGGTGAGTTGGTGCGGACGACGCGAAACGATGGCAATTACACAGATCGCATCGCGATCACGAGTGAAACGTTCGAGTACCAGGTGTGCGAAGCAGGTAGCTCAACCTGCTCGAATGTGGCAGCCGTTTCGTTCTGACAGCGACCTCAATCGAATCCTTCTGTGCCGACCGGTGCTCGCCGGTCGGCACAGTCGTGCCGCCATTGCGCCAATCACTCGGGCCGACTTTGTGGCGAAGGTACTTCCGGATGTTCGGTCCGCACAGGCTTGCCCCGACGGTCAACTCGGATCGCGCCAGGTCACACTGCCCTTGGTGGCCAGTGGCCAACCGGCAACGATCTCCTCGGCGCGCTCGCGGTGGCGTGACTCGACCGCTCGCCATGAACTTACCTCCACCGCTCCCGCCCGCCGTCGCCAGGTGCCGAACACCTCGCCACCAACAACGAGGGCGCCGGGGGGCGGGGCTTGCGGGAAGAGGTGCTTCTGCCGGGCGACGTCGGGGATGAGCAACGTGCGGTTGAGCCGGTTTATGTAGACGTCGTCCGGTGGCAGCAGGTGAGTGAGGTCGGAATCGGGCCGGGTCACCGACTCAAGCAAGGGGAGGGTCGCAGCGAAAGCAAGGCACTCCCGACCCCGGACCGTGACTTGCGCCAACTCGTCGTCGAGCGCAGCGACAGTGGTGGTAGCATCGCGGCGACGCCCGTCGAGCCACCATTGCAGGTCGGCAACGGTCGCCGGTCCCAGGTAGGTAAAGAACCGTCGCGCCAGCTCAAGGCGGGCGTCTTCGGCATCCACATCGGGAAGCGGCCGCGGATGCACGATCGTATCGATCGCATCCCAGACGGGGACCAGCGTCCCCAATGTCGCCGCCCACCGCAGCCCACGGGTGCCACCGATGTCGGGCAACGCCTCCACCACGTCGGCCTGGCGCAGCGGCCGGCCGTTGAGCACCTTGTGGACCCGGCCCGCGACCAGCTCGATTGTGGCAACCCGTTCCGTATCCCGGGGGAGCAGACCCCTCGTGAACACCGCGACGTCTTCTTGCCGCACGATGTAGATGGCTCCGCGCGGGCCAAAGACCTGTGCCAGACCAGCGCCGCGCCAATCGTCGTGCCCGACGCCGTCTACCCGTGCTGCCAGCGACAACAGCCCGGATCGTGGCGACCCGTCCTGAAGACCGCTGTGTGCGCCGGCCGCAAGCGCCGCACGAGGGAACCGGCCACCGGCCAGGTGGTTCACCTGCAACCGGTACGCCAGCACTTGTTTTCTCGAGAAGTCGTTCATGGGTGGTGGAACGCATCGTATCGGACCACGTAATGGGGCCGGTGGTGGGTCGATCGGCCTATTTGTGTCATATGGGGGTGATTGGGGGGCGAATAGGGTTGAAAAGTGGCGCGAAGTGGGTTACTGTGCCACGCAGTGGTAGATGATGAAGTGGATGGAGACCGTTTCTCGTGTTTTTGGGGACATACGAACACACACTGGATGCCAAGGGGCGCTTGGTGATGCCACGTAAGTTCCGCGAGAAGCTCGAGCGGGGCTGCTTTGTCACGCCCGGCCAAGAAGGCTGTCTCACAGTCTGGACTCCCGATGCCTTCGAGAAGGAGTACGCCCGGGTCACCAACCTTCCCTCAACCGACCGTGAAGGTCGCAAGTTCCGTCGTGCGTTTCTTGGCGCCGGGACCGAGGTTGTGCCCGACAAGCAAGGTCGAGTCCCGATCGCTGACCCGCTCAAGAATTGGGCTCACCTGGAGAAGGAAGTCACGGTCCTTGGGCAGGGTGAGGTCATCGAAGTCTGGGCGACTGATGTCTGGCTCGGCGAGAAGGAGATTGCCGACGATTACTTCCAGAACGTCGAGACACCACTCGGCACCGGCGGTCAAGAACTATGACTCGGTGCGACACATTGACAACAGATACGAACACACCCGGTTCTGACTCACGGTCAGTCCCTCGGATGCCAATTGGGAGGCCCCTTACTCCGCCCGCTTCCA
>CBDUNF010000128.1:0-10402 GCA_965368515.1 uncultured bacterium
CCCGAAGCGTTTCTTCGGTGCGGCCCGCAACATCGAAGAGGGCGGCAGCCTCACAATCCTCGGTACCGCTCTCGTCGAGACTGGTTCCCGGATGGACGAAGTCATCTTCGAAGAGTTCAAGGGCACCGGAAACATGGAGCTTCGCCTCGATCGCAAGCTTGCGGACAAGCGCATCTACCCGGCCATCGACATTGAGGCTTCCGGCACTCGTCGTGAGGAGCTGTTGTTCCACCCAGACGAATTGACCGAGGTATGGAAGCTCCGGAGGGTGCTGATGGCACTCGAGTCGGGAGCGGCTACCGAGCTTCTCATCGACCGTCTCAAGAACACCAAGTCCAACGCCGCTTTCCTCGCTGAGGTCGCCAAGAGCGGTCAGTAGTAAAGTCCCTTGCTGCAACAACCAGGAGCTAGAGCTTTGAAACCCGATCTTCATCCCGACTATCGGCCCGTCGTGTATCAAGACACCTCGTCCGATTTTGCCTTCCTGACTCGGTCCACCATCCAGACAGATGAGACCATCGAGTGGGAAGATGGCAACACCTATCCGCTGGCCAAGCTCGAAATCTCGAGTGCGAGTCACCCGTTCTATACCGGCAAGCAGATCCTCGTCGACTCTGGTGGTCGCGTGGAGCGGTTCCGTCGTCGTTACGCCAAGGTTGGTGTCGACACCACGGCCAAGGACGCCGCGGACTCTGACAAGTAGCGCGGGTTGAGTCGCTCACCCGGAGCGAGCGTCGGCGGACAAGCCGTAATGGAGGGCGTGATGATGCGCGCCCCGAGCCAATGGGCTGTGGCGTGCCGCCGACCCGATGGCAGCATTATCACCCAGCGCAATGATCTGCCCAGCCTGAGTGGCAAATCACGCTGGCGCAAGGTTCCGTTCGTCCGCGGTGTGCTCGTCCTCGCCGAATCATTGTCCCTGGGCTTCAAAGCGCTCTCTTGGTCGGCGGTCCAGTCAGGTGCGGAAGAAGAGGACGAACTGAGCAAGGGCCAGGTCTTCTGGACCATGGCGCTGGCAGTAATCGTCGCTCTAGCGCTCTTCATTCTGCTGCCGGCGTTCGCCGCCAATTACCTCAAGACGTTTGTTTCGGACTCGTCGATCGGCTTTGTAGTCATCGACGGCGTGCTTCGAATCGGACTGATCGTTCTGTACATCTGGGCGATCTCGAGATCCGAGGAGATCGCTCGAGTCTTCCAATATCACGGAGCGGAACACAAGACGATCCATGCCTATGAGAATGACGATCCGCTGAGCATCGCGGCGATCCAGGCTTACAGTCCGCGCCACCCTCGATGTGGAACCTCATTCATCCTGATCGTTGGAATGGTCGCTTTTGTAGTGTTCTTGACCCTCCACGGTCTGCCCTTCGTTTGGCAGGTCATCTCGCGCTTGGCGTTGATTCCGGTGATCGCCGGGCTGTCCTACGAGGTGCTGAAGCTTGGCGCAAACCAACGGTGGATGTCTTGGGCCAACCGTCCCGGCATATGGCTCCAGCGCATCACGACCAAGGAACCAACCGATGACATGGTCGAGGTGGCGGTCGCCAGCCTTCTGGCGGCGCTGACCGATGATGAGGTCGCGGCCGTTGAGGAACGTGGGCCGATTGTCGCTGCTGCCCTCGCTGCAGAGCGAGAAGAAACCGTCGATGGATGACAGCCTGCTGAAGAAGCTGCAAGAACTCGAGATCCGGTTCGCCGAGACGCTCGAGCAGATGGCCGACCCCGATGTCCTGTCGGACCAGGATCGTTATCGCGAGGTCTCGATCCATCACGCTGAGCTCCGACCAGTGATCGAGGCCTTCCGGGAGTATGAGCAGGCAGCTCAGGAGATGGAAGAGGCCGCCGAGATGGCTACGGCCGAGTCCGATCCCGAGATGCGGGAGTATCTCGAGGGAGTGGCTAACGAGCAACGGGCGCGGCTCGAGCCTCTCGATACCAAGCTGCGAGCGATGCTCGTTCCCAAGGATCCGAACGACGACAAGGACGTGATCGTCGAGATCAGGGCTGCAGCCGGGGGCGACGAAGCGGCCTTGTGGGGAGCGGATCTCTACAGGATGTATGAGCGCTTTGCAGAGCGCCACGGTTGGAAGAGCGAACCGATCAACACTTCGATCACGGGTGGCGGTGGCCTCAAGGACGCGACGTTCTCAGTGAAAGGCAAGGGTGCGTACTCGCGCCTCAAGTACGAGGCTGGTCCGCACCGGGTGCAGCGGGTCCCCAAGACCGAGTCGCAAGGAAGGATTCACACTTCGATCGCAACGGTTGCCGTGCTTCCCGAAGTCGAGGCGGTCGAGGTCGACATTCATGAGAATGACATTCAGGTCGACACGTTCCGTTCCCAGGGACCCGGTGGCCAGTCCGTCAACACCACCGATTCGGCAGTTCGCATCACCCATTTGCCCACAGGTGTGGTAGTCACGTGCCAGGACGAAAAGTCGCAGTTGCAGAACAAGCTGAAGGCGTTGCGTGTGTTGCGAGCCCGGCTCTATCAACAGCAGCTTGCCGAGCAACAAGGTGAGCAGGCATCGGCCAGACGCTCCCAGGTCGGAACGGGGGAACGGTCGGAGAAGATCCGTACCTACAACTTCAAGGAGAACCGGGTAACCGACCATCGCGTTGGTTTGACTCTGCACTCACTGCCGGAAGTCCTCGACGGCAGCCTGGACGAGTTCCATACCGCCCTGGCCGCGCACGATGCTGCCGAGAGCCTCGCCTCCTCCGATTGATCTCAAGCCGTCTGCGCCTCCGGCGCGACAACGGCGAGATATCCATGGCTACGTTCGGCTGCGGTGCCTGCCGATTGCACCCGCCCGGGGAGTCGAATCCAGAAGCAGGCACCGCCCGACCGATCGGAGAGGCGGTAGCCGGTGGATCCTCCGTGGGCTTGCGCAATCGCTCTGGTCATCGCAAGCCCAATCCCGGAGCCGGGCGCCGAGGAGTTGAGGCGGTGCGGTCCTCGCTCGAACTTCTCCCAGATGAGTAGCTCGTACTTGCGTGGTACGCCGGGACCGTTGTCGTGCACCTCGATCACCAAGTCCCCACCACCAGCCTGCACTGCAAGCTGAACCTGGTCTCCGCCGTAGCGGAGAGCATTCTTGATGAGGTTGGCGAGAGCCTGTTGTATACGGCCGGCGTCGACGAACGCGGAGATAGTTGGTTCAGAATCGACTCGAACCCGGTCCGGGTCGATTCCTGCCAACTCGATGCTCCGGTCCACCAGCTGCTCTATGGCCACCTCGTCGACCTGGAGATCGATCTGCGTGTTGCCATCCGAGGCAAGCACAAGTAGGTCGGCAACGATGCGAGACAGGTGAGCTGCTTGCTCTACGGCGAGCGTCGTGACCTCTCGGCGTTCGTTGATGTCGTCGATCCCGTCGCTCTCGAGAAGATCAAGGAAGCCGACGACCGTGGTCAGCGGCGTCCGCAGCTCATGTGAGATCGACGCTGCCAGGTCAGCTCGCTGGTCGTCGACCAAGCGTCGGCTTTCGCGAATCGCGACTCCCTGTCGAGCAATGATGAGCGCCCCGAGCACCACCACAGCAAGGAGGAGCGTGCGATCGGTCGCACTGGCACCGACATTGGGGAAGCGAACGAGCAAAGCCCCGAACAAGCTGGCGGCAAGACCGTACGGCACAAGGATCGCCCAGGCCGGCGCGCTAGTCCGATCCGCATATTCCCGTCCTGGCGGCACGCTCTGCACGTTCGCCCCGGCGGCAAGGAACATCATTCCGGCAACGATCGGAAACGCATAGACAGGCTGAACCTCTGCGAATGTGCGCCCCAATCCCGAGGTGAGGAACGCATAGTCACCACCCGTCTGGCTGGCGATGGCTATCCCGAGATACACCAGCCGCCGATCGAAGCGGTGGGTGGAGCGTTTGATTACGACGGTAACGAGGACCACGAGAAGAATCGCGTCCAATACGATGTAAGAGGAACCCACGACTCGATCCCACACGGGGGCAGATCCAAGCTGCTGGGTTACGTCGCGGAGGGTTACCGTCCAGAGAATCGTGCTGATCGCAACCGCGCCGATCAGGCCGTCGATCAGCAGCCTGAGGCGCTGCCATCTGCTTCCGGCGGTATGAGGGAGGCTTGCGATTCCGGCGATGCCGACTCCGTAGCCAACGAGCCAGAAGAGGTCGACCGGTCCGAATGTTGGCACGTCATCGACGAGGGTCCACGCGACGCCGTGCACGACGAGACCCAGCGCGGCAATGAGTAATCCGACGCCAAGCAACCTCCATGCGCGCCGCTCTGACTGCTGGAGCCGTCCCGTTGTTGTGATGAAGAACCACGCCGCTCCGCTCAGCGATGTCGCAAGGGCGATGATGGCGACTACCGAGGCCGGTTCGACCGGGAGCACCAGAGTCGCAGCGGCAGCAAGCGTGAGAACCGTGTACGCCAGACGCATGGTGCGGCGGCGATGCAGGGGCTCACCAAGCGGCTGGTCTCGGAGCAGGTGTGCAGGCATTCACCAGCACTGTCGGGATGTCAACAATGGAAGTAAGGGTTTGGTGTGCGCTGTTCCGCGAGGACACACGTCTATGTTGGGCCCGACATGACAGACACCGCTCTCTCACTACTCGGCAGTGCTCGGGAGCTACCCGAGCATGAAGCGATTCGCTTGCTGCTTTTGGCTGCACAGGCCGACCGGAGCTGGATGGTTGGTGACCCGGAAGTGACGGGTGATGTGGCCGATCGCTTCCTTCGGTACGTCGCCCGCCGTCGTCGCCGTGAGCCCATCCAATACATCGAGGGGTCGACCCACTTCGGACCGATCAAGCTTCGAGTCGACAAAAGGGCGTTGATTCCTCGTCCGGAGACGGAGCGGCTCTGGGAGCTTTGTGTGAACGCTCTCCATGGACGGGACACGCCCGTTATCGTCGATCTCTGCACCGGAAGCGGAAACCTGGCGTTGGCGTTACAGCATGCGCTGCCGCGGGCGACCACCATTGCGACCGATATGTCCGCCGCAGCGATCACCCTAGCCAAGGAGAATGCGGAGGCACTGGGCCTAGGAGTGACCTTTGAGGTCGGCGATCTATTTACCGCCTTACCGGAGACACTCCGAGGCGAGGTCGATTTGATTGTCTCCAATCCACCGTATGTCAGCAACGAGGAGTACCGGCTACTCCCGAGCGAGATATCGGAACACGAGCCGAGCACGGCGTTGCTTGCGGGGCCCGACGGTCTTGATGTGTTGCGGCGCATCGCCGCTGAAGCCATCACCTGGCTACGTCCCGGGGGCACCATTGCCTGTGAAATCGGCGAGACCCAGGGCGACCCCTGCATGAGCATCTTTGCGCGGTATCGGCCGCGAATTGAGAAGGATCTCACCGATCGGGATCGATTTGTGCTCGGATCGGCGCCAATGGCGCAGGATGTGCACTAACTTGAGACTTGTGCCGTAAAAGGGAGCAAGAATGTCGATCGAGCAAGCTGTTGCTGCACTCAGGCGGGGAGAGATCGTCGGTGTGCCAACGGATACGCTTTACGGTCTTGCGGCTGATCCATTTAGGGAAGATGCGCTCGGTGCCATCTTCGATCTGAAGGGCAGGCCCGCCAACAAGCCTCTCGCGATCCTGGTGGCATCGCTGGAGCAGGGCATGACCATCGCATCGCTATCCGACCGTGCCCTCGACCTAGCCGACCTGCATTGGCCCGGAGCTCTTACGCTGGTGCTTCCGCGACTTCCCTCGGCTCCGGCCTGGCTGGGGCACTCCGGGCGGCGCACTGTTGGTCTCCGCTGTCCCGATCACCCGGTTGCGATCGAGCTTCTCGAGACATACGGGCCGCTGGCGGTCACTTCAGCGAATCTCGCCGGTAACGAATCGGTATTGAACGACCTCGATGCCAAGGATCTCTTCGGTGATGCTGTTTCCGTATATCTCGAGGGCAAGGCAAAAGGCGGACAGGCCTCCACGATCATCGACCTGACCGAGCCGTCGCCGCTCGTCTTACGAGACGGTCCCGTGCGCGGCGTCTAAACCCGCATTTCGGTTACCGGGTACCAATCCGGCAAGCATCAGAACGGGTCGTCACTGCTACTCTCGCCGAAACGCGTTCATGTGCAGGGGAAGAATCCGATGTCGGACATGCGACCAATTGAAGAAGTCGATCCTCAGCTCGCCGAGCTGATCAAGAAGGAAGTTGGCAGACAGCGCTCGCAGATCCACCTCATCGCATCGGAGAACTTCATCTCCCTGGCGATGATGCAGGCGTCCGGGTCGGTCTTGTCCAACAAATACTCGGAGGGCTATCCGGGCCGGCGCTACTACGAAGGCTGTGCTGTGATCGACGAGGTCGAGAATCTCGCTATCGATCGAGCCAAGCGGCTGTTCGGTGCCGAGCACGCCAACGTCCAGGCTCACAGCGGATCACAGGCCAACATGGCCGCCTACATGGCCGTTCTCAAGCCGGGTGACACGATCCTCGGAATGCGGCTCGACCAGGGTGGGCACCTGACCCACGGGTCGCCCGTCAACTTCTCTGGCAATCTGTTCAATTTCGTGGCATATGGGGTGGACAAAGAGACCGAGCAGATCGATCTCGATGAGGTGCGCAAACTAGCTCTCGAGCACCGGCCTCAGATGATTGTGGCGGGCTACACGGCGTATTCGCAGTTCATCGACTGGTCGGCGTTCCGCAAGATTGCCGACGAGGTCGGTGCCATTTTCATGGTCGACGCTGCTCACATCATTGGGTTGATCGCCGGTAGCGCCCATCCCAACCCGGTGCCCCATGCCGACATCGTTACCGCGACTACTCACAAGGCGCTGCGTGGGCCGCGAGGAGGTCTCATCCTCAGTCGCGAGGGTTTTGCCAAGGCTATCGACAAGGCCGTCTTCCCCTATGCCCAGGGTGGACCGATCAACAATCAGATCGCGGCCAAGGCACTCTGTTTCGAGCAAGCCGGGCGTGCCGACTTCAAGACCTATGCCAACCAGATCGTCCGCAACGCCAAGGTATTGGCGGGAGCCATGGACGACGATGGCCTACGTGTAGTCAGTGGTGGAACGGAGAACCACATGTTCCTCGTAGATCTGCGATCTCTCGATGCGGATCTGACCGGAAAGGAAGCGGCGCAGTTCCTCGACGACCATGGAGTCACCCTCAATCGGAACTCGATTCCCTTTGATCCCCGGTCACCCTTCATCACCAGCGGGTTGCGGCTGGGCACCCCGTCGGTCACATCTGCCGGGATGATGCAGGAGCAGATGGTGCTGCTTGGGAAGCTCATCGTCGAGCTGTTGCGCAAGCGCATCGACCCATACTCGGTGACGCTGTATACCGATCAGGTGAGGGAGTTGGCGGACGCATTCCCGGCATATCCGGAGAAGTTCGCTGGGCACGCCTAGAAGCCCGCTCGGCATTAGGCTTGTCGTTAGCAAGGGCGGGTGGTTACAGTGACGCCCGCCCCAGCGAGTGCCCGGCAAACCGTGGCATGCAAAAGCCCATCTTGGACTGGTGATACCAGCATGACAAACGATCGCAGTGGGCTTGTTCCCGATCGTCGCTCCGTAACAGGCGGCTTCTCTCCAAGCGTGGACTTCATTTCCTCTATCGGTGCCGGTCTGTTGCTCGGCGTCGGGCTGGATTGGTGGCTGGGCACAAGGCCCATATTCACCATCGTGTTCATCGTCGCCGGTTTCGTAAATGGCTTCTTCAAGCTCTGGCAGCACTCGGCGGTGCTGGAAGAACAAGCTGAGGAGCGCAAGCGTGGGCTCTGAAAACACCGAGATAGTCACGGGTTACGAAACCGCACCGGGACCCCGAGACCTCGAGGCCAAGATCGGCATGGCAACGGCCAAACGGGCGCTTTGGGTTGCCCCTCCGCTAGTCATAGCCTTCGCCATCTGGCGGGGCAGTCTTGCCGCAACCTCGAGCGCGATCGGGGTCGCAATCGTGGCCGCTAACTTCCTACTTGCGGGCGTCATGCTGTCAAAGGCTGCAGCGATATCGCTGAAGCTCTATCATGCCGCCGCGCTGGGTGGGTTTTTCTTGCGATTGGCTCTCATCGGATTAGTGATGTTTGTTATCGCACAGGTAGTTGACGTGGACCGGCTGGCAATGGGAATCTCAGCTGTTGTTAGCTATCTCGTGCTGCTTTCATGGGAGACTGTGGCAGTGGCCCGAGGTGAAACAAAGGAGTTGGAGTGGAGTTGATTTTCGCAGCGTCAAGTTGCGATCCAGAGAGTCAGATCATCTGCACGCCGGCGAGCGTGAACGAGCTGTTTGAGTTGCCGTTTGTCGGCGGCATCAACCGGACGATGATTCTCACGATCCTCGCTGCCGTATTGGTCGTGGCCTTCTTCTATTTCGGCCTTCGCAAGAAGTCCCTGATCCCGGGCAAGATGCAGACTCTCGCCGAGACGGCGCTTGGCTTCGTGCGCGACGAGATCTCGATCGGCATTATCGGCCCCGAGCACGGCTTGAAGTACTTCCCATACCTGGCGTCGGTCTTCTTCTTCATTCTGGTTGGCAATCTGTTTGAGATATTCCCGCTCACACTGTTCCCGATCGCTTCCCGAATCGGGTTGCCGCTGTTCCTCGCAATCATCACTTGGTTCTTGTTCCTGATCGCCGGTATCAAGGCGCAGGGCTTTGGCGGGTACTTCGGCCACATGGTGAAGCCCCCGGGCGTACCGGGTTTCCTGGTGCCGCTCGTCGGCATCATCGAGATCGTGTCAACCCTTCTGGTCCGGCCGTTCTCTCTGGCTGTCCGGCTCTTTGCCAACATGGCAGCCGGACACGTCATGCTGTCGCTGCTCCTGCTCTCTTCCTGGGTCATGCTCGGCTCGTTGCCCAGCGGGAACCTGGCTGGTCTGTGGGGAATCCTCTGGGCCGGTCTCGGACTCTTCATCTACCTGTTCGAGATCCTGGTGGCAGTGCTCCAGGCATACATCTTCACTCTCCTCTCTGCGGTCTATATCCAGACTTCGGTAGAGGTCGAGGCTCACTAACAGTTCTAGTCAAACAAGTCATACACACGCCCGACAGGCACTTAGGAAAGGAACACACGGAATGGACGCTCTGATCATGGCGGCCGAAGAGGTCGGCGCCGGACTAACCGGTGATATCTCCGGCTCATTGGCACTGATCGGCTATGGCCTCGCGGCTATCGGCCCTGGTGTCGGTATCGGCATCGTCGCCGGAAACGCGGTCCAGGCAATGGCCCGCCAGCCTGAAGCTGCAGGCATGGTGAGGACCACCATGTTCTTGGGTATCGCCTTCACCGAGGCACTCGCCCTTATCGGCTTCGTGCTGTACTTCATCGCTGCCGGCTAGAGGAGGAACCACGATGCTATTCGCAAGTCTCCTGCTTGCGGCTGAAGAGGAAGCCAGCGGTACCGACCTGCTGCTCCCGGATCTTCGGGAGCTCGGTGCCGGCATTATCGCCTTTGGCATTGTGTTCTTCTTCATCTGGAAGTACGCGATTCCCGCTTTCAACGAAGTCATTGAGAATCGCCAAAAGGCGATCAAAGCCGACCTCGAAGCCGCCGAGGCTGAGAAACAGCAAGCTGCTTCGCTGAAAACCGACTACGAGGCCTCGATTGCCGGGGCCCGTGACGAGGCCAGCCAAATCGTCGAGAATGCCCGCCAGGCCGGCGAATCGGCGCGCGCCGACATCGTGGCGAGGGCCGAGTCCGAGGCTGAAGGCATCAAGGCGCGAGCCGACCAGGAGCTCCAATCCGAGCTCGACCGGGCGGCTACGTCGATGCGACGTGAGGTGGCCGGTCTATCGATCGACGTTGCCGAGAAGCTCGTGGGCCGTAACCTCGACCGAGATGCCCAACAGGCTCTTGTCGAGCAGTTCATCGACGAGCTGGGCAACGAGGGCTGATGATGGCTACCAACCACATTGATGGTTACGCCCGGGCGCTTTTCGACGTAATCGGAGCCGAGGGTGATGCGGATCGTCTGTCGGACGAACTGTTCCGCGTCGCCAAGGCCTTCGCTGAGTCAGAGGAACTCCAGGGCACCCTGAGCGATCGGGTGCTTCCGTTTGAGAGAAAGCAGGCAATTGTCTCTGATCTCATCGGCAAGCGGGCATCGAGCGTCACCGTCTCGCTCGTGAACATGCTGATAGGTGTGGGCCGGGTCAAGGACTTTCCCGCGATCTCAAAGCGGATGATGGAATTGGCCGCAGAGGCCGAAGGCGAGGTCGTCGCCGATGTCACCAGCGCGATTGAACTCGACGCCGGGACACAGGAGCGGTTGGCGGCCAAGCTCGAGCAAGTCACCGGCAAGAAGGTGAAGCTCCACGTCATTGTCGACCCATCGGTGGTTGGAGGGCTCGTAGCCCAAGTTGAAGACACATTGTTTGACGGGTCGGTGCGAAACCGACTCCTGGAATTGCGAGAGGCATGGGCATAGCGAATGGCTGATCTAACCCTGA
>CBDUNF010000129.1:0-10371 GCA_965368515.1 uncultured bacterium
ACTCAACGTCGGCCAGCAAACCCCCGGTTCTTGCGTATCTGGTGTCCAGATATGGCCGAGATCTACGCAAGAACGGGTGTGGGGACCCCGCTCAGTACCGTTCCCAGTGAACCAAATCGTCCAGCGGCTTGCGGCCGCCCTTGTTTTTCGGGGCTGCTTCGGCGGTGGGATAGCCGAGGGTGACTGCGTAGTGGCAGGTGCGGCCATCGGTGAGACCGAGCAGCTCTGCAGCGGCATCCTGGCGGTGCAACGTGATGGGGCACGTCGCCACGCCGACCGCAGCTGCGGCCAGCATGATGTTCTGCGCAACCCGGCCGGAGTCGAACTCATAGCCACCGGCCTCCTCCACGATCACGACGGTTGCCGCCGAGGCAACCACCGGGGTCGTGAAGCTGCCGCATTCGGCGAGACGCCCCAGTTGCTCTTTGTCCTGGATCACGACGAACGCCCAGTTCTGCAGATTCTTGGATGAACCGGTCCAGCGGGCAGCCTCCAAGATTGCATTCATGTCGTCGGCGGAGATCTGCTTGTCCTGGTAGTCGCGTATTGCGCGGAGCCCCAGGATGAACTCGTAGTGGTTTTCCATGCATAGAAGAATACCGGGGTACCCCCCACACCCCATCTACCCTCTTGTATTGCCGTGTGACCCGATTTACGGTTTGTATAAATAAATGACCAGCAGAACGGTGTAAGTAACCCCTTTCTGGGTAACTAGTGCATATTCAGTTTCGGCAATTCGCGGGGATGTGCTTTCTTGACCTCGAAGACGCCGCAGGGCGTCACACTCCACGGACGGACCATCAGATGCGTGTTCTGATAATCGAAGACTCCGCGGTGCTTCGCCGCCTCATTGAGACTTGCTTCCGCGATTTTGACGCTGAGTTCGACTCACAGCGATTACCCCACAGCCCGCAGCGGCTGGGCGGGTTCAACGAAGCCGATCTTGTCATCATCGGCATGTACCAGCCATTCACCATCGGCCTTCGCATCGTTGAACGCCTCCTCTCCCGACGCAACCCCCCGGCAGTTGTCGCCATCACCACCGACACCAGAGAGAAATCCGTCGCTGAAATCCTCGAATCGGGCGTCCACTCCGTCGTGAAAATGCCATTCCGCCCCGACGACCTCCGCGCCGCTGCCCACAAGGCGATCGACGCCGGCAGTCAGTAGACCCGCCGCTGCCCTACCCCACCGATTCTTTGCTGCCCATAGTTGTGTGAAACAATGGAACCCGTTCCAGTCCATACGGAGTGCGCATGAGCAAGACAGATTTGACGCGGCAGCCGCGATTCATCGAGAACTTGCTTCTGGGGACCACGTTCGATCAGATCCCCAAGCTCGTCCCCGGTGTCGTGTTGGCCTCCGTGGTTGTTCTCGTGGCCGCTGCCCTTGCCGAACTGATCAACTCTGCGTTGGGCTTTGACGGGCTGGTGAGCTTCATCCTCGTTGCGATCGTGCTCGGCATGGGTATCCGCAACACCATCGGTCTCGACGATCGCTTCACGCTCGGTGTCCAGTTCGCCCTCAAGAAACTGCTGCGACTTGGCATCATCCTGCTCGGCATCCGGCTCAGCATTCCCGACGTGCTCGAGATCGGCATCTACGGCATCCCCATCGTCGTCGGGGCAGTGGCAACCGGGCTGGTTGTGGCCATCGCAGCCACCCGCCGGCTCGGCCTATCCGATCGGCTCGGCACCCTCATCGCCATCGGCACCGGTATCTGCGGCGCCACCGCCATCGTCGCCGCCGCACCCGGCCTCAAGGCCAAAGAGGAAGAGGTCGCCTACGCCGTGGCCAACATCACCATCTTTGGGATCGCCGCGATGCTGCTGTACCCATTCCTCGGCAACCTCATCTTCTCGGGCGACATCGTCAATACCGGGCTGTTTCTGGGGACATCGATCCATGAAACTGCGCAAGTTGCCGGCGCCGGCCTGATCTATGACCAGTCGTTCAACATCACCGCAACACCGAGCGCCGCCGACATCGCCGTCGTGGCCAAGCTGGTGCGCAACGTCCTGATGGTGCTGGTGATCCCAGGCATCACCTATCTCTATGCGCGCAACCTCGCCAAAGAAGGTGAGGAGACCGGCACGGGCACCCGCATCCGCGACATGGTGCCGGTGTTCATCGTTGGCTTCCTGTTCATGGCCGCCATCCGATCAATCGGCGACGCCGGCATCGACGGCGGCAACTCCGCTTTCGGGTTGTGGGGGGCAGACATGTGGAAAGACCTCACCCACTGGACACGGACCTGGGCCGAATACACCCTGGCAACCGCCATGGCCGCAGTTGGTCTGGGCACATCGATCAACCAGCTCCGGGGCCTCGGCTTCAAGCCGTTCCTCGTGGGCATCGCCGCCGCCGTCTCGGTCGGTGTGGTCAGCGTTGGACTGGTATCGGTGTTTGGCCCGCTGATCTCGGTCTAGAAACCCGGGCCCATACTCAGTCCAGTTCCCCTTTGAGCCGGGTGACCACGGTCCCCAACCGCTCTATCTCGGGGCCGACACCCTTGCGCAGCCGCCAAACCAGGCGGAGAAAGCCCACCGGGTCCGTGGGAATGTCCGCCTCTGCAATCGCGGTGTCAAAGTGCTGACGAGCGTTCGACAGGTCAGCCGGTGGCGCCAGACGGTTGATCAACCCCTTGGCCAGACGCTTGGTGATGAACACAAACAGAAGAGCAAACAGGGCAAAGACGACAACCAGTACCGCCAACCAGCGGAGCCACCCGTCGGCCATGACCGCACCAAGCAAGGCCAGACCGGCCACCACCCAGCCGACCTTGTTGGCAAGCCCGGTTTTGGCATCTACCTGATCGGTGAGCAGCGAGGCAACGGCGCCTTTGGCGAAGTCATCAAGATCCATGCCGGCAGGCTACCGCGGGCGCGGTCGGCGCCGCGTTCGTTCCTAGAACGCGTCGTCGGACAGGTCCATGAGGGCGCCGTCTTCTTGCTCGGCTGCCATTCTCCGGATCTTCGCCTTCGGGAGTGCGTGCCGGCTGAAGAACCGGGCCGACGCAATCTTCCCTTCGTAGAACGCCACGTCGCGATCATCGGCATCAGCCAGAGCGTGCAGCGCAACGTCTGCGTGCTTCAGCAGCAGCCACCCGATTGTGACCTCACTCATGCTCTCCAGGAGCGCGTTTGCGTGCAGCCCGAGCTTGTACAACCCGGTCGGATCCTCCTGTGCTCCCATGAGATGGCCAACCATCATTCCAAGATGACCCTGCGTGTCGTCGAGCGCTTTGCCGAGCATCTCCCGCTCTACGGCCAGCTCCTCGGGGCCACCCTTGACCATCTCGAGCACCTCGCCCGCCAGCAGCGTCAACGTCTGGCCCTGATCGCGGGCGATCTTGCGGAAGAACAGATCAAGAGACTGGATCGCCGTCGTCCCCTCATACAGCGTGTCGATCTTGGTATCCCTGATGTACTGCTCAATCGGATAGTCCATGGTGAAACCGGATCCACCAAACACCTGGAGCGAGGTAGCCAGCAGCTCATAGGCCTTCTCCGAGGAGTAGCCCTTGACGAGCGGCAACAGGAAGTCCTCGCGTTTGTCCCACGTATCGTCGTCGGGGAACCGTTCCCGCTGGTCCTGCACCCAGGCCGTGTAGTAGAGCAGGGCACGAAGACCCTCGGCATGGGACTTCTGAAGCATCAGCATTCTGCGCACATCCGGATGCCGGATGATCTCGACCCTCGGCGCAGTCTTATCGGCCATCTGGGTGAGGTCGGCGCTCTGCACCCGCTCCTTGGCGTACTCGAGCGAGTTCAGATACCCGGTCGACAGAGTCGCAGTGGCCTTGGTGCCAATCAGCATTCGGGCTCGCTCGATGACCCGGAACATCTGGCGGATGCCGTCGTGCGTATCGCCTACGAGGTAACCGACACATGGCTCATCGAGGCCAAAGGTGAGTTCACAAGTCGTGGAAGCCTTGATCCCCATCTTCTTTTCCAGGTTGGTAGCAACAACTCCGTTGCGCTCCCCCATCGACCCGTCCTCATTGACCATGAACTTCGGCACAACAAACATCGAGAGGCCCTTGGTGCCGGGGGCGGCTCCTTCAGGACGGGCAAGCACGAGATGAATGATGTTCTCAAAGGCATCGTGATCACCAGAGGTAATGAACCGCTTGACGCCCTCGATGTGATAGATCCCCGCTGCCTCGTCGACGGCGATCGCCTTGGTCGTACCGGCACCGACATCCGAACCAGCGTCGGGCTCGGTCAACACCATGGTTCCGCCCCAGTTGTGCTCGAGCGCGGGCTTCACGAAGCGCTCGATCTGATCCGGAGTGCCGACCTCGTTGAGGACGACGGCCATGAGAGTTCCGATAAAGAGAAATGCCGTGGGGTTGGCGCCGACAAGGATCTCCTGCACCGCCCACCGCAGCGACAGAGGTGCCGCCACCCCGTCGAGGTCCGGTGGACGGAACAGGGAGTCCCAGCCCGCCTCGAAGTATGCAGCCAATGAATCCTTGAGGCTCTGCGGAAGTTTGATCTCGCCGTTCTCGAGCACCGGCGGGTTGCGGTCGGCGTCAACGAAGCTGCCGGCGAACTCGTCCACAGCGAATCGACCTATTTCGTCGAGCATGTGGCGAGCAGTCTCCTCGTCCATGTCGGCAAAGGGATCCTCGCCCATGTACTGCTGAGTGTTGTACGCCTCGAAGAGATTGAACTTGATGTCTCGCAAGTTGGTCTTGTAGTGACTCATGACAGACCCCGTTGTTTGTCGACATACTTCGGCGGAACGCCTGGATTTTGACTATACACTCTATTTTGAGTGAATGCTCTAAGTTTGTCGATTATCGGCTAGTGTCGATAGCGAACGGGAAGGCACAAAGTGGCTCGGTATCAGGCTGGCATCCGCACCGAAGCGCGGATCATTGAAGCAACCAGAGAACTGTTGGGTGAGATCGGCCTCGATGGCACGACGCTCAAGGCGATCTGTGATCGTGCCGGGGTTCGCGCCGGCAGCTTCTACAACCTGTTCGAGTCCAAGGAAGACGCGGTAATGCGTGTAGTCAAGGACGCCATCCGTGCTGTGGACCCGCATCCGGCCAAAGACATCCCCGACTCCGTCGCTGAACTGGTCGAGGCCTACATAGCCTTCATCACGGGGCAACCGGACGTGGCCCGGGTCTACCTCAAGATCGCGATCTCGGGCGCAACCAACGGCTCCCTCGGCGGCAGTGTTCGTCGCCACCATCAGCGCCGCGTCTCCCGCTTCTCGGGGGCTATCGCACGTGAGCACCCCGGACTCACTGCCGACGAGGCCCAGGCCCACGCCGAGATCATTTTGGCGACCCTGAGCGGGCTGGCGTTCATGTGGATGTTGAAGCCGGGATTCGATTTTGCCGCACGGGCAAGACTCGCGGCATCGAGTGCGCTGGTCTCCGGCTGAGCCACATACCGTTTAAGAGACCCCCGCCGGAGCCGACACTGTTTAGGTGAACAGACCAGCGCAGCGGAGATTGCTCATGCTCGGCTTCGCCTTCCTTGTCGTGGCCGCCGGTATCGGAGCCGGGACGATGGAGGCTGTCAACACCCGCTCTGAGATTGACACTTGGACGGCAGAGAAATCGGAGGTCGTCGAATCGGTCGTCCAGGACCTCCTCGATCGTGTGTTCTCCGACCTCGAAGCGATGGCCGGCTTCATCGAACAATCCGATCCGTCAATTGAGACCTTCGGTGCCTTCGCCGATCGCATCGATGGAACGGCCAATTCCGTCGGTGTTGGCTATATCTTTACCGTTGCGGCCGAAGACGTGGAGGACCACATCGCTGAACGAAAGGCCGCATTGGGAGACTTCTACGAGGTCTTCGGGCTCGACCCGGAGAGCGCATTGCCCGTTCCCGTCAACAGAACGGACCGCACCGAGTTCTACCCCGTTCAGCTGTTCGCGTTCGGCGAGTTGGTCCAGCCGCTGCTCGCCGATGAGATCCCCGTCGCCCAGCTTGGACTCGGGGTAGACGGAGGTTCCTTCTCGAGTTGGCGCGAGGAGATCGGCACCGCCTATGCGGCGAGTGGGCGACACCTGTCGTCGTTCATCGCCCTCGAAACGCTGGAATTCAGCTTCGACAGAGCGTTCTTCGCCTCGGTCCCTGTGGAACCGAGCAACGATAATCCCAAGGGGATAGTGGCATCAGTCATGCTGGAACCGCTGCTCCTCGCCGACGTCGACACCAAGATCCTTGACGATGTCCAATGGGAAGTCGTCCCCATCGGCGGCGAACCAGAGCGGATCGACTCAACCGAGACTCGTTTATTCGACCTACGCATCCCGAATACACCCTGGCGACTTGCAGTAGCCCCAACGGACGAAGCCCTCGCCGAACTGACCGGCCGGCCCGCATGGGTCGTCGGCCTCTCGGTGGCCGGTGCGGCAGCGCTGGTCGCTCTTTCGCTGTGGCTGCTCATCGACCGTCGCGGCGAGCGCAATCGCACCGCACAGATGAGAGCACTCGCGACAGAGAAGGACCGATTCCTCGCAACCGTTTCTCACGAGCTGAGGACACCATTGACCGTCGTGGCCGGTGTCGCCAGCGAAATCCGCGATCACCCCTCGGGGTTCAACGAAGAGGAACTCGGTGCTCTCCACACCATGATCGTCGAAGAAACCGACGAACTCACTGCGATCGTCGAGGACCTCCTTGTCGCCGCACGGAGCGATATCAGCAACGTGGCCGTCACTCACCAACCCGTTGACATAGTCGAGGAGATCCAGAACGCGATCAGAACGTCGGCCGCACCTGCTTCGATACACGGAGTCGGCGCCACCGCCCTCGCTGATCCGCAGCGGGTCCGACAAATCCTTCGCAACCTCCTCACCAACGCCAAGCGCTACGGCGGGGATCAGATCCGCATCGACGTCCAAATCGACGGGGCCTGGGTCGACACCGTTGTTGCCGATAGCGGAGACGGGATCCCAGCCCACAAGCAACAGGTGGTCTTCGAGCCATACGAGTCCGCACATCGACCCGGAACCCAAACTGGCTCTGTTGGACTGGGCTTGTACGTTTCCCGAGCGTTGGCCCGAGCTATGGGAGGCGAACTCGACTACACCCATAGTGGGTCATGGAGCCGGTTCCGGCTTCGGCTGCCAGCAGCCGGCGACCAGCAACCGCGGAACGAGGAGAGCCATGCACCGGCAAACGTGGCCTAGAGCGATACCCGGGCGTTCATTCCATGCCTGGCGAACAAAACGACAGGCATTTCGGCCCTGGTGGATGTGACTTCCGTCTGTACAAATTCTTGAGAGGTTTAGGCAACATCTAATCACCTCGTGAAGGTTTCCCCCCGAAAGCGAGTGGAGAGGGCGGCGCCCACACCGCCCTCTCTTCGCGTTCCGACCAAGAAACCACCCCCAAACCTGG
The DNA here is from genome assembly GCA_965368515.1 of uncultured bacterium. GTDB lineage: Bacteria > Actinomycetota > Acidimicrobiia > Spongiisociales > UBA5794 > JAAETI01. The sequence goes on from CBDUNF010000129.1 coordinate 7,377, forward strand.
CTATGCGCGGGTAGTTTCGCAACTGCACAGTCGTGCACTAGGGAGGGAATATGTCTCGCGTTCGATTGACTCTTGCCGTGGCTCTGCTGTTGTCTGTTGCTGCCCCAGCGACGGTCGCAGCTCAGGAAACCGCCACTCGCCATGAACCGGCCACAACTATTGATTGGGAACCGTGCAAGGTCGCACCGGGCTTCGATTGTGCCCGGGTCACCGTCCCCCTTGATCACGATGATCCAGGTGGGGCCTCGATCGACCTGTCGGTTGCCAGGCTCGCCGCAACCGACCAGGAGAACAAGATTGGCTCCATCTTCCTGAATCCCGGTGGGCCGGGGGGATCGGGCACCAACTTCCTATTTGGTGCTGGACCGTTTCTATACAGCGATGAGGTTCGCGCTCATTTCGACCTGGTCGGGTTTGACCCTCGCGGCATCAACCGCAGCCGTCCCCTGCTGTGCTTCGACAGCCTCGATGAGGCGTTTGCGGGTCTGCCGCCGTTTGCCTTCCCGATGACGCCAGATGAGTTCACCCTCGAAAAGGCGGCGACCGAGTTCCTGGCGGCAGCCTGTGGGGCGTCCCAGATCCGGATCCGCGACCACATGTCGACGGCGGACGTAGCCCGCGACATGGACCTCATGCGGCAGATGGTTGGCGACGAGCAGCTCAACTATGCCGGGTATTCCTATGGGAGCTTCCTCGGCAACACCTATGTCAACATGTTCCCGGACAAGGTGCGCGCAGTCGTAATCGATGGAGTGCTCGACCCCGTGGACTGGACGACCGGGACTGGGTCGGAAGCGGACACCTTGCCTTTCTCCACCCGCCTCGGCAGCTCGATCGGAGCTCAGGAAACTCTGGACGAGTTCTTCCGGCTCTGTGACGAGGCTGGACCCAGCGCCTGTGCTCTGGCCCCCGACTCGTCTGCCCGCTTCGACGCACTGGCCGACAAGCTGCTCGCAGGGCCCATCGAGATCGTCGACCCATTCTCCGGCGACGTGTTCCCGTTCACCTATGCCGACCTGATCGGTTCGTCCCTCGGTCCGCTCTACGACTCGTTGAGCTGGCCGGACCATGCCGCGTTCCTCGCCTTCATTGAGGCGGGCGCATCACCGGCAGTACTCGGCGCAGCTCTGGCGGCCACTGAGGCAGCCAGCGGAATCAGGACGTTCCAGGCTCGGCCGCGGTATCCGAACTTCGTTGAAGGGTTCCCCGGGGTCGCCTGCAGCGATTCCGACAACCCCGACAACTACGAGGCTTGGCCGATTGCGGCCGCTGCGGACGAAGCTGCCAATGGGTATTTCGGACGACTGTGGACACACGCATCCGCACCATGTTGGAATTGGCCGGGGGCATCGGACGACCGCTATGACGGCCCATTCACAACAGCGACATCCAACCCCGTGCTGGTCGTAGGGACAACGTACGATCCGGCGACGCCGATTCACGGTGCTGTGTCGGCCGACGCAATGCTGCCCAACTCATCGTTGCTCACCGTCGAAGGTTGGGGCCACACATCGCTGTTCCTTTCGGCGTGTGCAGATGCAGCAGTGTCCGACTACCTGCTCACAGGAGTGCCGCCCGCCGCCGGCACCGTTTGCGCTCAGGACTTCAGCCCGTTCGGCAGTCCGACAGCACCGGCGGCGATCGATGGATCAGCGACAGAGCGTGCTCAGCTCCGTAGCGACGTGATGGACGAGATCGCCTTCAGACCGCAGCGGTAGCCCCCAACCGCAGCGCACCACCCAAGCTCCCCGGATATACCCGGGGAGCTTGGTGCGTCTTACGACGGCTGCCACGGGGAGGGCCCAGGCGTCGCTCCAGCCCGGCTCTAGGTGCCTGTGATGTACTGCGGAAGGATTGGGACTCGATTCAGCTCACGTCCGGTGGCGTCACGGATCGCGGCGGCTACTGCCGGACCGGCAGAAATGGTGGGCGGCTCGCCGATACCCTTCGCACCCAACGGACCCCATCGCTCCGGCTCCTCCACCCAGCGCACCTCAACGTGGGGAGCGTCGAGGAATGTCGGCAACAGATAGTCCGTGAAGTTGGCGTTCTTGATGACGCCTTTGTCGAGGACCAACTCCTCGATGGTCGCCAGACCGACACCTTGGAGCGTGCCTCCTTCGATCTGACCGAGGGCGGCAACGGGATTCAGCAGCTTGCCTACATCGTGGACTGCGTCGATCTGGATGACCCGGACCAACCCCAGCTCGGCATCGACGTCGACAACCGCACGATGGGCGGCGACGGCGAACGCCGGATGTGGATTGCCCTGACCGTTTTCGTCAGTCGCAAACGTCTCGGGATGTCGGTACCGGATCTCGTGCTGACAGGGACCGCGCTCGCACACCTCACCGAGGGTGGCGATCAACTGGCCTCCCTTCCAGACTCCTTCGCCGCTGAGGTCGTCACCGTCGAACTCGGCGAGGATCAGGTCACGCAGTTCGATCGCACATTGGTGGGCGGCCCCACCAGTCATCTGCGTCTGCCGGGACGCAGACGTCGACCCGGCCGACCCGATTTGTCCGGTGTCGGTCCAGACGACAGCTACTTGCTCGATCTGAAGAACATCACGGACGAGTTGCTGAATGATCGTCACCATGCCCTGGCCGACCTCGGCCGCGGCGGTGTACACCTCGACGCCAATCGGGCTGATTGCGATGCGCGCATCGGAGTAGTCATCAAACGCTTCGGAAAAGGCGAGATTCTTGATCGTCACTCCATACCCAACACCGCGCTGCACATGGCTGGGATCGGTGGTCAGGCCGGTCCCACCCGGAAGATGGCGCGGATCGTCAGAGTCGAGCAGTGGAGCCAGAGGCATCTCGGCCAATTCGTCAATGATCTCGGCCGTGGGCAGCGGACCTTCGATGATCTGACCCGAGGAGTTCATCGGATCGCCCTGGCCCAGCGCATTGATACGCCTGACCTCCAGCGCATCAATGCCGACCGCGGCAGCGATCCGATCCATTTGGGCTTCATGAGCGAACGCAGTCTG
>CBDUNF010000130.1:0-10300 GCA_965368515.1 uncultured bacterium
TACGCCGAGGAGCTGGAGGTCGACGCCGAAGTAGCTCGGTTCGTCAACGAGATCAATGCTGAAGAGGGGGTGCGGTGGGTGTACTCGTTCTTGTCCGCCGACAACCGCAAGACCTTTTGTGTGTATGAGGCTCCCGACCCCGACGCGCTGCGGGCGGCTGCAGCCAAAGCGGGGATTCCCGCTGACGCCATTGTCGAGATCGGTGCACGCATAACCAATGAGGGCGCACTAGAACCCGTCGAGTGACTACTCGAGAAGGCCGTGTTTGGCGCCGTAGCGCGATGCCTGGGTTCGGTTTGCGGTCCCGGTCTTGATCAGGATGTTGCGGACATGATTGGCGACAGTGTTGGGGCTTATGAAGAGTTCACGGCTGATCTGTTTGTTCGACATCCCGGCGGCGACGAGACGTAGTACCCCGACCTCGCGCTTGGTCAACCAACGGTCGGCCGCGGCCTGCACGCTGTCGACCATGGTTGCGATGCGGGCACTCTGGCTGCGGTCTGCGAGTCTGCGGGCTTGGGCAGCTACCGCAGTTGCACGTTGCGGATCCCGATCGTTCAGCCAGGCGGCATAGCGGGCCATTGTTTCGGCCTGATGCAGCGTTGCGCCCATCTGTTCGTCCATCGCTATGGCCTTCTCGAAGTGCTCCTCAGCCTCCTCACCCGCCTTCGCTGCCAGCATCGCGAGGTAGCGATCGGCGCTGCCGAATACGGCCGAGAAGTGTCCGGTGATGAGGTTTGTCCCCGACCGATGCGCCAGCGATTCGTAGAGCAGTGCTGCCTGTTGGGCGTTCCCGACGGCGACGACGGCGTCGGTGAGGAATGCCGCATCACTGCCCCGGTACTTGTGTCCGGCTACACCGGGGCGGTCTCCGCTCAGCAGCTCGGTGAGAAGGTGTTTGGCCGGATCAGTCATGCCGAGTTCGGTGTAGAGGGCCAAGCGCCCCAAGCCCCAGGTGCCCGGCTCGGTGGAAGCTTTACCGGTCATCAGCGCTCGAACGTCCTCGAGCCCCGTCTCGCGACGGATCATGAACATCCCGGTGGCGACCAAGGAGTCGAGCCGGCCGGCGCCGAAATCCACCCCGTGATGCTCGATATCGAAAAGAGTGTCGGCGGCCCCGGCAAGGTCGCCGCGCGAGTAGGCCGCACACATAGTCGCCAGTTGGCAACCGATCCGATCGAGAGCATCCCCCGATCGCTTCATGCACATGACCAGGTCCGCGGTGGCGGCGTCCCATTCGGTCCGTTCGCCAAGTGCGTACGCAGTAGATCCACGAACGAATGAAGCTTGTGCGAGCAACCGCAAGTCGTCGGAGCGTTGTGCGATCGTGGCGGCGCGCCGGGCTCGGTCGAGGTCATCCCGCGCAACTTTGTTCCGCATCGTCACCGGAAACAACAGAGCCTTGGCGAGAAGACGATCATCCCCGAATCGTTGTGCTCGCTCCAGGACGGCGTCGCCGATGGACTCTGCTTCTTCCATCCGGTCGCTGTAGGCAAGGGCGCGGCTGAGGCTGGCTCGCAGCTCAATCCGTAACGCCTCGGGACCGTCCTCGCCGAGCATGGCGTCCGCTTCCTGCAGTGCGTTGACGGCGGCGGACGCATCCCACCCGGGCCGCCAGTGAGTGTCTTCCAGTCCGATCGCGGCCCGAGCCTTTGTTTGCGGGTCGGCTGAGGAGCATCCGGCGGCATACAGCTGTTCGGCGCTTACGTACGACGTTGCCTTGACCAGACTGTCGGCTGCGTCGAGCAACAGTCCATCGCGTTGGCTGGTGTCGGCGGTCAGCGTCGCCGCGTGTTGGAGATGGTCCGCCGCCTCTTCGAACGCAAGCCGCGAGGCCGCATAGGTGGCGGCACGGGTCAGGTGGACGACGGCTTCCGCTCTGCGTTCGCCGGCGCCGGTCGCGGCAAGGTGTCTGCCGATCCTGGCGGCGCTTGCCGGAACATTGCCGTGACGGCGCAGCAGTGCGTCGGCAATGGCTTCGTGCATCTGGGATTGCGTTGCCCGCGGTATCGAATCGCCAACAGCCTGACGGGTCAGGTCGTGAGCGAAGACGTGCCCGCCCGGTTGGGAGGTGATGAGGCCGGCGCGTACGGCCGCGTCGAGACCGCTCAACGCAACTGCCGTGGGTTGTCCTGATGCCTCGGCAACAACGTCGGAGTCGATCTCGGGCCCGTAGAGGGCGGCAACGCGAAGCACCGCCATCGCGTCCTCGCCGAGGGTTCTGAAGCGGGTTTCGAGAGCATCGTTGACGGTCGGGGGTATTGCAACGCGGCCGGACAGGATCGTGGGAAGGTCGCCGGCGGCGTCCCACACCTCAGTGAGGAAGAAGGGATTGCCCCCGGTGTGGTCGCGCAGCACAGCCGCGGCTCTTGTTAGGTCGGGCTGCGGTCCTGCGCTGCGACTGTCGAGGAAATCGGCGATCTCCTCGACCGACAGTCCTTCGAGATCGATGCGATGCACGTCGGCGAGCCGGTACAGCTCGGCGACTGTGCCGGTTAGTTCGTGGGAGCGATCGGGGGCCGTGGTCCGGAAGGTGGCGATGATGAGCAGCCGCCCGGGTCGACGCGCTCTCACTATGTGGGTAAGAAGGTCGAGCGTGGTGGGTGACGCCCAATGGAGGTCGTCGATGACGAGGACAACCGGCGCGTTTGCCGCAAGCCGCTCGAGTACCGAAACTACGGCCGCGACCAGTTGCCCTCGTGTGGCCGTCGGCTGCTGCTGTTCGATTGGCTGGTTGAGAACATGATCCACCAAGACGGCGTCCTCGTCCGCTGCCAGACTCTCGATGCCTTGGAATGCCTCGGCGATCGGTTGCAGCGGAGTGACGTAGTCGCTGAAGCAGCGGCCGTGCAGAACAGTTGCCCCCTGTTCGGCGGCTGCGGCGGCGGCCTCAGTGGCGAGCCGTGTCTTGCCGGCACCGGGAGCTCCACCGAGGAATAGCGTGGCCCGACCACCCTGGGAGACCGAGTCCCACAATCCGTCGATGGTGTCGAGTTCGCGTGAACGCCCGGCAAACCGGGGCATTTGGCGGGTGTCTGTCCAGGCGGAGGGTGCTTGCTTGTCCACCCGTCCGAATGTACCCGTCGATGTCAAGGGCGGCCATAGTCAACAATGACTATCGGATCTCGTCGCCAGAACCATTCGAATCGGTCATGACGTCCCCCGCCTCGTCACATACGTTGGCGTAGCCATCGAATCCGCGGTGGCGGAAACAGGGAGGGAATCAATGAAGAGATTCAAAGGACTATTGGTGCTGATGCTGGTGGTCGCCGGCCTGGTGGCGTCGCTACCGGCCGCAGGCGCATCGCAGCGGGCGACCACTGTTGAGCCGGTGTCGTGGTGGTGGGACGAGTCAGACCGGGTCGGCGTTTCGGTGTTGCATCGGAGCGACGATGGGATCCGGGCGCTGTTCGCCAGCAAGGGGTATACCCCGGGTGATGCGGTGACGTTGTGGGCGATCCACTTCAACAACCCGTCGGCGTGCGCCACCTCGCCGTGTTCGGTGCCGGCAGATGTGTTCAACGAGGCGGCCGAAGCCGACTTCTACTGGGTCGCCGGCAAAGTCGTTGGGCCAAGCGGGCGGCTGGTGCTCCGTGGTTCGCTGGCAGTTGGTCAGACGGCATACTCGGGCAAGGTCGAGATCGGTGCGGGCGATGCGGTTCCACTGGTGAACCCGTTCGGAGCCGAGATAGTGCTCGCCACCCATAGCCATGGGCCGGCGGCCGAGGGAGAGGCCCTCGCTGCACAGTTGACATCCTTCACCGGGGGCTGCGAGGTGTTCAACGGGGCGGATGGCTTTGCTACCGGACCGCAAGCCATCCCCGACGCAGTAGGCGAGTGCAGCACCATCCAGGGGTCACGACACCAGTGATCGCTTGATGCGAGCCCGGCGGCAGGCGTTTCGCCCCGCCGGGCTCCTGCGCGCTCACTTGCGGCGGGCTGCAATCCGCCAATCCTGGGTCAGGTGTCGGCCTATTGCACCGGGGGTTAGGTCGCGGCTGCAAGGGTTGACCTGGGTGCCGGGCGGGATCGGAGGGGGTCTTCAATCCCACCCGGCGGAGGGGCAGCGCGGGAGGAGGTCTTACCGCTGCGGCAGAGCTAGTCGCCGTTGCCATCTCCCGCTATTCGTTCTCGAATAGCGTCGAAGTCCTCGATGGTGATCTCGCCTCTGGCGAGCCGCAGGGCGGCCTGCTCGAGCGGCGCCAATTCCTTGGGCTGGGCCCCACGAGCCTCGATGGCGGGAGCACGCCGCAGCGACCAGAGGAGGGTGACGATCAGCCCGGCGAACAGGGCGAGCATGACGATGGGAAACAACCAATCGAGAAAGTCTCTCTCGTAGCCGTATGGGATGCGGTTCATCTCGTTCCTTTCGTTGTCTACCCCTATGAGACAACACCGAGATGAGAAATCGCCGAGAGTGCGCTGAGAAGAGGCTGGGATTTGCGTGGGATTTGCGAGAAGGCAGCTCGGAGGTCGGTGTGCGGCGGTCAGCGATTGGCGGCGATGTCTCTGGCTACTGCTCTTGGAGCCGGGCGTCTGGCCAATGCAGGACCTTCTTTTCGATCCACCCGATGAGGTTGAAGAACACGATGCCGCCGAGCGACGACAGGGCGATGCCGGCGAACATTAGCTTGGTATCGATGCGGTAGCTGGCTTGGACGATGACGTAACCGATGCCCCGGTTCGATCCGGTGAACTCGGCAACGATGGCACCAATTACCGACAATGTCGCCGCCACGCGGAGGCCGGCGAAGACATATGGCAGTGAGCTGGGAACACGGAGTCGCCAGAAGATGGCCGACTTGCGGGCCGACAGCACGTTCATGAGTTCCAGGGCCTGGCCACTCACGGAGCGCAGCCCGCGAGTGGTATTCACCAGGACCGGGAAGAAGCAGATGATCGCGGCGATCACGACTTTGGGAACCAGGGTGAACCCAAACCAGATGGTGAGCAGCGGGGCTATTGCGACGATAGGCACCGTCTGCAGCACGATCGCCCAGGGGAACGCCGCCCGCTCGGCGATGGGGACGTGGATAAACACGACGGCGGCCAGGAAGGCAACGCTGCTGCCGACGAGAAATCCGAGTACTGCTTCGAGCATTGTCCAGCCGAGATCGACCGTTAGCGCCGGTCCTTCAGCGATGAGTTCGGCACCGATTTCGGTTGGGCTGGGAACGATGTAGGTGGGGACGTCCATTACCACCACGACGATCTGCCAGACAACCAGAGCAACCAGGAACAGCAGTGCGGCCGGGACAAAGGTGCGCCATCGTGCTTTCCCGGCGGTCATTGTGCGTCCCCTGCTGCGGTGGCGATGCCGTCGCTGTCGATCTCGAGTAGCGCTCGCAGTTCACCGTTGAGCGCGGCAAAGGCCGGGTCGTAGCGAAGGTCGAGGCTGCGGGGCCGGGGGAACGGGATATCGGCAATGCGGGCGATCCGTCCCGGCCGGGGGCTGAGAACGACCACCCGGTCGGCGAGAAAGATGGCTTCTTGGATGCTGTGGGTGACGAACAGCACGGTCGAACCTGCTTTGCTCCATACATCGAGGAGTTGCAGGTTGAGGCGATCTCGGGTGAATTCGTCGAGAGCACCAAACGGTTCATCCATCAGTAGCGTCGATGGTTCGTAGATGAGGGCCCGGGCCAGGGCGACGCGTTGCCGCATCCCGCCCGACATCTGGCCCGGATAGTGATCCTCAAAGCCGGCGAGACCTACGTCCGCCAGGAGGCGACGCGCCGCTTTCTCGGTGCCATCGCCGTGAGTGGGGTTGCGGTCGCCAAGGATACGGTCCGGTAGCAACACGTTGCCCAGAGCCTTCAGCCAGGGGAATAACACCGGGCTCTGGAACACAAAACCGAATTCGACGTCCCGGCGGGCCTGTTCCGGGGTCTTGCCGTGCACCGTCACCGTGCCTGCCGTGGGAGGAAGAAGCCCGGCGACGATACGGAGCAGCGTCGACTTGCCACAGCCGGACGGGCCGACGATGGCGATGAACTCGCCGTCGTCGATAGTGAAGCCGATTTCGTCGAGTGCGGTCACAGGCTGGTCTCCGCCGAAACGCATCCCGACCGAATCCAAGACGATGCCTTTGGCGAGGCGGGTCGCGGTCACGTTCGTGTTGCCTCGTATCTGCGGATGCCCTCGAGGGCAACGTCGATGGCGTTGTCCCAGCCTTTGCGCAAGGCGTGGTTGACCCCCTCGTAGTCGATCTCGTCGGGTGCGGTGTAGTTGTACGACACGGCGCACACCATGGCAGCCTTGAGCTTGCGGAGGTGGGCAATCGTGAAGATCGCCGAGCTCTCCATTTCGATGTTCATGATGTTGTGTTTCATCAGGTTCTCGACGACTTCAGGTGTCTCGGCATAGAAGGCGTCGCTGGAGGCGTTGATGCCGACATGCACGCCAAAGCCGCGTTCGGCGGCGAGCTCAGTAGCGGCGTCGATGAGGGCGCGGACTAGGAAGTGGTCGGCGACCGCGGGAAAGCCCCCGTCGACATATGCGGCACTGGTGCCGTCGAGGCGCATCGATGCGGTGTTGATGAGGATGTCGCCGGTCCTGATTCCGGGGACGAAGGCGGCGCTGCTGCCTACCCGGATGAAGTGCGTGCTGCCGACGTTGGCCAGTTCCTCGACGGCAATGGCTGCAGATGGGCAGCCGATGCCGGTCGAGGTGCCGCTGACCCCGATGCCGTGGTAGCTACCGGTGACGGTGCGGTACTCGCGGTGATAGGCGATCTCGCGAGGATCATCGATGTGTTCGGCGATCATCCCGACCCGGGCGGGGTCGCCGGGGAGGAGAACGTAGTCTGCGACGTCGTCGGGTTTGACCTTTAGGTGATATTGCAGTTTGCCCGCGGTGTCCGCGTTCTTGTCAAAGACCATGGTGATCCCTTCTGTTGGGACGAGGGGGTGGGCCAACCCGCGTTGACCCACCCCGTAGTGCGGGGATCAGTTCGTGAAGCAGGCGTCGCTGTAAACGGAGCCGAGATCGATCTCGGTATCGAGGCCGCCGTACTCGGTGAGCACATCGACGGTGTTCTGCCAGCGCTCCATGGTCATGGAGCCGATGCCGTTGGCGACGGCGTCCGGGGTGCGGACGTCATCTTCGATGGCGGCGAGGCTGAGCAGCTCTTTGGCCCGATCGAGGTTCTCGGGGTCGACTGCGACGATGATGTCGGCCGCTTCCTCCGGATTGTCCAGGGCGTACTCCCATCCCTTGGCAATGGCCCTCACCATGCCGCAAACAACCTGGGGGTTGTCGTCCATGTAGCTCTTGGTGGTGAATAGGGCATTTGCTGATGTTTCGACGCCAAAGTCGTAGGGAACGAAGACGGTGCTGGGGAAGCCTTGCTGCTCGGCCAGGATCGGTTCATTGGTAGAGAAGACGGTGAGCAAGTCGATATCGCCCTCGAATAGCGGGGTCAGGTCGAACCCGACTGCCACCTGGTCGAGAGAATCAACGTCGATGCCGTTCTTGACGAGCATGGCCTGAGTGAGCTGCCACGGCCCGCCCTCCTGGAATCCGATGGTGGCGCCGACGAGGTCGTCGAGTGTTTCGTAGCCGGAGGATTCCAGCGCCATGATCGCACCGGGGTGCTTTTGCAGGAAGGTCGCTGCGGTGATCAGCGGGATCTCCTCGGCGGCGGCGAAGACCAGCGAGTTGGTGTCGTGCAGGCCAAAGGTGTCGCTGCCAGCTGCAACCAGGGTGATGCTGTTGACGTCGAAGCCGCCGGGATTGATGGTCAGGTCGATGCCTTCTTCTGCGAAGAAGCCCTTGGCGTCGGCGACATAGGAGCCGGCGAACTGGGCGCTAGGGAACCAGGGGAGTCGCAGCGAGACCGCTACGGGTTCGGGAGCGGCGGTTGTGGTGGTTGCTGCCTCGGCCGGAGCGGCTGTCGTGGTGCCGGCTTCTTCGTCGTCGCCGCCACAGGCTGCGACGATTAGCGCCAAAGCGACCAGCACGGTCAGCCAGCGGGTGAGATGGCCTTGGTTGTTCATGGGGTTCCTTTCGGATGACGGGATTCGATTTCGGTGAGCGGGCAGTTACAGGATCGGCGGGGGATGAGGGTGGTCTCGACGGCGACGGGGGGTTGGGCGGTGCCTTGGTCGATGGCGTGGCGGAGGGTGCGGATGGCTTCGTAACCCAGTTGATCGGCGGGAAGGCGGATGGTCGACAGCGAAGGGGCGGCGAGGGCGGCGAACGGGATTTCGCCATATCCCATGATGGCGATGTCGTCGGGGACGTCGAGGCCGAGGTCTTTGCTCGCGCCGATGGCGCCGAGAGCAAGGATGTCGCCGGCGCAGAAGATAGCGGTGGGTGGGTCGTCCTGTTGGAGCAGCCGGGTGGCGGCCTTGGCGCCGGCCTCGAGCGAGAAGTCGGGGGCGTGGGCGACGAGACAGGGTTCGTTGGTCAGATCATGCTCGGCGAGTGCCTGTTTGTAGCCGTTGCCGAGTTGGAGATTGGAGCTCCAGTTGACGGGTGGGGCGAGGTAGGCGATGCGGGTGTGGCCGTGATCGATGAGGTGGCTCGTGGCGATGTAGCCGTCGGCATCGCGGTCGACAGTGATGCGGGAGCCGGTGGCGATCTCGGCGCTGTCGACGAACACAAACGGGCGCATGGCGGCAGAGGATTCGAACATGGCCACGGTTTCGGTGTCGCTGAGGGTCTCGAAGTGGATAGCGATGATGCCGTCGACGTTGCGGCTGAAGAGTTGATCGAGGTAGCGGGATACGACCTGCGGGTCGTAGTGGTGGGTCTGGCAGATGACCGGGAGCCAGCCTTCGACCTCGGCAGCGTTGGCAACGGTTTCGAGGAAATCGGCGTAGTAGTCGGTGAAGGCGGGGACTAGTACCCCGATGGTGAAGCTGGAGTGGCGGTCGATGCCGGCCCACGCCCGGTGCCGGTCGTACCCGACAACGGTGGTGCGAGCACCTCGCCGCATCGAGATCAGCCCATCGTCGGCGAGTTGCCGGTAGGCGGCCCGGACGGTGTGCACGTTGACCCCGAGATGCTCCGCCAGTTCGGCGATTACCGGGAGGTACGCACCCGCGTCAATGATGCCGGTGGCGATGAGCCAGCTGAGCTGGCGGCTGATCTGGGTGGACAGCTGTACCCGGCTGGTGTGGTCGACGTTGAGCCGCTGCGCAACACCCGAGCCCGAATCTTGAGAGCCTTCCACGGAGGTGATTGTACGAAACCTCTAAACATCTAGTCAAATAGATGTTTAGCTGGCGTCAGGCAGCGTTCAGTAGCTCGGAGGTGGGCTGCGGCGGTTCCGGTTCAAGCTGCGGTTGTTGTCCGCCGAGTCCGGTAGAGGCCGGTCGGGATCACACCTAGTCGGTGCATCGGGCAAACGCTGGTGTCATCGACCCTGCCTCGCGGGCTGACGCAGCCACCGGGTCGCGTCCTGCCCCGCCAGTGGGACCTACAGGCGCAAGATGCTGAGGCCGTGCTCCCGGGAGTAGACAACGCTGCCGTTCATTAGCTCGGCCAGTTGGCGAGACACCGTGAGGCCGAGGCAGACCGACGCAGCCATCCCGGGACGGTCGTGGGCTCCGGTGTACGGCTCAAAGACCCGCTCACGTTCCTCCGCGGGATTCCGGTACCGTCGTCGCGAACCTCCACCACTGCGTAGCCGTCGTCGCTGCCAACGTGGGCGGACCGTTCAATCCACTCCATGGCGCGGCCGGCCGATACGCCCCCAGGGAGGGAAGGATGGAGGTGCTCATGACACCGGCAAGAGAACGATGGCGCAGCCTTGGTCGCCGCACAAAGGTGGCCATGATCGGCGGGGTGCTGGTTGTCGGTGGGATCGCCAATGCTCTCGAGCCTCCTGACGAGCCGATCCCTTCCGCACCAGAGGTGACAGGAGCTACGGCGCTTCTTGCTGTCTCGACCGGGATTCCGGACGTATGCAGTTTTAGCTATGTCTTAACCCTGCCCAACATGAGCTTTAGCGCAAGCATCGCTGCCCGGTGAGAAGCTGGAGATACAAGCAAAAGAAGGGCAAAGAAAATGTGGAAGGGATCTGTTCTCGTAGCTGCGCTGGCTGTTGCGCTCCTCGCTGTCGCCGGGGTCGCTGTTGCCACCGTCGGCGCTAACGACGGCACCGCTCTCACGAGTGACGATGTCGCAACAACGCTGGCTGCAGTCGCCGACGATGCCGTTGACGAGGAAATGTCGACCACGACGACGTCGACCACCGCCGCCGCACAAGACGGCGACGATGACGACGACGAGTCGATGTCCGGTACAACCACCACCACGACCACCACCACAACCATGGCCGACGTCGACGACG
>CBDUNF010000131.1:0-10213 GCA_965368515.1 uncultured bacterium
ATACCTGCTCTCCTTCCGCCGAAAGGACCCGCGATGGGACAGCGCGCAATCGCGATCACCACTTCCAATTTCGATATGACCAACCCATTGCTGGACGAGTTTCGCAATGACGGCTGGGAGATAGTCCGGAGCCAGTATGGGCGGAAACTCACAGAGCAAGAAGCAACCGAGTTACTGTCCGGAGGCGGCGTTGTCGGGGTGCTCGCCGGGGTGGAACCGCTCACCGAAGCGGTCTTCGCCGCCAACCCGCAGCTCAAAGTGATTTCGCGGAGCGGAACCGGGTTCGACTCGGTCGACCGAGTCGCCGCGGCTGAGCGTGGGATCGTTTGCATCAACACGCCAAACGCCCCGGCTGCCGCAGTCTCTGAGATGACGATCGGGATGATGATGGCTGCGCTGCGGCGCATTCCCGAGACTGATCGGCTCATTCGGGCTGGTACCTGGAAGGCGCTGATGGGCTCTTTGCTCGCCAAGCGCACCGTGGGCATTGTCGGACTGGGACGGGTCGGGAAGCGTGTGGCCGATCTGGCCAGCACCTTTGGCGCCAAGATCAAGTACTACGACCCGCACGTGGCGACCGCCGAGTACGACCGGGTGTTGTCTGTAAAGGACCTCGCCTCTCAGGTTGACTTACTGACCATTCACATCCCGTTGGCCGACGACACCAGGAACATCATCAGCGCTGAAGTAATCGATGCGCTCCCGGAGGGGGCAATCGTGATCAACGCCGCTCGTGGCGGTGTGCTCGACGAAGAGGCGCTGGCGAAGGCTCTCCAATCCGGGCACCTCGACTGCGCCGCGATGGACGTCTTTGCTGAAGAGCCGTACACCGGTCCACTCCGCGGTCTAGACAACGTTGTGCTGACTGCGCATATGGGTTCGTATGCAAGAGAGGCACGTCAACTCATGGAGAGCGAGGCGTTGCAGAACCTTCTTACAGCTCTGCGAGAGATGAACGCATGACGAATCTGGCCGACGTCGTTGACCTCATCATCTTCGACTTCGATGGAACGATCTGTGAGTCGGCGGACGTCAAAACCGATGCCTTCTATCAGTTGTACCTCGATGAAGAGGGCGAGGACTTTGCGAGGGCCGTCCGCGACTACCACCTGGAGTATGCGGGTGTTTCCCGGTACGACAAGATCCGACACTACGAAGAGGTGATGTTGGGTCGCCCATGTCCTGACCAGCGTATGAACGAGGTTGCCGATCGTTTCGGCGATATTGTGCGCGACAAGGTCATTGCGTCACCTCTGGTTCCGGGCGTGGCCGACTTCTTCACCGCCTACCGAGGAACAGTCCCGATGCTCGTTGCCTCGGCAACGCCGACCGAGGAGTTGCGGACCATTATTGCGGCCCGCGGAATCACAGATTGGTTCGACGAGGTCCAGGGAAGCCCCACCCTCAAAGGCGACATCATCGCCAGGTACCTGACCGAGCGTGGTGTGGCCCCCAACCGGTCGATCATGGTTGGGGACCAGTTTTCCGACCTCGACGCGGCTGTCGCCGCCAGCGTTCCCTTTGTCGCGTACCGACCGCCTCACGACGAGCGTCTATTCAATGATGACGTGCACGTCATCGACCATTTCGAAGGACTTGCCGCGGCGATCGCACACGTGGTTGCAGGATGGTCCCTGTGAGGCTTGATGCGTTTGTTCGTTACCTGGCCGGCTGGCGGCTTGGTTTTGCCGGGTCGGGCATTGCTGTGGCGGTCCTGGTGCTGTGGGGCGGCTTCGATCTGTCGGCCCGGGAATCTCTGTTGGTCGCTTTCGCCCTGGCGGCGATTGTCATGTCGATCCTCCTGGTCGTTGCCCGGCTCGGAGTGCTGGGTGAGGAGCGGCAAACGCGCGTTGTGACCCGGCTGGCCCGCCTCGAGGACAAGGTCGGGACCGGTTCCGGCTCGCTCGGTGATGTGGCTGCTCGTCTCGACAAGCTCGACGAGGTTGTCGCCGATGCGGTGCGCAAGCCGCTGGATCCGACTGCGCTGCCTTGGCCGACCCCAATCGGGAAGTCAGCGCCGGTGCTGTTGCTGCCGAGCGCGTCCTATCACCTTGCGGAGATCATGCCCCTGGCGGATGCGCTCAACCGACGTGGCTACGAGACGAGAGTGGCGGTGGGCGAGGCGCACTGGGCCCGCATAGCAACGGGTCTTGCTTGGTACGACACACCTGTGTTGGCGTTGCCCGCTGCCGCGGAGGCGGTAAAGGGTCTTCGGGCTGTCATCACGATGAAAGACTGGGCCGGGTACGGCGAGGTGGTGGCGGCGGCCAAGGCTGAGGGGATCCCCACCTTCGCCAAGGTCGAGGGAGCGCAGGACTTCAACGACGTCGATACCCCTTATGCCCGGGATGCGTATCGGTCGGCGGACCACATCTTCTGTCAGGGCCAAAACGACTTCGATGCACTTGAAGGCAGCCGATACATCGTCGGGAGCAGTCGCCTCGAACGGGTCTTTCATGCTCCGGTCATGCCCATCACGGGCGATCATGTCGTCATCAATCTCAACTTCACCTACGGCGTGATGGAGGAGGAGCGCGCCCACTGGATCGAGAGTGCAGTCGCTGCTTGTGAGTTGCTGCGTCTTCCCTATACGGTTGCTTTGCATCCAGCGGAACGTCGCAGCCATCGTGTTCCCCATGCAACGACGGTGCCGATCTCGCGGTTGCTGCTGCGGGCGAGCACGCTGGTCAGCCGGTTCTCAACTGTGCCGTTCGAGGCCATGGCGCGTGGAGTGCCGTTCGTCTACCACAACCCGCACGGCGAAACAGTTTCTACGTTCGCCCACGGCGGCGACGCTTTTCGCAAGACGACGACGACCAACGAACTCGCAGCAGCGATCGACGAAGCGCGCACGTGGCGGAACGACTACCGCGATCGCTCCGCCACCTTCTTCAGCCGACAGGTCGATATCAACCCCGAGGTCGTTTCCGAAGAACGAGCGGCCGACATGATCCTGGGGTTGTTGGGCTGACCGCAAAGCATCGGAACCCGCCTACCATCCCTATTTCCGTATCTGGAGGAGTGGACAAGTGGTGGATGAGCAATCACCATCTGACGGTTCCCGCATGGACGAGCAACCAACGTCCAGCGGTTCCGGCATGAGTGGGCTGATCGAGACGATCAAGAAGCGACCGGGGCTCTACGGCGGCATTGGCGCAGCCGTTATCGCTGCAATCGTCGTGATTGTTGTGCTGGCTGTAGGTGGCGGTGGAGACGAGCCCACGGACGACGACATCTCAGCCGGAGGGACGACCTCGACTACTGCGAGCGCCCCCGCGGTTAACGCTCCAACGGGATCCGCCACTGCAGAAGACACAGTTCCCGGGGACGAACCCTCGGGGCCGGCGGCACAGGTTGACCGAAATCCACTGAACGGGGCGGTGCTCGACGCCGCCAGCGCCGATCGGGTAGTAGCAGTCAAGGTCGACAACGCCCCCGAGGCTGGACCTGCGATCGGTATTCAGGATGCGGAGCTGATCATCGAAGCCCCCGTTGAAGGTGGCGTGACCCGGCTCACGGCGATGTTCTTCGAGAACGAACCGACGGTCATCGGTCCGATCCGCTCCGTGCGTCCGGTTGATGCGGATCTGTTGGCGCCGTGGCGTCCCTTCCTGGTGACCACCGGCGGCCAGAGCTTTGTTTACCGGGAGATCCTTGCCGCCGGCGTCGAGATCCTCGACGAGGGGACCGACGGGTTGTTCCAGCAGATTGAGAGGCGGGAGCCCTACCACCTCGTGGCCACGATTCCGTTGATCGCACGTGAGGCTGGTGAGGGCGCGCCGCCGGTGGCCGCTCTTCCCTTCGGCGATGCCGAACTCGGCGGTACCGCTGCCAGCTCTGTCGCCATCCCATTCTCCGGTGTCGCCGACGTTCGATGGACCTACGACTCGGGGAGTGGCCGGTACCAGCGGATGGTCAACAACGAGCCGTATCAGATCTACCCGGACTACAACGCAGAGCTCGCCGACTTTGCTACCGACACTGTCATCGTTCTGAAAGCCGCGCAGCGTTCGGCTGGGTACACAGACACGGCAGGCGCCGACGTGCCGACGTTCGACGTGATCGGCTTTGGCGATGTCATGGTTTTCCACGGCGGCGAGGTCCGAACCGGTCAATGGCTGCGTGCTGCGCAGTCGGATGGCTGGGTCTTCCTCGACGATGCCGGCGCCCAATTCACCATCCCAGTGGGGTCGGTATGGCTGGAGATCGTGCCGCGCTATGTCGACGTCGAGGTTGGATAGCCCCCGGGCCAATTTAAGATTTCTCTCGCTGGTGCCGATAAAGGCGGTTCAGGAATGCGCAATTAGGGGCACGTTCCTGAGGTGAGGATATGAGGACCTCATCGCAATGACCGCCGACGCTTCCGTGGCGTAGCAGTCCCAGAAGCGAGTGAGAGAAGTCAAATGAATGGCATGATGCGAGCCTCGCTCGCGTTGGTGCTCGCGGCGAGCGTGCTGGTCTCGCCGGGTTCAACAGCACCTGAAGCCCGCGCCGATATCTACGGTTCGAGCATGTACTTCCCCGTTGTTGGGGAGAACCACTACTCCGACACGTTTGGTGCCCCCCGTTCGGGCGGGCGTACCCATGCTGGTGTCGACATCATGGCGGCCAAGATGACGCCTGTTGTAGCTGTTGCGGACGGCACCATCGGGTGGATGCACAACGAGCAGGGTGGGGACTGCTGTGCCATGGAGCTCAATCACGATGATGGCTGGGAGTCCTGGTACATCCACCTCAACAACGACACGCCGGGCACCGATGACGGCCAGGGCTGGGGATTCGCTCCCGGTATCGAACCGGGTGTCCATGTATTCGCCGGCCAGCTGATCGGCTATGTCGGTGACAGCGGCAATGCCGAAGGCACCGGATCTCATCTGCATTGGGAACTGCACGATCCTGACGGCACCATCGTCAACCCGACGCCTCACGTCGATGCAGCGATCATCATCGAAGCCCCACTCGATGCGCCCCATCAGGGCACGTTCCGCGATGACGACTTCTCCGTCCACCAGGCGAACATCGAAAAGATCGCCGAGGCAGGAATAACCAAGGGCTGTAACCCGCCCGAAAATGACCAGTACTGCCCGGAGCGTGAGATCACTCGCGGCGAGATGGCCGCTTTCCTTCGCCGCAACCTCGAGTTGCCCGATTCCGAAACCGATTACTTCACGGACGATGCGGAGAGCGTCTTCCATGCGGACATCAACGCGCTCGCCGAAGCCGGCATCGCGTTCGGTTGTTCCGATACCGGATTCTGTCCGGCGGAGCCGTTGCTTCGCGAAGAGCTTGCCGAGCTGTTCGTCAGGGCCTACGGATTCGACAATCCGGACGAGACTGACTTCTTCACCGATGACGACGGCAACCAGTTCGAGAGTTCTATCAACGCCATGGCCAGCAACGAGATCACGCTCGGCTGCAACCCCCCCGACAACACGGAGTACTGCCCGACCCGGTCACTGAGCCGAGCCGAAATGGCGTCGTTCTTCGCCAGAGCGCTGAATCTGTAGCGGCATCGCGAACGGGGATCGCTAGGCGAGGGCCCCGGCATGTGCTGCGGGCTGCACCCGCTGTCGGGCATCCACCACATCGGCCTGGATCGCCGTCAACGCCGACTTGATGCTCAGTCCAGCGTTGAACCAGTCGATCGGCGACATCGTGCCGAGCAGGGGATTGGTCCGTGAAAGCCAGTCGGCGATGGCGGTGCCGGGGAGTTGGTCGCCGACCGCTTCGACGATTGTCGCCACCTCATGCCGCACCTCGTTGTCACGGAACTGCAAAGCCGGATAGGTCTCTTCCAGCCAGCGGCCTTCGATGCGGACGACATCCGGGCGTTCCAGCAGCTCATCGCCGGTGATGCCGAGGTAGGAAGCGGCCTCGGAGCGGGTCCAGAACGGGCCGACCAGTACAACGTCACTCATGGCACTGTCCTTTGTTTGCGATGTGCCTATCTAGGTACGGTCGGCGCAGGACCTGCTGCAATAAGCGAATGCAGGGGGGCTATGAGGCTCCGAGGCCTCGGTAGACATCGAGGAGTTTCTGTTCCTCGATTGCCCAGTTGTACTTCTCGGCAGCCGGCTTGGTTGCGGCGCGGTACTTATCGAGATCACTGAGAATCGTGCGGGTGGCTTCAGCCAGGGCCTCGGGATCGATCGGATCCGCGATCTCCCCGACCCCTTCCTCCTGGACGATGCGCCCGATTTCGGGGGAGTCCGAACCGATTACGGCGATCCCGGCGATGATGTACTCGAAGAGCTTGTTGGGGAGCGAGGTGTAGTAGCTGAGCGAGGAGTTGACGATGTTGCAGAGGCCGATATCAGCTGCGGCCGTCCACGCCAGCAACTCATCGTTCGGGATCGGCCCGAAGAACTTGACCCGTTCGGTCAGTCCGCGCTTGCGGACATCTGCCTCGAGAGTGGGGCGGTGGTATCCGTACCCGACGACGACAAGTACCGCCTTCGGGAGCAGTGTTATGGCATCGATCGCCGGTTCGATACCCCGGTTCTCCTGGATAGACCCTTGATAGAGAAGGATGGGTGCATCGGCGGGTATGTCGAGCTCGCCGCGCAGATCCTGGGGATGGTCGATCTGTTCGAGAGCTGGTGTGTTGATGATGCTCACCGACGGGTTCGGAACCTTTCCATACTTCTTACGATTGATGTCGATCCATGACGGCGAAGCAACGATCATCGCATCGGCGTATGGGAGCCACTTCTTCTCGTTCCATGCCGCCCAGCGCCGCCACCATTTGGTCATCCGGTTGCGCTCGGTCTGGAGTTCGTGCGAGTCGTAGACGAGCCTGGCTCCGGTCTTCTTCTTGCATCGCGACCCGACGTAGAGGGTGTTGAGATCATGGGAGTGGTACACATTCGCTTGCTGTCCGAGACCGACCTCGATCATGCGTTTGTTGATGGCCCACGTCTTCAGGGCGCGGCCCTGGCTGCCCACGAGGAACTTGACGACCTTGAACCCGAATCGGGCTGCTTTGGCAAAACCGCGCAGTATCGGGGTGGTGATCCGTCCCCAGATCCGAGTCGTGATGCTCGCCTGGCTCGGAGGACCGCTCGCAACGACAACCGTGACCTCATCGCTCGGTGTGGCGGTGGAGGCAGGCATCCACTGGCTCAGCTCGCGGGCGCGGTCCTCATCGACTTCGTCACCGGTCAGTCGGGCGTGACGCGTCTCGATGGATCCGGCGTACTTTGCTGCGATCTTGTTCAGCGTCCCGAGTCCAAAGCTCAGCCGGCTCACCCGGATCACGTTGATCCCGTCGGCAGTGGTCTCCCGCTCGGCGGTCTTCTCGGGGACGTGGATAGCGACCACGGTGACATCGTGCCCGGCCTCGATCAGCGTCTTGGCTTCCTTGGTCACCCGGGCGTCGTACTCAAACGAATTCTTGACAAACATACATATCTTCATGCGAGGCAAGAGAGTACAAGGTTTCCCCGTAGGTCCCCCCTTTGGGGGACTGACCCCCCTACCCCCGGGCTTTGCCCGGCGGTACTTCCCCCCTGCGGGGGGACTGTCAGGCCCCCAGAGGAAGCTCACGGGAACTCCAACGTGTCCGAAGGACACGCGGCTACCATCTCGACTTATGCGAATTTGCTTGGTTGCAGTGGGCCGGTACTGCAATGATCCCCGTGCCAGGACCCTTGCTGGGAGCCTTGCTCATGTCGGCCACGAAGTTGTTGTCATTGCCAGCGGACGTGCGGCAGAGTGCCCGACGCCCGGCGTTGCATTGTCGTTCGTGCCCACCCGCTATCCGGTTGGCCGCGGTCGTGTCGGCAAGCTGCTGCGGCGCTTGCAGACCCAGAACATGCGTCGTCGGCTACACCACAAGAGACTTGCTGAAGCGGTACGGGCGACTCGCCCCGACATTGTCTATCCCACGTCTGAAGCTGCGGTTGCCGTGGCGGCAGCAGCGGTAGAGGGAACAAACGCGACGGTTGTCCGCGACCCCCGGTGGGTGAACGCCGGTCCGCGAGATCTCGTTGATCTCGCCCCTCACCATCCAGAGTTGAGCGTGTCTCCGGCCGGTCCGGGCGGCCCCTATCTGACTCCTGCGGACACCCGGGCGCCGTACACACCCGAGCCGGGTCGATACAAGCACCTCCGCGTTGCGTTGTGCTACCGCAAGACCGACACGAACCCCGGCAAGTACCTCGAGGCAGCGATGCTGCGGTCCGGCATGAAAGTTGATCTGCATACCGATGAGATCGACTGGCGAACTGTCCCGGCCGACACCAACGCCGTGGTCTTTGTCGAAGGTCCCTATCCGGCGCTGACAGTCAAGGGCCTCAATCCCGGAATCCCGGTTCTGTTTTGGACTCATCACGGAGAACACCACATCCCAACCAACCTCCGCTTGGTCGAGCGCTACGGAGCCCATGCGGTGCTGCTTGCCCATTCGTGGCATCTGGCTCACCGATTCCCTGTCCCGGTTCACAGGTTCACATTCGGAGTTGCTCCCGAGTTGGTCAACGCTTCGATCCCATGGAACGAGCGTAAGTATGCGGCATCGATGGTCGGTGGTCAGCTGCGCCGCAAGGGCGGGACTTATGCTCGCCGGCAGCAACTCGTCGATGCCCTGGAGAACGCTCTGGGCAAGAAGAACACCGCATTCGTTTCGGATGTCTCGGCCCAGGAGATGGCCGATATCTACGCCGACGCCAAGATCATCATCAACGAAGGCGGGACCCGCCACTACCCGATCACGATGCGAGTGCTGGAGAGCATCGGTTCAGGCGCCATCTTGGTTACCGACGATCTCGCCGGTACAGATCTCATCGTCGACCGCAAGCACTACTTCGTTCTCGAAGATGATGTGGTGGCCCAGGTGAACGGTCTGCTGGCGCAACCAGACAAGATGGCCGCCATCGCTGCTGAAGCCCTCGAGCACGCCCTCGGCCTCCACACCTATGACCACAATGTCGATGATCTCGTCGATGTGATGCAAGGGATCGAGGCGCCTGTTGCCCAGGCCAGCCACGTGTCGATGAGTCCCATGGCGAAGCTGATCGATGAGGACGTTGAGGTGCAGCGTCTTGCTCAGTTCGGGCTGCCCGATCTCGCCGACGAACTATCGAGCCGCGAAGTCTGGGATGGCGCCGAGCGCATCGGTCGACTCAATGCAGACACCATGGAGGCCGTGGCCATCGGCCCCGACGGCACGGAGCATCTGACCCGAGCGCTGCAGGCGGCGCGCCGCTACATCTATGCGGCGGGGGATATCGA
Organism: uncultured bacterium; assembly: GCA_965368515.1. GTDB lineage: Bacteria > Actinomycetota > Acidimicrobiia > Spongiisociales > UBA5794 > JAAETI01. The sequence goes on from CBDUNF010000131.1 coordinate 9,232, forward strand.
GGCCATCGAGCAATACGTCACTCGGGAGCTTCCGGACGCAACATGCACGCACCACGGCGAGCTGTTGCGAGTAGATCTGAATGCCGAGTCCTATCGAGTCTTGGCCCACGAGCGTACGATCACCACGTGATCGGGAATCGGACACCATGACTTGGCATATCGCTGCCGAGAACGACTACCGCGGAGTCAAGTCACTGCTCCCGGGGGTTGAGCCGACCGTTGCCGTCGTAATCCCCGTATACAACCGCATTGATCTGCTCGTCAACACATTGAGCGCGCTGGTCGCGCAGACTTACGAGCACATTGAAGTGATCGTTGCCGACGATGGATCCGACGAGGACGCGGCAGTTGCCGTAGCCGCCGTGCAGGATCGGATTGCGCTGAAGCTCGTTCGGCAAGAGCACGATGGCTACGGAGCGGGCCGGGCACGGAATCTCGGGGCGAGCCATACCACCGCCGATGTCTTGGTCTTCATCGACGCCGACTGCATCCCTGATCCCGACCTAGTCAAGCGACATGCCGATTGGCACCGCTATGCCGACAACCTGGTTGTGATCGGATCCCGCCACCACCTGGATGCGACCGCCATAGATCGCGGGTCACTCATTGCAGGAACGGCGGGGTTGCGCGAGCAAATCACGGCTTCTGCGGAAGCGGATGAGGCGCTGGTTCCTGACGATTTTCGCAAGGTCTTCTACCGGCGCACGGCCGGGTTGCGACTGGGTGATGAGGCGTTCCGGTCGTTGGTGTCGTCCAACTTCTCGATGCGGCGCGACCAGTTCCTCGAGGCCGGCGGCTTCGCCGAGGACTTTGGGCGATGGGGTGGTGAAGATACTGAACTCGGCTGGCGTCTCTTCAACGCCGGATTCTTTTTCATCCCCGAGAACGACGCTGCGATCTATCACCAGACTCAAGCGGACGAGGGCGACTCGCCGGATTGGCGGCAGCGAGCCCGGGCCGCCAACGATGGCATCATCCAGAC
>CBDUNF010000132.1:0-10180 GCA_965368515.1 uncultured bacterium
GTTTCAGCAGGGTAATCTCGGTCCGTTGATGCGTAACGTAGATGGGCCAACAATTCGATGCCGGTGATCTCCGACTTCACCATAAGAGATCGGAGAGTCCTGACCTTGATGCTCTTTGTCGCGCTCATCGCCGGGTACGGCGGTAGCCAGCTGAGCCACACTCTGCCATTCGCACGCAAAGCCCTCGACCTCACCGAGGGGGGCATGAACTGGGTCTTTGCAGCTACCAGGGTCGCATCGTTCGCAGGGCTGCTCTTCATGGTCTACGCCGATCGTCGCGGGCGTCGCCTCCCCTTCTTGGTCGCCTTTGCCCTGCTTCCGATCGGCAACCTCCTGACCGCGGTTGCCCCCGACCCGCTGACTTTCACCGCATCGCAGAGCCTGACCCGCATCGCAGTGATCGCAGTTGCCGGTCTTGCGATCGTGCTGTTGGCCGAGGAGCTGACCCCACGGATCCGCGCTCTCGGGATCGGCTTGTACGCGTTGGCGGGGGCTGCGGGGTCCGGCCTTGGCCTTACCCTGCTGCCGCTGGCCGACGGCTCCGAGGACTCCTATCGGCTCCTGTTTGCGTTCACAGGATTTGGGCTGATCGGCGTGCCGATCTTGGTCAAGTTCCTCAGCGAGAGCAGGGCTTTCGTCGACTACGACCGAAAAGTGACCTTCCGCACCGCACTCAAGGCCGGACTCGGTCGGCACTTCTGGCCGCTCGCAGCGATCGCCTTCCTCATAGCGATGTATTCGTCACCGGCGACGTCATTTGTCATGGAGCGTCTGGTCGACGACCTGGAATGGGAAACGGCGCCGGCACGATTCCTGCTCATGGTGTTCAGCGGACTGGGTACTGCCGGTGTGATCATCGGGGGTCGGATGGCAGACCAGATCGGCAGAAAGCGAACCACGATCGCAGCCATGCTCACCGGTGCAGTCGGAGGTATCGCCTTCTACACCCTGAACAGCGGATGGATACTGGCGCCGGCCATATTCCTCGCGACCATGGGTCTTGGCATGCTCACACCAGCAATCGCCTCTCATCGCTCTGAGCTTTTCCCGACGCGGGTACGGGCGACAGCCGCCGGGTGGATCACCAACATCGCCATCGGCGGCAGCATCGCCGGCTTTGTGGTCGGGGGCCTATTCGTTGATGACTACGGGCTGCCCACGACCATTACCGCGTTGGCGGGAGGGCTCTTGATTGCGATGCTGCTCGTCACGCGTCTACCGGAGACACGGGGGATGGATCTCGTCCGCTTGCGAGGGGGCCGGAGCGATGCCACCACGCCAGACTCACAAACCGCACCGCCATCATCGCCGTCAGAGCCCACCACACCCCCGGCAGCCCCCAGTCCCACACGTGCACCCCGGCAAGCACCACAGCAGTAGCCAGCGCGGCGACAATCGTGGACCCGGCCAGGAAGCCGAACCGCGACGACCCAATCGCGATGCCGTCCCAAACGAAAACAACGGCGTTCAGCGGTTGCATAACAACAATGAATGCATAGACCCCGGCTACCTCGGCCACAACGTCGGCGTCGTTGGTGAACACCTGCGGTAGCACCGTCCAACCCGCAGCCATCACCGCTCCGAGCACAAGACCCTCGAGCACGCCCCAACGCAACAACCGGGACGAATACGCCCGCGCCAGGGCGAGATCACCGGCGAAGTGGAGCCCGACCAACGCCTGCGCTGCAATCGCCAGAGCATCGACTACAAGGGCGAGAAAGATCCAGAGTTGCACAGCCACCTGGTGCGCGGCGACAACGCCCTCCCCCTGCCTGGTTGCTACAGCGGTTGCCAAAGTGAACGCAGTTAGCAGCGCCCCGCTGCGGATAATCAAGGCCCTTCCCGCACCAACCAGGGGCCGTAGAGCACCGAAACCCGGCCATTGGAGACGGAGCGAAAACGCGGCTCGTCGTTGATAGAACATCAGAACGAAGATTGATCCACCGAGCCACTGTGCGATCGTTGTAGCCCACGCCGCACCGGCAAGACCCCATCCGAATCCAAAGATCAGGATTGGATCGAGGATGAGGTTGAAGACCGATATCGACCCGGTGACCCACATCGGGGTCCTGGTGTCCTGGTAACCACGGAACACACCATGTGCCACCGTGGCCAGCAAGACCGCGGGCATGCCGATGACGCGAATCCGAAGGTAGGTGGCCGCATCCTCGAGCAAATCTGCCTCGGCCCCCATTATGCGGAGAATCGGGTCGGCGAGGATCTCGAGCAAGACCATCATCACGATTCCGATTCCAACCCCCAGAGCTAGAGCCCCCACGGTGAGGCGTCCGGCCTCCTCGGAGTCGTTGCGGGCAACGGCACCCGCGATGAGCGGGGTGGTGCCGTATGCGAGGAAGTTGAAGAGAAAGAAGGCGACCGAGAACACCGCTACCGATACGCCGAGAGCACCGAGCGGAGTCTTGCCTAGTTGGCCGACGAACGCGGTGTCCACGAGCGAGACGATCGGATCCGCGGCGAGCGTCCCGAGCGCAGGAATCGCAAGACGGAAGATCTTGCGATCGAGCTCGCGACCGGTCACTGATCGTCCCGGGGGCGCGGAGTCTTTGGCTCGTAAGGGCAGCGATCTCGCATCGGGCACTCCCAGCATCGCGGTTTGCGCGCATCGCAGACGTCACGACCGAACTGGATGAATCGCATGGAGATGCCCGCCCACGTCTTCTTCAGGTACAGATCCTTCAGATCGGCCTCGATCTTCGTCGGATCGGTGTTGGCGGTGAGACCGAGCCGAAGCGCTACACGCTTGACATGAGTGTCGACGGCTATGGCTGGATCGCCCCAGACTTCAGCCAGCACGACACTCGCCGTCTTTCTCCCCACACCCTTGAGCGTGACCATTGCATCGAGATCCCGCGGCACCTCGCCGTCGAATCGTGTCACGACGTCGGCTGCCAGCGCCAAGATCGACTTTGTCTTCTGGCGATAGAAGCCGGTAGAGAAGACAACCTTCTCGACCTCATCGGGGTTGGCGGAAGCCAGGTCCTCGGCGGTCGGCCAACGATCGAACAGCACGGGGGTCACCCGATTCACGTTCTCGTCGGTTGTCTGGGCGGACAGCACGGTGCTAACGAGCAACTGCCAGGGATCCTCATAATCGAGGGCGGTCGCCATCTCGGGGTAGATGCTCGTGAGTCGCTTGAGAATGATGCGAGCCGACCGTCGCCGTTGCGCCGGCGGCTGGTCGATGGGTGCGGTTCGTGCCATAGAGCGGTGAGTGTAGAAGAGAGCCCGATCCTTTCCGGCTACGATCCGATCCGTGGATTTACGAACAGCAGTAGCAGAAAGAGCCCGCGTCGAGGGCAAACTGGTTCTGGTCGATGAGTTCTTGAACCATCGTGTAGAACCGGCAGTGATCGCATCTGTAGGGAAGTCGCTGGCAGCATCGTTTGCCCCGATGGAACCCGACATGATCTTGACTGCGGAGGCGTCGGGCATCCCGCCCGCCATGGCGTGCTCGCAGGAACTCGACATCCCGATGGTCTATGCGAAGAAGTACCTGGGAACCGGTGATCGGTACAGTTTTGCGCGAGAGGTGACGTCCCCGACCAAGGGAGTTGAATATCGCGTTGAGGTGGCGAGGCGGGTGCTCCCTCCCGGTCTACGTCTGATCATCATTGACGACTTCCTGGCAAGGGGCCGCACCGCGGAAGCCCTCGGCGAAATCGCCTCAGAAGCCGGGTGCGAGTTGCTCGGGTTCGGCTTCGCCATCGAGAAGCAGTGGCAAGGCGGAAGAGAACGTCTCGAGCGCCATGGATGGACGGTCCACTCAGTGGTTGAGCTGGTGCGCATCGAAGGCTCCCAGGTCATCATCAAGGACCACGGGTGATCCCGTCAGACCGCATCGCCGCGATCCGGGAGGCTTACGATCATTGTTTTGGGTGCGGCACAGCCAATCCCATCGGTTTGGGACTCGACAACTTCGACCGGGTAGACAACACCGTGAGTGCCGAGTTTCGGCCCCGCTCCGACTACCACGGTTTCGCCGACCTATTGCATGGAGGGATCGTCGCATCTGCCCTGGATGAGATCATGGCGTGGACCGCGATCTTGGTCGAGGGCACCATGGTGATGACCGGAACACTCGACCTTCGCTTTCGCAAGCCGGCCAGGGCGACGAGCGTTGTTGAGCTCATTGGCGAGCTAGAACAGCGACGGGGTCGCCGCCTTCACATCAAGGGGCGCCTCATCGACGACGGCGTCGTTGTCGCGCAAGCGAGCGGTTTGTTCATTGCGGTCGAGGCTCCTGGCGGCGATACGGGGTCCTAGGCGACGAATATCATCAGCAGCGCCAAACCGGCGGCGAGGTTGACGAAGCCACCGATCACTTGCCAGAACGCCCGCGGATTCTTCTCAGGTCGGAGGCCACGTCGCAGCCGTTCTGATCCGTCGACCCGCTTGAGCAAACCTCTTCTGACATCGGCGTCTTCGAAGTCCTCATCATGGCGCTGCCGTGAGCCAAAGATCGCTCCCGCCGCACCCAGACCCATGTTGGTGTAGCCACCACCGGTGGCACCGCCGGCCAGGAGAAGCAGCACCCCGGTGGCCAACGCAACGTAAGCAATGCCCTCGACTAGAGACGCAGACGAGAGCAACCCGATCGCAAGCCCGACCACGACGATTACTGCCCATCCGATGCCGAACACAGCTGCGTAATCGGCAAGACGATCGCGCAACGGTAGGAGAACATCCTCCGGCGGCGTCGTCTCCATCACGGCACCGTCACCGAAGACTGATCACCGGATCGGCTCTCCAGGTAGCGCAGAATCCGAACACACATTGCGATCATCCCGAGCAGGATGAACAACGCGGCGAAGATCCACCCGATGAGTTCGAACCCTGCGAAGTAGCTGTTGCGGCATTCACCGAGACCGTCTGCGCACAAACCCCATCCCGAACCGCCGCGACGAAGGTCAAGCAACACCATGAGAGGGATCAGCGCAACCGCAATAGCTGCGCCGATCAGGCCCACAATTATGGCTCGTAGTGCGATCATGTCGCGGAGAATACCCCGAATTCGAAAGCATGTATGGTCTTGCGGCAACCGGCCCCACTGCGAACTAGGGTGCGGCTCTGTTACCGAATGGCGGACAATGGACTTTCACAATGAGGAATTCACGGAGGACGAGCGACAGGTTCTAGCCAGATTCTTCACGAATCTCGACAGTCCCGTTTTCGCCATCGTCAATCTCCCCGAGGTCGTCAAGGGTGCCCTGTTCGCCCGCTACAGCCGATCCCCGAAGTCGGTGCGACGTCTGTTCATCGATGAGTTCTACAACCAGCCCGAACTTGGCGTCCAGCACGTTGCCGCAGCTCTCGACGGAGACGACCCGGTCGTGAAGCTGCAGCGCGCCCAGGACCTCTATGACCGTGTCTTCTCGGAGTATGGCGATGACTCGGTGGCGCAACTGGGCGGCGCTCATCTCGCCTGCGAACAGTCCTCCAATATCCTCACCAAGGTTCTCGAATGGGGTCGCCTTGCGTCCTACCTCGAGCAGAGCACCCGGTATATCTTCTACGACCAGAAACTCGGCGAGAACTATCGGTACATGATCCCGCCCGAGATCGAAGCTTCCGCACATCGCGATGACTACATATCGACAATGGATTGGCTGTTCGACACGTACGCCGATCTCGTTGGCAAGCTGGTGCCGTACTACGAGACGCTTTTCCCCAAGCAAGAGGGAGATTCCAACTTCGTCTGGCGCTCCACGATCCGGGCCAAGGCATGCGACGATCTGCGTGGCCTTCTCCCTGCCTCGACAACATCCAACGTTGGTATTTTCGGGTCGGGACAGGCGCACGAGATGCTCCTCGTCCGCATGCGCGCCCATCCCCTGGCCGAGGTCAGGGAGTACGCCGAACTGATGCTGACAGAGTTGCGTAAGGTTGTTCCCTCGTTCATGCGCCGGGTCGATGTTCCGGGACGCGGTACCGATTGGAGCGCATACTTGGCCGAGATCGCCGGCCGCATGGGGCAACTTGCCGCCAAGGTTGAAGAATCACCTCAGGATCGGCCTGAGGTTGTTCTGGTCGAATGGGATGACGACGCCGAACTGAAGATCGCCGCCGCTGCTCTCTATGCATATACGGACCTGCCCGATGATCAGCTGCTGGATCTTGTGTCCGCCATGGCCCCTGCCGAGCGCAGCGAACTGATTCGATCCTATGTTGGTGATCGACGCAATCGACGTCATAAGCCCGGGCGCGCAATGGAGCGGAGCGACTACCGGTTCGACATCCTGTGCGACTACGGCATCTTCCGTGATCTGCAGCGCCACCGCATGCTTTCGATCGAGTGGCAACGGCTCTCTCCAACGCACGGGTACATCACTCCCGAGTCGATCAATGACATCGGGGCCACAGCTCTTTGGGACGAAGCAATGGGGCGCACCGCCTCCCTATACGACGCCATCCGGTCCGATCTCGGCCCAGACGTTGCGCAGTACGCGGTTCCGTTTGCGTACCGGATACGGTTCTTCTTCCAATTGAATGCCCGCGAAGCGTTCCACCTGTTGGAATTGCGCACCGGACCTGGCGGACACCCGGGCTACCGACGCGTGTGCCAGGAGATGCACCGCCTCATCGGCGACAAGGCCGGCCACCGCCAACTAGCGGATGCAATGAAGTACGTCGACCACAACGACTACGACCTGGCCCGGCTCGAGGGCGAACGTCGCGCGGCGGCCAAGCGGGCCGCATCCGGGATCGCAGACCCCATCTAAACGATTAGGCCAGGCTAATCCTCAGCACGAGATGCCCATCCTCGATTGCCCAGGACGCTCCACCAACCAATAGGTAGTCCAAATAGTCCTTCTCGGCCGCCTGGATGAACTGCTGGCGAGCCTCGCCCTCCAGCGGCGGAATGCCCCGCTCCTTGACCGCATCGGCCCGCGCCCGGACCCGAGCTAGAAATTCTTCAACATCAAGTTGTGCCACAGCATCCTCCAGAGCTCTCAGACCCGTCAGGCTAGCTCCCCACACACACCAGCTGGAGTTTCCCAAAGCGAAACTCCTTACGGACCGGCTCCGCCGGTCCGCGAGTACCCTCGCGGGTGATGCTCGACCGCAAACTGACCTTCGTATCCGGGAAGGGTGGCGTTGGCAAGTCGGCCGTCACCGCATCGCTGGCCTTGTTGGCCGCCCGGCGCGGCCTCCGCGTGCTCGTGATTGGGATGGTCGAAGGAATTGGCGCCGCCTCGCACCTCGCTACGGAACAACTGGGCTATTCACCGCGTCGGGTCCGTTCGGGGATTGAAGCACTTGCGGTGACCAGGAGTGAAGCGCTCGACGAGTACCTCCGTCTCCAGCTCCACGTACCCCGGGCCGCCCCTACCAAGGTGTTGACCCGTGCGCTCAGTGTGCTGGCCGAGACCGCCCCCGGCATCCGCGAAATCGTCACGATCGGCAAACCCGTATTCGAAATGTGGCAGGGTCGGTACGATCTCGTGCTCGTTGACGCACCACCCCTCGGGCAGCTCTTCTCGTACCTACGAGCGCCGACCACTATCGCCGAGCTGGTGCCTGCCGGGCCGATCCGATCCCAGGCGGAACGCATGAGCACTGCACTGGCAGATGCGGATACGACATCGCTCGTGCTGGTCGCGACACCGGCGGAACTGCCCGTTCTCGAAACTGCCGCTGCCCTGCAACGGCTCGAAGACGAACCCGTGATCGACCTGGCCGGGGTAGTTGCGAACCGCATCCTTCCCGAACTCGCCCTCTCCGATGCCCAGATCGAGACCCTCCCTGAGGGTCCCCATCTCGCAGCAGCCCGTCACCACGCAGGCGTGCAATCACAGCAAACCCGCTGGCTTGCCGAACTGCAATCGGGCCCCCATCTCCCCTACCTGTTTGGTATCCATACCGCAGGCGAGGTTGCTGAGCAGCTCGCTCATGTCTGGGACGATCAGATATGACGACACAGGTTCTTGTCATCACCGGTGCCGGCGGCGTTGGTAAGACAACTATCTCGGCCGCTCTGGCCGTCACTGCCGCTCAACGCGGACTGCGGACCTGTGTGATAACTGTCGATCCCGCCCGCAGGCTCGCCGACGCGCTCGGCGTGGAGACCCTGGGGAATCTGCCAACGGAGGTCGCCAACCAGCCGGGCCTAGCCGCCGCAATGCTCGACGTGAGCGCGTCGTGGGAGGCAATGGTTTATCGCCACGCCGAGCCGGAGGTTGCCCGTCGGTTGCTCAACGACCCGTTCTTCCGAGCGCTCGCCGACCGCTTCCCAGCCGCTCAGGCATACGCCGCCGGCGAGCAGATGGCCGAGCACATCGAGTCTCATCGGTGGGACTTGCTCGTCATCGACACTCCCCCGGCCGGTGGTGGCCTTGACTTCTACACCGCCCCGGGCAGGATGCGCGAACTCATCGGAGGACGACTCCTGCGCTGGCTCACCGGGGCCAGCATTCCGGGTCGCCGCGCCCTGTACAGGGTCACGGCCCGGCCTGCATTGAAGCTAGCCGATGCCGTCCTGGGAGGTCCGCTGCTCGAGGAGATTGCCGAGTTCCTGATGGATCTGCGCTCGCTCTACGACGGTCTATCGCGGCGAGCCCGCGCAATCGAAATGCACTTGCAAGAGGCGACTTCCATCGTTATCACAACGGCCGAACCCACTCCACTGCGCGAGGCACGCCGCTTCTTCGAAGAGCTGGAATCCAAATCGGTCCGACCGAGCACGGTTGTTTTCAACAAGCAGCTCCCTCCGACGTGGACCGAGCCGAGAAACCTCCGAGGTGTCGATATCGCCAGCGACACCAGAGTGGCCGCTAGGGAGAACCTCTCCCGTTGGGCCAGCGAGGTTCATCTCCAGCACGACGTCAAGCAGGAGTTCGCGACTCGATATCAGCTTCATCTCGTTGACGTCCCGTGGGCGGCGGCTGCACCGACTACGGTCGATGGGCTGGCAGAGCTGATGGCAAGCTCTCCAGAGCTGGTGGACCACCTACTCGTGCGGCCGCCGTCTACATAACCGCTGATGGACCCAGAAGCTCGCGCAGCTCGGCAAACAGGGCCGACCGGGGCTCGACTCGGTGGTCGGCGCCGAGCCGAATGACCTTCTCGCCGTTCTCGGATGTCATATGGAGGTACACGGCCGCACCCCCGGGATGATTTTGCAGCGCACCGCGCAACCGATCAACCATGTTCTTCGACAACCGCGATGCCGGCACGCGGAGCCTGACCATTGCCTCGGCGGTGAGTTCGGGTTCTCGGACCTGCTGCGCGATGAACTTCACATCGTCGCCACGATGGTCAACCCGCCCAGTGACTACCAAGATGGCGTCCTCGCGGATCAAAGGACCGAACTCCGCTACGGCCTTGGGGAATGCGACGACCTCACAGCTGCCCTGGAGATCCTCGAGTACAAAGAACAGCATCGGGTCGCCGCCCTTGGTGTAGCGCCGTGTGATTGACCCGACGACGCCGCCAATGCTGACCTTGTCCTTGTCGGCTCGTTCCCACAGCCCGGGCATCGTGCAGGTGCACATCGTCTGGAGCGCCTTCTCGATACCAAACAACGGGTGATCTGAGACATAGAGCCCAAGCATTTCCTTCTCGAACGCAAGCTGAACCTTCTTGCCCCACTTGTGATCGGGCATCGCGATCTCAACCTGTTCGATCTCGTCATCGCCACCGCCGAAGAGGCTGTACTGCCCCATCTCTTCTGCTCGGCGCCTCGTGATCGTCGTGTCGAGTATGTCGAGATAGGTTTCGTACAGGCCGCGACGGCTATGGCCGAGCGAGTCGAAGCCACCGGCCTTTATCAGCGAATCGATGGTCCGCTTGTTGAGCACGGACAGATCGACCCGGTTGATGAAGTCACCAAACGACGTGAACTCACCGCCCTTCTCACGCTCGTTGATGATGAGTTGCACCACAGCCTCTCCGACGTTGCGGACGGCAGACATGCCGAATGTTATGTCGCCGTCGACCGCGGAGAAGTCCACATCGGAACGATTCACATCCGGTACCAGGACCCGGATGCCCATCTGGCGGCACTCGTGGAGATATAGCGCGGTCCGATCTTTGTCCCGCTTGACCGCCGTCAACAGCGCTGCCATGTACTCGGCCGGGTGATGAGCCTTCAACCACGCCGTCTGATAGGCGACGAGGGCATAGGCGGCCGAGTGTGATTTGTTGAAGCCGTATCCCGCAA
>CBDUNF010000133.1:0-10170 GCA_965368515.1 uncultured bacterium
CTTGGTGGAGACGGTCGTTATAGCTCCCCCAGGTGAGGATGGATTCGTAGTTGAGGGCACCGGCACGCTGACCCAGCCAGGGCGTTATGCGGTGATCTGCGCAATCCCCACCGGAGCCGACCCCGACGAGTACCTGGCAGCTGCCGCCGAAGCAGAAGGGGGCCCGCCCAACGTTGCCGGTGGCCCACCGCACCTCGCCATGGGCATGTATGGCGAATTGGTAGTGGAGGGTTAGAACGAACCCGCTTCTCCGGCACCTCATGGATCCCAATCCACTCCAGTGAGTGTGCGGCGTCATCCAACCACGATGAGGAGGGGACCACCTAGTGGTCCCCTCCTCATGTGTAAAGGTGACGACACTTCGTTATTCATCGCCGGTGCCGTCGCTACCGTTGCCAACCTCAGATTCGAGGAGGCACGATGCCGGCATTTACGATCACCCGCCAGATAGACGCCCCGGTGGAGAAGGTCTGGGAGGTGCTCGACGACTTTGGTGATATCCAACGATGGAATCCTGGCGTCACCGCATCAGCTCTGACTTCAACTGGACCTGTACAGCAAGGGTCCACCCGGCATTGCGATTTCGCCCCGTTTGGCGGCGTCAACGAACGGATCGATGAGTACACGCCTCACAAGCGTCTCACGGTGAACATCTTCGAAGCTTCGAAGCTGCCGATTTCCTCAGCGGTCGCAGACTTCAACCTCGCACCGAGCGGCGACGGCACCGAGCTCACCCTGCACTACAGCTACAACCTCAACCTCATGGGAAAGCTCATGAAGGGCTACACCCACAAGCAGATGACCAAGGGTATCGGCGGCGTGGCCAAGAGCCTGCAAAGAGAGAGCGAGCGGATCGCGGCTGGCTAGCCGGCAACCCACTCGACTGGCAGGACTACCTCGCGGCCTGTCATCATGGTGGCGTGCCAGTCCTTCTCAAGCCCTTGTCCGGCTACGTCCCCACGTCCGCATTCGGACATCGAGTGGCGGGGCCGCCGAATTCGATGCTCTCGCCCAAGCAGCGCAAGGCCGCCAAGCGCGACCCGCTGAGCTTCCGCAACGCGCTCGGTCGGGGCGCAGGGGCTTCTCACGCCGATGCCATCGCCTGGATAGACAAATGCCTGGACCACGGTGCCATCCGCTCAATCGACCACTCGATCATTGTGTACCGTCAGGGCGTCGGGGACACCGCGGTAGCCGGCATCGTTGCCGATGTCTCCCTCGATGCCTACAACGCCGGTCTGGTCAAACGCCACGAGAAGACAATCGCCAAAACGCAACGCAAGATGGCGAACTACATGAGAACGACTCGTGTCTACGGCAATCCGATTGCGCTCACCCACCGTCCCCACCCGGACATCAGAGCCGCAATCGATGCAACTACGAGGCAAGAGGCTGCCGCAGAATTCACGACGGCCGACGGCGTTCCCCATCAGTTGTGGTTCATCGAGGGTGCCGAAGCCGATCGTCTATGTACGTCGTTCAGCGAAACTCTCTACATCACCGACGGACACCACCGGCTGGCGGCGGCTTCCCTTGTTGCCTCCGAAGAGGGCCACGGTACGGCCTATATGCCGGCTGGACTGTTCTCATCCGAGGATTTGACCCGACGGTCCTTCGCTAGGTGCATCACCGACTCGACACTCGATACGGCAGCCGTCATTTCGACCCTCCAGTCGGCTCATATCCTCGAGGAGGTGAGTGAAGTCGAGGCGCGGCCACGGCAACCCCGGGAATTCGGCTTGCGGGTCAGCAACCGGTTTTTCCGACTACGGATCGACCCGGCTTTGTCCGGAGACGGCATCACCGAATCTCTCGATGTCTCTCTGTTGCAGAGAATGGTTCTCGAACCCGTATTCGGCATCCTTGACCCGACCCGGGACAAACGCCTCGGTTTTGTCGCCGACCTTTCCGAGTCTCACCAGCCGGACACCAGCTCGGACGCCTGGATACTGCCCTTCCCCGTCGACATCGCCGACGTCATGGCCGTTGCCGACGCTGGCCAGGTAATGCCCCCGAAGTCGACGTGGCTTGCTCCCAAGGTGCCCAATGGGCTGGTGATCCGTAGGTAGACCGAGATTGATCCCCCCGATCAGCCTCGCCGCAGGACGTAGACGCGTGATTCGAGCTTGCCGATCATGTGGTAGATGCTCCACAGAGCGTTGCCATACATCGCTCGGTAGGGGACCTCGCCAAGCTCCGCCACCAGTTGCTCCCTCGCCCGCCGGAGACGGGATACTTGCAACATGTAGTTGCGGCCACTGCCCGACTCTTGTGCGGCTTCCGCCCATTCGGAACCGATCAGATCCAGGCTGTCGATCGTGAAGCTGGACCTCGAAACCGTTTCTTCGAAGCTGGGGACCGACAGACGTTCGGGGTACGTGGCCGTGTCGGCACACAGCCGTGCCTTCTCGTCAGGCTCGAGGAGCGCCGTGCCGAACACCTCGTGAACGACCATCAGACCGTTTCGCCTAGCGACACGTGCACATTCGGCCAGGGCGATGTCGAGGTTCTCGATGTGCCCCAGCATGTCACGGGACAGGATCAGATCGAAGAAGCCATCGTCAGCCGGGATCTTCTCAATCGAACCGAGCCGCATATCGACCAGATGGCCGTGCTCGTGATCGGCGACGATCTCGCTCCCGCGCTCGATATTGGCGGGAACCGGATCGACGGATACTCCTCTCGCACCGAACCGCTTGGCAATCTCGAGACAGTCCCTGCCTTCCCGGCCACCGATGTCGAGCACGGTTTCGTCCGCCGTCAAGCCAAGAGAGCCAACGGTGTCGTAGAACGATGTGCTGTTACGCGGGCCGAGGCTCCGCTCTAGGGCCTTGACTGCGGCCTCATAATCCCAATCGCCGTACATATCGGCCACGGAAACGAAGTCGGGCCATTCATCGTTCATCATGGGTGAATGCTAAACAGCTGATCGCCGGATTCACCATTCGATGTCGGGTTCTTCCAGCTCATCAGGTTCTAGAAACTGAATCGGGTCACATCGGTCGGGAACTCGAACCAAGCCATCGCTTTGCGAGGGGTCAGCACACGGCGACCCCCCGAATCGACACCCTCCCAGCTCGCGGGCCCGGGGGTGTAGCCGAGCTCCGAGTACTTGCGAGAGAACTCGGTTGAGAGGCGTTTCCCGAATTCCAAGCCTGGAGCCGGAGCAACTTCCGAATGCCCCTCCACGATCACCGCCTGGCGCCCATCTTCCAGGTTGAGCACACACGCCGAATTCAGGTTGAGGTTCTGCACGTGAACGGTGTCCACGGCACCGTCGTACCAGAACCGCTCATCGACCCACACTCCCCAGCGTGGAACAACGTGTGGCCGACCGTCGGGACGGCTCGTCGCCATCCAGTAATGGAGCGATTCTTCCAGCCGACCCACCGCCGACGACCACTCGAGGATCCCGTTAGTTGTCGCGGGCACTCCGTAGCCATCCGGCATTTCGGGTCGATCACGTCTTGGTTTGGTCATATCCGCAACCTACACGTTGGCTTGATCTGGAGGTACACGGACTGCTCACTACCATCGCAAGAGCTGTGGCAGTTGGGCGGATGGGAAAGGAAATCGCCATGACACGTACGTTCCGTTACGGCCTCTACGGTGTCGGGCGAATTGGCCGGGTGCACGGGCAGATCGTCAAGGACCAAGGCCACGTCATCGCCGCGGTCGGCGACGAGAACCTAGCTGCCGCATCCGGAGCGATTCGGGTCCTCGGCGAGCCAAACGTGGTGATCTACGACGATCCCGCTCAGATGATTACCGCCCATGATCTCGATGCTGTCATCATCTCGTCGCACACCAAGGACCACGCCAGGGACGCCCGGCCTTTCGTCGCCGCGGGCATCCCTGTCTATCTGGAGAAGCCGCTTACGTCGGACCTGCCCGAGGCGTTTGAATTCGTGAGCGCAGTTGGTGCGGACCGAACCCTCGTCCAGATTGGGTTGCAGCGCCGATTCGACCAAGCACTCCTTCACGCCAAGCAGCTCATGGACGACGGTTTGATCGGCGCCATCCGTGAGATCCGCTCGATCTTGCGCGATCAGTATCCGCCGCCTGCGACATACACCAGCCGGGGCCTCATCATCGACATGGGTATCCACGTCGCCGACGAAGCCATCTGGCTACTCGGCGAATACCCCAACGAAGTCTGGGCGCGCATGTTTGAAGCCAAGCACTACGACAGCCCGGTCGATGAGGGCGGCAACACCGCCTTCGTCGGCTTCACGACTGAGAGTGGCACGATCGGACGACTCGACCTCAGCCGCACCCATGCCTCTGGGTACAACAACGAGACATACATCATCGGAACCCGAGGCACCATCCACGTCGGTCGTTTTTGTGGCTACCCCGGCCCGATCCCGGTCGAGTTGTGGACCGACAAGGGAGAGCTGCACCCGGCCTCGAAAACCTTCGAAATGACCACACTAGATGGAGATTACGCCGAGTTTCAGCCCCGATTTCACAAGGCGTATCAGCTGGCCCACCAGGGTTTCCGCGATGCGGTTGAGGCGAAGAGCCCCTTTGTTGTCACACAGAACGAGGTGTTGAGCGCTCAGGTGTTCGTCGAAGCAGCGCACCGATCGGCGCTAGATGGTGGGCGGCCGCGACGCTTCAAGCACTCGGATGATGTCACCGAGTTCCGTCAGCTCGCAACGAACAACGGGCTGCTTGACTAGCTACCCCGTCCGCAACCAGTTCTCGAGATCCGCGGTCAGGCTGGCGGCTGTATGCATTTCATACGGCTTGCCCGTCTTGAGAACGATCGACAGGGAGTCGAAGAACTCCACGCCGTGGTACCAATCCAGCAGCGCCGGATCGTAACCCTTGCGTGCGCAGTATCTCTCCTCAATCCCGCGGTTGCGCAGCTCCGGGACCAGGAAAAAGGGCAGCAGAAACTCAAAGATGGGATCGCTCCACCCGGCGTGCTGCCAGTCGATCACCCCGACGAGACGGCGCTCTCTCACCAACAGATTCTCCGGCCACAGATCACCGTTGCTAAACGCCAAATCGGGTGTCTCGGGCTGAGTCTCGATCAGCCTCCGATAGGCCTTCTCATGCAGAGTCTGCGGGTCCGGAAATCGGACGAGAGCCGCATCGATCATGTCTCGGATCGATTCGCTTGGACCGAGAGCCTCGGCCGTCCCCCTCGGCAGCTCGTCGCTGGAGACAGCCTGGAGCGCGCACACGGTATCGACATAGAGATCGTCGGCCCAGCTGTCGCCGGCGACCATCGCAGGGAGCAGCGGTATCCCTTCAATCAACTCGCTGACGAAGACCGGAGTTCCCAAGACATCGCCGGTTTCATCCCAGTAGAGGACTCTTGGCGTCGGAATCGAGTGATCCGTCATTGCCCGGAGAGCCACTACCTCGTGTCTGCTGACCGACTCCCCGAACCGCACCAGGTAGCTGTGGTGCTCGCCGCTTGCCCGGACGTCGATCCTCCACGGCGTGGCACGGGTGCTTTCACCAAAGGCGAACGTGCCCTCGAGGCGTACCGGCCGACCACTGACCTCGGCCAATAGCTGCTCCAGCCCGTCCGCGTCGATCCCCGGAATAGTCATGATGTCGTGTGCCCTTTGATCAATCGACCGGCTGCGGTCGTCGGAGCTCGGCGCTGCGGAATCTAGCTTGGAGTCGCCCGCAATTGGCTCAGTTCCTCTCTGTGGCGAAGCACCAGCATGAGGCCACCGAGGAAGGCCCACCTACTCGGCGCCTCCATGGCGACATCCGGATGCGCGACTAGTTCCTCCGTGCCGACGGCAAACAAGATCACACCGGCGACGATCGGATAGTGAGCCACCGAATGCGCATCACGTGCCAGGCGCCCTCGCGCTTTGCCTGTGGCGCGCTTGAGAGCCTTCTCTCCCACACGGAACAACCAATCGAAGTGCGAAAACAGCTCAACAAAGCTTGCGCTTCGATCTTCAATCACAGATAACCCTTCGGACGCCGTCCAATACCCTACGCCGCTGGCGACTGGAATCGCACGGAGCGTTGTGTCGCGTATGTGCCCTAGTTTCTGATGGCAAGGGCGAGCAGCTGCTCGACCCCAAGTTGGTTACCCTCCATGCTCAGCTCACGAAATGCTTGCGGCCCCAACTCTGCGATGCAGGAGTCCGCAATGGCTCCATATACGCCCCGATCCAGGCCCCACGCCGGCATGTTGCGTCGAGATGCGCCTTCTAGCTTCGCCGCGAGCACTGCGTTTGAACTATGACAAGCCACCTGCGCCAGGTCCCGCAGCGCAACCCTGAACCAGTTTTCCAAGCCGCTGTCGAGGGCACGTAGAACTGCCCGCTGCAGGGCTTCCTCGGCTCGATCAAAGTCCCCCTGGGCGAGATACACCTGGGCCAAGAGATCGAGCGCCGCTGCCTCCCAGCCCGATCCGACCGCTATACCAAGACGATCTGGCAACCGTGCATAGTGCCGACATGGTGCTCACTGCCGGCAACGGCGACGAGATCCGCGCAACCTACGAAGTGATCATCGACCCGTTCATGCCCGCGGAGATCGGGCAGCAGATCGTGGCCGAGGGAACGGTGACTTTCGATGGTGGGACCGGACGCTACGAGGGCGCCAGCGGCTCCGCATTTATCCGCAACGTCATCACGTTCGAGGGATTCGAGGATCCGGACTGGGCAGCCCGGGCCTTCTGGATCGGAAGAGTCGACTACTAGCTGGCCAAAGCAGAACCCCCGCGAGGGATGTTGAAAGTCCTTCAACATCCCTCGCGTTGGCCCGACTCTGACGCCGAAAGAACACGCGGGCCGGATCCGTTGCCGACAGCTTGTTCGAATCGACCTCGCGAGCGGTGCCGCCGTCGAGCTGGCTACGCCAGTACCCGCAGCGCGGCACTTCCTGGTACCAAGCGTCGCATCGGCGGGCCACCCCTATGTGTGGCGCTTCTCGGCGGCCGATGCAATCCGGCGGGCCATCGCTCCAAAGATCAGGGCATGGAAAGGAACGAGCGAGTACCAATAGAGCCGCCCAAAGAGTCCGCGGGGGACAAATGTGGCCGTTTGCGTCAGCTGCGATCCCCCGGCTACCGGCTCCGCCAGCCATTCCAACCAGGCTTCCCCGGGCAACTTCATTTCCGCCTCGAGCAACAACCGAGAGCCCGAGTCGGCAACACGCACTCGCCAGAAATCGACCGCCTCGCCGGGGCGCAGATCCTCTGGGTCTCTCCGACCCCGACGTAGTCCAACTCCCCCGACAATGGCGTCAATAAGACCGCGAATCCGCCATGCCGACCCAAACCCGTAGTAGCCGACATCGCCGCCGATCCGGGAGAAGGCCCAGTAGAGATCGGAGGTGCTGGCCGAACTCGCAACGACTTGTTTATCTTCGAACCTGGTGCCACCTGCCCACACAGGATCTGACGGAAGAGGACGAGCCGGACTGGTCGCGGCATCGGACCATCTTGTCTCGACCTCGCGCCCTACGGTTCGTTGGAGAGCCAGCCGGACCGCCTCCCTGTAGGTGATCGGTTCGTAGGGGAAGAGCTTCATCGCAGAATCGTCATCAACGACGACCTCGTTGCGAAGGCTGTCCACCAGCGGACGGGCGACCCCGGACGGTAGCGGTGTAATCAGTCCAATCCACCGTGATGACAGCCCCGGACTGAGAACGGGCACGGGGATGATGATTCGCTTGCGCAGGCCGGACTCCTCCGCGTAGACCTGCATCATCTGTTCGTAGGTCAGAACCTCGGGACCGCCGATGGGAAGAATCCGACTCTCGGTACCATCCTCGAGGACCGCTACGAGTAGTCCAAGCACGTCGCGAATCGAGATCGGTTGGCATCGGGTTCGAACCCACGTCGGCGTGGTCATCACAGGCAGAACCTCGGTCAGGTAGCGGAGCATTTCGAAGCTGACGGATCCTGACCCAATGATCACTGCGGCACGCAACTCCGTGACGGGCACGGCGCCGTCGGCGAGAACCCGGCCCACCTCGTGACGTGACTTGAGATGATCCGACAGAGCGCCGCCCGCGGCGCTGCCGAGCCCACCGAGGTAGACAATCCGGCTGAGATCGGATGCGGCCGCTGCTTCTCGGAAGTTTGTGGCCCCTTCGCGGTCGGTCGACCCAAAGTCGCCTGCCTGGCCCATTGAGTGCACCAGGTAGTAGGCATAGGTACACCCGTGGAGTGCAGACTCGAGCGAAGCACGGTCGAGCACATCTCCCTGCACCACCTCAACCTCGTCTCGCCAAGGGTCAAGCGCCAGTCGCTCTGGATCCCGCGTCATACAGCGCACCCGATGGCCCATTGCGAGCAGGCGGGGCACAAGGCGCCCTCCTACATACCCGGTGGCGCC
This sequence comes from uncultured bacterium, assembly GCA_965368515.1. GTDB lineage: Bacteria > Actinomycetota > Acidimicrobiia > Spongiisociales > UBA5794 > JAAETI01. The sequence goes on from CBDUNF010000133.1 coordinate 8,328, forward strand.
CGTTACAAGTGTCAGTGGTTGATCCATCTGCCCAGGATACGCCCAGGAGCAGCGCTCAAACCCGGTCGCTACCAGCCGAGCCCGGGATCCAAACTGGCCTTTCGCTTCGAACGAGAAGAAACGAACAGGAGAAACCAAGTGACAACTCAATCGCGTCCGCAGAACAGCCGGCCCAGACTGTCTGAGCTCTCATCTTTCCATCGGACGAAACTGGTCTTCCTGCTCGCGGCATTCGTATCCTTCCTGCTCTCAGTGGGTCTTTGGTTTTCGGGCGACCGCGAGCTCGGCATCTTCGTCGGCCTCTGGGTCCCCGCGATTCACTCTTTGGGGACACTTGTCCTGACTGGCGAAGACTCATGAACGAAGCAGCAATCTTCGGAATCGGCTCCGTCGTCTTCAGCTTGACGACATGGGCAACGCTTGCCTTCGGTATGCGCAGAGCCCACGAGCTACAAATGCGGGATCTGGACGCTTCAGATCGGATCGCGGAAGTTCGCTCTGCCCGCCTCACCGAGCTGCACATGACAACAGACGCCAAGCCAACCGATTCGTCGGCCTCAGCCGACATACCGAGCCCATGATGCCTGCCGAAATCGAGGTTGCCGGTCGCCGAGTTCTCGTGGTCGGTGGGTCGGGTGTTCTCGGCGGCGCGATCGCCGAAGAGCTGAGGAACCGACGAGCCACTGTCATGCTGGCCGGACGGAATGCGGCAAGCCTTCACGAAACAGCAACGCGGCTCGGCCCCGACGTCCACTCAGTCGTCTGCGATCTCACCGTTGCGAACCACATAACTCACATGATCGATACTGCAGTTGCGACCATGGGAGGCCTTGAAGGTCTCGTCAATGCAGCCGGAGCCGTTGCATTCGGTCCGTTGGCCGACGCTGATCCGGATGTCCTCGATCGTATGGTTGCGGTCAATCTTGTTGGTCCGCTTAAGACAATCCAAGCTGCGCTCCCCCACCTTGATGGCGGTTTCATTCTCAACATCACAGGGGTGGTCGCAGAGACTCCGATGGCAAGTATGGTTCCGTACTCAGCGGTCAAAGCCGGGCTGAGCGGCGCGACGCTTGCTCTCGGCCGAGAGCTGCGTCGCAGGCGCATTCACGTGCTTGATGCAAGGCCGCCGCACACCGAGACGGGCCTATCCAGCCGTGCCATCCATGGCGAGGCACCGGCGATGCAGGAGGGTTTGGATCCGCAACACGTCGCCAGAGTCATGGTGTCTGGATTGGTCTCCGGTCAACGAGAGCTGCCTGCTTCGTCGTTCTGAGGGGACTACCAAGCCGGTATAAGGCCCTGTCCCGGCCGCCGTTGATTCTTCCTTGACTTCAAGTGCACTTGAAGTTGTACGTTGGTTCCATCACCACGAGAACGGGGATCATGATGCAACAAACTTCCAAGATCAAAGGGCTCCGCGTCGCCATAACCGGGGGAACATCCGGGCTGGGATTGGCTCTCGTCAGGCTGCTCACCGAACAGGGGGCGCGAGTAGCGCTGATCGCACGATCGCCGGAGGCTGTCGAGCGCGTGGCCAGCGAGACGGGAGCCTTCGGCATCGTCGGCGATGTCGGCAAGAAGGACGACACTTACCCGATCGCCCTACAGATCACCGGCAACCTCGGTGGTCTCGACCTGCTTATCAATAACGCCTCAAGCCTCGGCCCCACTCCGCTGGCTCTCCTCGCCGACACCGAATGTGAGGAACTCGAAGAGGCACTGGCGGTCAACGTGGTCGGCCCGTTTCGCCTAACGAAAGCGCTGTTTGGGGCTCTTGCGACCTCAGCGCGCGGGGGTCACGGCGGAATCGTGGTCAACATCTCTAGCGACGCCGCCGTAAACG
>CBDUNF010000134.1:0-10149 GCA_965368515.1 uncultured bacterium
CCTCACCCAGTATCGCGACTACCTGGGTAGTGAGGGGTGCAGTGAGATCGAAGACGTCGACGCCGGCGCCGTGACCGGCTTTGTCGGCCTACTTCGCGAACTCGGAGCGGTCGAATCGACTGTCAGTCGCAAGGTGGCAGCGGTACGCGGGATGCATCGGTTTCTCGTGGTAGAGGAATACGTCAATACCGACCCGACTGCGCTTCTCGAGAGTCCCCAGCGCAAGAAGGGCATTCCCAAAGCCCTCTCGGTCCAGGAAGTGACAGCTCTGCTCAACGCAGTTGACCCCGAAAGCCGTCTCGGGCTCCGTGACGCCGCATTGTTGGAGTTCCTATACGCAACCGGATCCAGGGTCTCGGAAGCCATCGGCCTCGATCAGATCGACGTGGATCTTGATGAGGCCACGGCGCTGGTCACAGGCAAGGGCTCGAAGCAGCGGATAGTCCCACTCGGTGGATTCGCGATCGAGGCATTGCGTCGCTACTACCCGCTGCGTCAGGTTCTCGTCGGTGGCGGACCTGACCCCGGAGCAGTGTTCGTTAGCTTCCGGGGCAGACGGCTCACCAGGCAGGCCGTCTGGCAAACCATCAAGCAGGTGGCGGGGCGGGCCGGCATTGCCGAAGACCGAGTTTCCCCCCATGTGCTGCGCCATTCGACCGCGACTCACATGATTGAAGGGGGTGCTGACCTGAGAACCATCCAAGAGCTGCTCGGTCACGCTAGTATCTCCACAACGCAGGTATACACGAGGGTGTCCCCTCAGCACCTGTATGAGGTTTATGTGACCTCGCATCCGCGTGGCCAATGAGGGCCGCAAGCAGTAGATCCGGAAGGGTTGTCGTGAATATCGATAACGCCGTAATAGCGTTGAAGCAAGAGCGAGAGAAGTTGGTTCGCCAACTGACCGAGCTCGGAGCAACTGAATCAGGCGAGCTAACCGGCGACGTCGACTATGGCGACGGTTTCGCAGATGCGGCCGCAGCCACGGCCGAGCGCAGCGAGGTGCTCGGTATCGTCGAGAACCTGACAAAGCTGCTTGCCGACGTCGACCAGGCTCTAGTCAAGGTCGAGGACGGCACCTACGGTCACTGCAAGGAGTGCGGCAAGGAGATCGGTGCCGCCCGCATGGAATTCCGTCCGACCTCCCGCTATTGCGTCGACTGCAAATCTCGCCGCTCGGCCTGATAGCAAGTCGATGACCCCGCTCCGCCACGGCTGGCATCTAGTGACGCGGTTTTTTGGCGTCATTACCCACCACCGGCTGGGGCCACTCGAGCAGGACGAGATTGCCGGACTCCTGAGCCCGGCCGAGGCGGACCTCTTCTGGCGACAGCAACCCATCGATCAACGGCACTCCTACGACGTCGCCCAGAGAGTGAAGGCGACGGTCGGACCAAATCGCGAGGCCATGGTCGCCGCGTTGTTGCACGATGTAGGCAAGAAGAGGAGCAACCTCGGCCCAATCGGGCGTTCGCTCGCCACTGTCGCCTACTCGCTTCGTCTACCTTTGCCGATGCGATGGCGCATGTACCGCGAACACGGCCGGCTCGGTGCTACCGAGCTAGAGCGGGTGGGAGCGAGCTCGCTGGCGGTGAACTTTGCCCGCGGCGCTCGCGGAATCGGCGACGATCCAGCCCTATGGCAGGCGCTGGTCGATGCGGACAATGCATGAAACCCGTCGCAATGCCGGTTCGAGGTAATAGCATGCCGCCCGAGGTTTCCACATGAGTTACGAAGTCAAGACACGGGTATTCGAAGGCCCGCTCGATCTGCTGCTGCAGCTGATCACATCGCACCAGGTCGAGATCACCGAGTTGAGTCTGGTCGACATCGTGGGCGAGTACCTGCTTCATCTCGACCTCATGGAGGAGATGGATATCGAGGTCACCAGCGAATTCCTGCTGATCGCGGCCACCCTGATCCAGCTCAAGGCACGTCGCCTGCTGCCGGACGACCGCCCGATCGACATCGATGAGGAACTAGCGCTCGCCGAGGAGCGCGATCGGCTTCTCGCCCGATTGCTGGCCTGTCTCACTTTCAAGGATGTAGCGGCAGTCTTCGCTCATCGCTTCGACGGCAATGCCCGATTCGTGCCACGTCTGGCCGGGCTCGACCCCGACATCGTTCCGCTGCGGCCCGAGGTCAAGCTGGGTATCGACCTCGAGCAGTTTGTCGTAATCGCCGACCGTGCGTTCCAGGAAAGGGTCGACGAGCCCGACCTCGACCACCTCGACCTCGAACTGCCGTCGGTGGGCGATGCCATCGCCGATGTGCGGATCCGGGTTGCGGCGCTTGCCGAGACCGAGTTCGAAGAGCTGGTGTCGCACTGTGACCGGTCACTCGACGTCGTTGCCTACTTCCTGGCCCTGCTGGAACTGGCCCGGTGGGGCGTCATCAGCGTCAGCCAGGAGCACCGCGACGCCCCCATCCACATTGTCAGCAAGAACGCCTCTGCCTTTGACGCCGGGCAGTTGCATAGCGAATGGAGCGAGTAGTGGAACTGCGCGCATTGATGGAGGCCATGTTCTTCGTTGCCGAAGACCCGATCCCGGTTACCGAGATCGCCGAGGTTCTGGAGCAGCCACAGGCGGTCATCAAAGAAGAGATCGAGGCGTACGCAGCGCATCTGGAGACAGAGGGGCGTGGCCTCGTGCTCCGCGAGCTAGGCGGAGGGTGGCGGCTGTTCACCCATCCCGACGCCCGCCCGTACCTGGAGCGCTTTGCTGCCACCGACCGGGTGACTCGACTCTCCAAGGCTGCCCTGGAGACCCTCGCCGTGGTTGCGTACAAGCAACCCGTATCGCGCGGGCAGGTGTCGGAGATCCGCGGGGTCGAATCGGACAGGGCGCTGCGCACTCTGGAGCGACGCGGCCTTGTAGCTGAGATAGGTACGGCACCGGGGCCAGGACAGGCGTTCTTGTACGGAACCACGCCGCTGTTCCTGGAAAAACTGGGTGTACGCGGCCTCGAAGAACTGCCGCCGCTGGCCGATCACGTTCCACCTGCCGACGTCGTCGATGCCCTGGAGAAGCCGTTCCGGCCGGAGGAATCATCGACAGACTCCAGAAACTGATAGCCCACACCGGCTTGATGTCCCGGCGCAGCGCCGAGGACCTGATCAAGCAAGGCCGGGTGACCATCGACGGCGAGACCGCCGTGCTTGGTGACCGGGGCGATCCCAACGAAGTTGTAGTTGCAGTCGACGGGGTACCCATCCCGGTCCGCCCGGACCTTGTCTATGTACTGCTCAACAAGCCGGAGACGGTCATCAGCACGGTGAGCGACCCGCAGGGACGACAAACGGTGGTGGATCTGGTCGACGTCGGTACCCGGCTCTATCCCGTCGGGCGGCTCGATGCGGATTCGGAAGGTCTGCTCCTGATGACAAACGACGGCAGCCTCGCAAACCTGGTGACCCATCCGCGCTATGAGGTGAAGAAGTTCTACCTGGCGCTGGTCAAAGGAACGCCGGGCACGGTTGCGCTGCGTCGGCTGACGGATGGAATCGAGCTCGAGGATGGACTGGCCACGGCGGCAAGCGTCAAGGTGAAAGACCGCCACAAGTCGCAGACATTGCTCGAGATCGTCCTGACTGAAGGGAAGAAGCGAGAGATCCGGCGGATGATGGCCGAGGTGGGCCATCCGGTGCTCCGCCTGGTTCGGATTGCGATCGGGCCCATCCGCGACTCCCAGCTGGAACCGGGCTCGTGGCGCCACCTGAGTATCGAGGAAGTGCAATCTCTGTACTCGGAGGCTGGTGCGACGTGGCATGATGCCCCTGCCATCATCGACAAGGACGGTGGGCAGTGAGTGAGACAGTTGTGCTGGAGGGCCCGCGGCAGCCTTTTGCTGCTGGTATCGAAGTCCCTGGTGACAAGTCGCTTTCGCACCGGTCGATCATCCTTTCCGCCATGGCCAAAGGAACCAGCACGGTCGAGCGGCTCGCCACCGGTCGCGATGTCCAGTCGACGCTCAGCGTCGTCCAGCAGCTCGGTGTCGAGGTTGACGGGAGTCGGATCACCTCGCCCGGCATCGGTGGATGGGTCCAGCCATCCGGTCCATTGGATTGCGAGAACTCGGGCACGACCATGCGCCTGCTGGCCGGAGCCCTGAGCGGATCCGGGCTCTGCACCACTCTGGTTGGCGATGAATCTCTGATGCGGCGCCCCATGGGCAGGTTGGTCGAGCCGCTGGAGGCGCTCGGCGCGACCGTAGAACTGTCCGGCGAAGGTACAGCGCCGATGACGGTGACCGGAGTGAGCCAGACGACTGCAGGCGACGTTGATATTCCGATGGCCTCCGCCCAGGTCCGGTCGTCGTATTCGCTGGGGGCGATCCGTGCCGATGGCCAATCGACCATTACGAGCCCGCCCGGATTCCGCGATCACACCGAACGGTGGCTGGAAGCGATGGGTCTCGGCGAGCGAGAGTCATCGACGACGTTTCGCATCTTTCCTGGGGACGTGCCGGCATTCAACTACGTGATACCGGGCGACCCGTCATCGGCTGCGTTTCTCTGGGCGGCTGCAGCCATCATCGATGGTGCGCATGTCGTCACTCCCAATATTTCGTTGAATCCCGGCAGGATTGGATTCCTCGAGATACTCGAAGGGATGGGTGCGACGATTTCCGGTGAGGTCACCGGTGCAGTGCTCGGCGATCCCGTTGGCACGGTCGGAGTGCAGGGGAACGGGCTCCGCGGCACCCATGTTCACGGTGCGCTTGCCGCTGCCGCCCTCGACGAGTTGCCGCTGGTGGCGGTCGTCGCTTCCTATGCCGAAGGTATTACCCGCATATCTGATGCGGCCGAGTTGAAGGCGAAAGAGAGCGACCGGATCGCAACGACGGTGGCGATGATCAACGCCCTCGGCGGGGGAGCGCAGGAGCGATCAGACGGCTTCGAGGTCCTCGGGATTGGCTGGCTCGATGGAGGCGTCGTCGAGGCAGCGGGTGACCACCGAATTGCGATGGCAGGCGCCGTCGCCGCCACCGGTGCGACCGGCCCGGTTACGATTTCGGGCGCAGGGACCGTGGGGGTGTCCTGGCCAAGATTCTTCGAAGCGCTGGAGGCATTGTGGTCATCGCAATAGATGGACCGGGAGGAGTAGGAAAATCAACTGTCACCCGCCGGCTGGCGACAGTCCTCGGTGTCGACTTTCTGGACACGGGTGCCACCTATCGCGCTGCGACTGTGGCTGCGCTCGAGGCGAATGTGGACCTTGCGGATGAGGCCGCAGTGCTCGAAGCGGTTACATCACGCGAGATTGCGTACGAGGATGGCGACATCTTGCTCGACGGTCGGTCGATAGCAGACGAGACCCGTTCCGAGGCAGTCACCCAGGCAGTCAGCCCGGTGTCGGCCTTGCCGTCCGTACGGGAGCATGTGGTCCAGATCCAACGTGATTGGGTTGCATCTCGCGGCGGCGACGCCGTGGTCGAGGGCCGCGACATCGGAACCGTCGTCTTCCCCGATGCACCCGTAAAGGCATTCCTCACCGCCGATGCCAGCATCCGTGCCGCCCGACGTGCCGGTGATGCCGAAGCGGCGGACCTCGACGTGTCTGAGATCGTCGCCGACCTGAACCGCCGCGACCATGCCGACTCCACCCGCAAAACCTCCCCGTTGCGCCCCGCCGACGACGCCGTCGAAATCGACACCAGCTCGATGGACGTCGAGCAAGTCGTCGCATCCATCCTCGACCTGGTCGCCACCGCCCAGAGCCGCTAGGCGCACCGGCTAGACCCCGAGCAGATCCAACGCACCTGTGGCCGAGTAGTTGGGGTCTTCTTCGATCGGCCCGGGCAGGTTGCGCTCTTGCACCGCAAACGCAGCCTCGACCACGGTTTGCAGCGTCTTGACGAACCGGCGGAGCGTTGGCGGAAGAGGGAAGTACTCGTCCTCATCGGTCAACGACAGCACGGTGACTCCAGATTTCGGGGCGACGGCTGCGATGACCTCGCGAACCCGCTGGTCTGGTGCGGACGCACCTGCGGTGACCCCGACGACCTCGCTGTTCTCCAGCCAGGTAGGGTCGATATCGGCGGGACCATCAACTCGGTACGAGGGTGTGCCCTCCTTCTGACCAACCCGCACCAGGGCCTGCGTGTTGGATGAGGTCTCCGAGCCCACTACGAGGATGGTGTCGGCTTGGCGCGCCAACTCACGAATCGCGCTCTGCCGGTTGGTGGTGGCGTAACAAAGGTCGCTGCGGCGGGCAGTCTTCAAATTGGGGTACAGCTTGGTGGCGTCTTCGAGGACACCCTCCCACTCGTACATCCCAAGTGTGGTCTGGGCGAGGAGAGCCACTTTGGAAGGATCGGCGGCCTCGAATGCGCCGAGTCCCTGCGTGGGGTCCACGAGGGTCACCGCCTCGGGGGCTTCGGCGACGGCGCCAATCGCCTCGTCGTGGCCTTCGTGGCCGACGTAGATGATGTCGTAGTCCTTGCCGGCCATGAGTTTCACCTCGTGGTGCACCTTGGTTACCAGCGGGCAGACGGCATCGACCATGACTGCCGCCCGGTTGGTGGCTTCGGCGACGATTTCGGGTGCGGAGCCGTGGGCAGACAGCATGACCGGTCTGCCCTGTGGCACCTGCGAGATATCATCGACAAAGACGACCCCGGCCTGTTCGAAGGCGTGGACGACGGCCTCGTTGTGAACGATCTCGTGATAGCAATAGACAGGCGCTTCGAAGATGTTGACCATCCATGTCAGCGCCTTTATTGCCATCTCGACACCGGCGCAGAACCCGCGCGGTTCGGCAAGAAGAACTCGATCGACCATGGACCAATGGTAGGCAGGAATGTGGGCTGCGGCTGACACGCCGTATCGCCGGTGGCACACGCCATCTATGCTCTCCTTCTCATGTCGAATCCGACGATCCTCGAAGTTGTTCCGGGCAGTCCTGCCGCGGCCGCAGGCCTGCGGCCGGGCGACGAGCTGCTGTCCGTAAACGGTGTGGTCCCCACCGACATCATCGAGTACCAACAGCTGGTTGATGAAGCCCTCGTCGCCGTCGAAATCAAGCGGGACGGTGATGCTGCTGCGATCGACATCAGCAAGCAGGAAGGCTCGCCGCTTGGTCTGCGGCTCAACTCGTCGATCTTCGATCGCGTCCAGACCTGCGACAACCATTGCGAGTTCTGTTTCATCTACCAGCTTCCGCCCGGGATGCGGACAACGCTGTACCTGAAAGACGACGACTACCGGCTCTCGTTCCTATACGGCAACTTCACCACGTTGACCCGTTTCACCGAGCTCGATTTGTCTCGAGTCGTCGAAGAGCGTCTTGGCCCGCTGTATGTGTCGATCCACGCCACCGACCCCGAGGTGCGTTCGGGAATGCTGCGCAACCCGCGCGGAGCGACGAGCCTGCGCTGGCTGCGCGGCTTGCTGGCAAACGATGTCGAAGTACACGGCCAGATTGTCCTGTGCCCCGATGTGAACTCGGGTGACGTGCTGGAGCAGACGCTGGCCGAGATCATCGTGTCGTATCCGTCGCTGGCCTCGGTAGGGATCGTGCCATTAGGGCTGTCCAAGCACGGCAAGGAGACCACGCTGCGGGTGCACACAGCGGCCGACGCCGCCGCCGACCTCGAGATCATCCACCACTGGCAGGCGCAGGCTCTAGCCAACCTCGGACGGAGGCTGTTCTTCGCATCGGATGAGATGTATCTCGTGGCCGGGATGCCGGTCCCGCCGCTGGAAGCCTACGAAGACTTCGACCAGCACGAGAACGGAATCGGGATGATCCGTGCCTTTCTGGACGAGTTGGAGTCGGTCGAGACGGGTCGAAAGGCCAGCTTTCCGCAGATGACCGGGCAGTGGAACGAGATAGCTGCAGCGCCCGCAACGGGCTATCGCGAGACGCGGTCGCTGTACCGAAGCGGTGCCGAGCAGACCGAGGGCCCCGTCGTCATCGTCACTGGTGACTACGGTGCGAGGGTGTTTGCACAGATTCTTCCTCGAATCGAATCACTGGCCGGCGTCCCTCTGCGGGTCCTGCCGGTGACCAATGACTTCTTTGGCGGCAACGTAGGTGTCTCCGGCCTGCTGGTCGGCACCGACGTTGAGCGCGCTATCGCAGCCGACGATGGGCCGGTGCGCAAGTTCCTGATCCCCAATACTGCGGTGCCCGGCGGCCGATTCCTCGATGACGTTGACATTGCCGACGTTGCTGCCCGGATTGCTGCGCCGATCGATGCCGTGCCGCCCACAATCGCCGGTCTTCTTGCTGGAGCTATGACATGAGCCGTTTGCCCGTAGTTGCCATCCTCGGCCGCCCCAATGTGGGCAAGTCGACGCTGGTGAACCGAATCCTGCAGCGCAAAGCCGCGGTGGTAGATGAGCAAGCCGGCGTCACCCGAGACCGCCGCGAGTTCATCGCTGAATGGCAGGGAAACCGGTTCATGCTGATCGACACCGGCGGCTGGGAACTCAACCCCGACGAGGAACTCACGGCGAACATCCGGGAGCAAGCCGAGCTGGCCGTCGCGGGAGCAGATGTGGTGGTCTTTGTGGCCGATGCGACCAGTTCGCTGGTTGATGACGACCAGGGTGTGGCCCGGCTCCTGCTGCGCAGTGGCCTGCCGTTTGTTTTCGTCGCCAACAAGGTCGACGGTCCGCGCCAGGAGGAAGCCCTTGATGAGTTCTGGACCCTCGGTCTTGGTGCACCGATGCCCGTCTCGGCACAGCACGGCCGGGGGACCGGCGATTTCCTCGATGTCCTGGTGGACAAGCTGCCCGTGTTCGACGACGACATCGACGAGGGTTTCCAGATGGCGAAGCTGGCGATCATTGGCCGGCCCAATGTCGGCAAGTCGACGCTGCTCAACCAGCTGGCCGGGGATGACCGGGTGTTGGTGTCCGATGTGCCGGGCACGACACGAGATCCGATCAACCTGGTCGTGGAGCTCGACGGCGAACCTTTCGAGATCATTGACACAGCCGGTATCAAGCGTCGTACCAAGATCACCGATGATGTCGAGTTCTACGCCGTGTTGCGGGCCCGGGAAGTGCTGAAGTCTGCGGACGTCGCCTTGCTGATCGTCGATGGGACCAGGGGCGCGACCCATCAAGAGCAGCGGCTGGCGGAGGAGATTCGCGAAGCCGGCGTCGGTCTGATCATTCTGTTGAACAAGTGGGATGTGATCACCGACGAGGAGCGCCTCGTGACCGAGGACTCGGTGGCGGATCGGCTCGGGTTTGTTGCCTGGGCACCGGTGCTGCGAATGGCAGCCAAGACCGGCGCCCGTCTCCATCGTCTGCCAGCGGCAATCCGTTCAGTGCTCGAGAATCGACGGCAACGCGTCCCGACGTCTGAAGTCAATCGTCTCATTCGACAATGGCAGGAAGCCCATCCGCCCCCCGTTAAAAAGGGAAAGCGGCCCCGCATCATCTATGCCACCCAGACCAGCTCGGAGCCTCCCAACATCGTCCTGTTCGTTCGTGGCGGCGACATTGGCGTCGATTATCTACGCTATCTGGAGAATCGGCTACGGGAGGAGTACGACTTCATGGGGACACCGCTGCGACTGACCGCTCGCCGCCGACACAACCGGAGAGAGTCGTGACCGATCTCGGCCCCTTCGAGCGTTTCCGGCAGGCAGCCGACGTCGCGCAACGAGGTGGCCCGGACCGACACCACGAAAAGCTGAAGACCCAGCAGAAGATGTTCGTGCGCGACCGGGTGGATCTTCTGCTCGATCCCGGCAGCTTCGTCGAAGACGGTCTGTTGGCAAACGCGATTACTCCAGAGCACGGCGCCGACGGAGTAGTGACGGGTCGGGGAACGGTCGATGGCCGCCCGGTTGCGGTCATCGCCAACGATCCAACGGTGAAGGCGGGCAGCTGGGGACGGCTCACCGTCGAGAAGATGATCCGTACCCTCGAGTACGCCTACGACGAGATGCTGCCGGTGTTCTACCTCATCGATTCAGCCGGTGCCCGCATCACCGATCAGATTGATCTGTTTCCCGGGCGGCGGGGTGCGGGCAAGATCTTCTACAACCAGGTGCGCCTGTCTGGTCACGTGCCGCAGATCTGCTGCCTGTTCGGCCCATCTGCAGCCGGCGGCGCCTACATCCCTTCGTTCTGCGATGTGGTGATCATGGTTGAGGGCAACGCCTCTATGTATCTCGGATCGCCAC
>CBDUNF010000135.1:0-10082 GCA_965368515.1 uncultured bacterium
CTCATCCACAGCGCAATCGATCCGTTCCGAGGTCGGCAAGGTCATCGTTGGCCAGCGTGACCTCATCGAAACGGTCCTTCTCACAGTGCTCTGTGAGGGCCATGTCCTTCTCGAGGGGGTGCCTGGCCTCGGCAAAACGCGGTTGCTGCAGACCCTCGGGCAAGTTCTCGATGTTGGCTTTGGCCGGGTCCAGTTCACACCCGACCTGATGCCGGCGGACATCCTTGGCACGAACATCCTCAAGGGAGGGGTCTTCGAGTTTCATCGTGGCCCTCTGTTCGCCAACCTGGTACTTGCCGATGAGGTCAATCGGGCCACCCCGAAGACCCAGTCGGCGCTGCTCGAAGCGATGCAGGAGCGTCATGTCACACTCGGCCGGGAAACTCACGAGTTGCCGCGGCCCTTTTTCGTCATGGCCACGCAGAACCCGATCGAAATGGAAGGCACCTACCCGCTTCCCGAAGCCCAGCTGGACCGGTTCCTGTTCAAGGCGATTGTTCCCTTCCCCAGCACCGATGACGTTGTCGAGATCCTCATTCGGACTACAAGCCATGAGGAGCCGGTTGTGGGCTCGGTCGTTGCCGGGCCGACTCTCATCGAGATGAGTCGGATGGTCCGCGAAGTCCCGGCTGCCTCGCATGTGCTCGAGTATGCGGCCACGCTCGTGGCAGCCACCCATCCCGAGACGGACGTCGCCCCCGACGTAGTCAAGCGGTATGTTCGCTTCGGGGCCAGCCCGCGCGGCGCTCAGGCAATGATCCTCGGTGGCAAGGCGCTTGCCATGCTCGACGGTCGTTTCAACGTGGCCCGGGAGGACATTCGCGGGGTTGCCGCTTCCGCTCTTCGGCATCGCTTGGTACTGGGCTACGAGGCAGCCGCCGACGGCGTTGCCCCCGATGACCTGGTCGCCGCCATCTTGGAGGCCCACCCCGGGTCGGGGCAGTAGGGAGACCTGAGTGCTCCTTCCCCCCGATACGCGCAACAGACTGGAGCGATTGTCGCTTCATTTGCGCGGCCGGGTGCGGGGCAAGTGGTCGGGTCGTCATCCGTCGGTGCAACTGGGCGACAGCGTGGACTTTGCGGACTATCGCGAGTACGTCCCCGGCGACGACTTCCGCAGGATCGATCACAACCTGGCAGCCCGTCTCGGCGTCGTGATGATTCGTTTGTTTGAGGCCGAGGAAGAGCTGCCGATCAGAGTGATCGTGGACACGTCCGCATCGATGGGTCACCACAACAAATTCGCCGCGGCGCAGCAGTTGGCTGCGGCTATGTCCTATCTGGCTCTATCTGGCGGTGATCGTGTCTATCCCATCAATGTCCCCGGAGCCGACAATCAGGCCTTCGGAGCCGGGCCGCCGAGTCGCCACCGCTCGGGTTGGCCACAGCTCGAATCGTGGCTCGAGGGTCTCCGTCCCGGTGCTGCCGGCAGTCTTCAGCCCGTAGCGCGCCATATCATGAGTAACACGACGGTGCGCGGTTCTTGTGTGCTCATATCGGACCTGCTGGATGATTCCTGGGAGGCCGCAATCGACGCTCTGGGCGCTTCCGGTTCGGGGATCGTCCTTCATGTCCTGGGTCGTGAGGAGTTGCAGCCGAGCCTGTCCGGAGACCTGCGCCTGATCGACTCTGAGAGCGGGAGGGTTGTGGATCTCTCTACTTCTGCTGATGCCCTGGCCGCATATGGTCGGGCGCTGGATTCGTTCCTAGCTGCAGCTGCCGCCCGGGCCCGGCGTGTCGGGTTGGATTACGTACTCGTCCCGGCCGACGAAGATGTCGTTGCCCGGGTCATCAGTGCGCTGTCGGAAATGGCCACAGTGCGATGAGTTTTCTCACCCCAGCCGCGCTCGCTCTGTCGCTTCTGGCCATCCCGCTCGTAGCGTTGTACATGCTGCGCACGCGCCGCCATCGGCAGGAGGTGGCGAGCGTCATGCTTTGGGAGAAGGCAGGAGTGCCGGTCACTTCGGCCGTGCCCTGGCAACGCCCCAAGATCACCCCTTTGCTGATCCTTCAGTTGCTGGCGCTGCTTGTGTTTGTGTTGTTGCTGGCGCGACCGTTCGGCCGCGAGGTGTCCTTGCTTGGCCCGCACACGGTCTTTGTGATGGACACGTCGGGCTCGATGGCGATGGCGGACCGGATCGAGGACGCCAAAGCCAGGGCGCTCCAACTGATCGGCGACGCATCTGAGACGAACGTAATCTCCATTGTCGAAGCCGGGCCAAACCCGCATGTCCTGGCGGCTCTCGCACGCGACCCCGCGGAACTACGAGAGATAGTTTCCGGGCTGACGGCAGGGGGTGGGGTCGAAGATTTGGCAGGCGCGATCGCCATTGCCAACTCCCTGGCGACGCCAGACCGGCCAACCCGAATCCTGATCTTCTCCGATGGTGGCTTTCCGGAGTTCACCCCTCTCGACGAGCCGGTGATCGGCGCTGAGCATCTGCAGTTCGCCGAGGTCGAGGACAATGCTGCCATAACAGCGTTCAGCGGGGACTCCAGCGACGACGGCCGGGTCCGCCTCTTCGTCGAGGTCACCAACTTCGGATCGGCCGATCTGGACGTGGTGCTCGACGTCGCTGCGGGAGACCAACCTGTTGTGTCGATTCCGCTGGCCATTGCAGCCGGGGGACGCATTCGCGACGGACTCCGCGTCGACACGAGTCCGGGCTTGCGGGTGGTTGCCTCGCTCCGCCAACAGTCTGGTGCTCCGCTGGAGGACGGGCTGGATCTCGACAACACAGCTCATCTGGTGATGGGGAGTGGCGAGGAGCGTACGGTGGCAACTGTTGGCGCCGGGTCGGTATTCCTGGATGCGTTGGTCGCCTCGTTGCCCGGGTTCGGGCCGGCCGCAGGAGAAGCGCCGGACCTACTGATTGTCGATGGTGAGGCAGCATCGGGTCTTACCGCTCCTTCGTGGCTGATCCGTCCGTCTCCGCCGCCTACCGGGGTGACTGTCACCGGGACGATTCAGAACACCGCGGCTAGCTTTCAGCGGCCTGGAGAGCCGTTACTGGATGATGTTGACCTGTCATCGTTGGCAATTGCTGAGGCCGATGTTGTCGATGCCCCCGGTTGGCTTCCGCTCGTAAAGGCGGGCGATGTCCCACTTGTGCTGCTGGGCGAAGTCGACGGGTATCGGTCGGTGTACTTCACCTTCGATCTGACCCAATCGAACCTGCCAGTGCAGATCGGTTTTCCGATCTTCGGCAGCCGCCTGCTGCAATACCTTGGTGGACAGGATGCCGCTTCGATCGCTCCCGGACCGGCCGGGCAACCCATTGCGATCGCCCCGCCCCCTGGTGCCACCGCATCGATTCTCGGTCCCGACGGCTCAACTCGGGTACTCCCTGATGGCGTATCCCTCGTCGAAGAGACCGATGATCCCGGTATCTATTCGGTGACGTACGAATCCGCCGATGAGACGATTCGCAACGGACCCATTGCAGTCCGCCAGTTCGCCGCAGCCGAGTCGGCGGGACCGGCGCGAACCATCGCTACTGAACCGCTTGCTCTGGCGGCTGCCGAATCAACCGCCATCGTCAGTGAGTTCACCGCGGTCCTGGTTGGCGCCGCACTGCTGCTACTGCTCATCGAATGGTGGGTCGGCCACGGTGCTCCGCGACCTCGTCGGCGATCTGTGCGAGGTGACCCCACGTGAGCTGGCCTACCTTTGAGGACCCAATCTGGCTGGTCGCTCTGATCCCCGCGATCGGAATGATCCTTTTGCTGGTTCGGGTCGGGCGTCCGGCGGTGCCGGCCCGCCAGCACCGGTGGGCGGTGTGGACCAGGATCGGCGTTATCACTGCGCTGCTGCTGGCCGCGGCGCAGCCGACACTTGCCCTCGAAGTGTCCGAGCGGGCGGTGATGTTTGTGCTCGATCGCTCGGCGTCCATTTCCGGGGAAGCACGCGCCGAGCAGGACAGGTTCGTTGCCGATGCGCTCGGTGCGGCCGGCCCCGGTGATTTGGCCGGCGTTGCCGTCTTTGGGAGTGAGCTGCGGATTGATGGTGCTCTTGCTCAAGGGCGGATTCCCGAGCCGGTACGGACTGCGGTGGATGACGCGGCGACGGATATCGAGGCTGCCATCCGGTCGGCTGTTGCACTCATGCCGACAGAAGGCTCCCGGAGGATTGTCATCCTCACCGATGGAGTGCCTACCTCAGGAGACCTGACCATCGCTGCCGAGGAGGCGGCAGAACTGGGGGTTGCTGTAGATGTGGTGCAATCGGATACCGGTACCGGCCCGGATGTGCTGGTTGATGCTGTCCACATGCCGGCTACAGCCCGACTCGGGGAGAGCGTCGAAGCCCGGATAGTTGTGCAATCGAACACGGCCGGAGCTGCCCAGCTGCGGGTGCATGCGGGATCTGACGCGGTCGATGTGATCGATGTCACTCTGGCCCCAGGTACCAACGAGTTTGCCTTTCAGTATCCGGCCGGTGAAGCCGGGTTCCTGCGGGTGGGTGCACAGGTGGTGGCGCCCTTTGACACGCGGGTAGAGAACAACTCGGCCGAGGGTCTGGTGCGGGTATTGGGTCCGGCCCAGGTAGCCGTTGTCGAGGGTGCTCCCGGCGAAGCCGCCGAGCTCGCAATGGCGCTGGTGGCGGCCGGGCTCGAGGTCGACTTGCTCGCCGCGATTCCCGCAGACAACGCATTGCTCAGCTACGACGCAGTGGTGCTCGTGAACGTCGCAGCACCGACCACGGCTGAGACCGAGCGCATCGCCGCTTATGTCGAGAGCCTGGGTCGGGGTCTCGTGGTGGTCGGCGGTGACCAGGCGTTTGGGCTCGGCAGCTACCAGGCGACCGAGTTCGAGAACCTGCTCCCTGTCAGCAGTAACCCCGACGACCTGGTTCGTCGCCAGAGCGTCGCCGAGGTGCTGGTGCTCGATACCAGTGGTTCCATGGGAGCGTGCCACGCCCGCGGCGACAACTTTGTCGAAGGCGGAGTCAACAAGACCGACATCTCGCGAGCCGGAGCACAGGCCGCAATCGAAGCGCTCACCATCCAGGACCGGGTCGGTGTCCTGGCCTTCAGCTCGGGCACCGACTGGGCAATCCCGCTCGGCCCCAAGCTCGACCCGGCCGAGATCGAAGCCGCCCTTGGCGTGCTGACTCCGGCAGGTGACACCGAGATTGCAGTGGGTCTGACCGAGGCGCTGAACGAACTACGCGGTGCCGAGGAGGAGCTACGTCACATCATTCTGTTCACTGACGGTTGGGATCCGAACGAGGCTGATCTTCTCCCGATCGCCGACGAGATTGCCGACAGTGGCGTGACCCTGTCGGTAGTTGGAACGGGTGAAGGGGCCGGAACGACGCTGCAGCGGATGGCGCAACTGGGCGGGGGGCGCTACTACGACGGTGCGGACCTCAGTGCCATTCCCGAGGTATTCGTCGAGGAAACCCTCACCGTTGCACGGTCTCTTGCCCAAGAGGGCTTGTTTGTGCCAATTCGGGGAGGCTTCTCGCAGGTCACGGAGGGACTCGAGGCAACACCGCCGCTGCGCGGTTACGTCCTGACCACCCCGAAGGCAACCGCCATAACACCTCTTCTCGTTGGCGAGGAAGACCCGCTGTTGGCTACCTGGCAGCGCGGGCTTGGTCGAGTGAGTGCGTGGACATCTGATTCGACCGCCAGATGGTCAGCGGACTGGCTGCCGTGGGACGGTTATGTCGACTTCTGGGGCCGCGTGGTGTCTGACGTTGTTCCTGCCGGGCGGGAGACACCGCCTGAGGTGCGAGTGTCCGGTGGGGTCGCAAGCATTGAGTTCGACGCAGGCGACGTTCCACTTGATGCTGCCGGGCTGGCAACAGTGAGAACACCCACCGGAGAGGTCGAGGTGGTCCCGCTGCGACGAACCAGCAGTTCCGTCTTTAGCGGGCAAGCAAGAGTCTCAGAGCCGGGCGCCTACTGGGTTGCCGTTTCGATTGACGAGGGTGGGCAGACCGTTGCGTCCGGAAGCTCCGGAGCCGTCTCCAGCTACTCCGAGGAGTATGCATTCCGCGATCCAGATCCGAGCTTCGCTGCCGACCTTGCAGCCACTACCGGCGGGCGGGTGGAACCCAGTCCTGATTCTGTGTTCGATCGGGCGCCTGTTACCGGCCGGTCACGCCAGGCCATCTGGCCCTGGCTGGCAGGGGTGGCGTTGTTGCTCTTCCTTGCCGACGTAGCGCTGCGAAGGCTGGTGCTCACGGGTGCAGTGACAAACCGCTCCGCGCGGCGAGCAGGCGAGGAGCCTGTCGTCGATGACCCCATTGCCGACGCCCCTGTGACCGAAAGTGAGACGGTCGGCCAGTTGCTGCAGCGCAAACGAAAGACATAGCCAGCAGCCGATGGCCTCGCGTTCCTAATTGGCGGGGGTGCCCCAGAATTTGATCTCCGCCACGACGAGCTCTGAGAAAGCAATCTCGCCGCTGAGGGCCTGAGATGCGTAGCTGCTCAGAATCTCGAGCGTGAGAGTTGTCGTCTCGATGCTGGCGATCTCAATGCGCTGCGGTCCATCGGCACCGGACTGGTCGTTCAACGTGTTGCGATAAGTGACTCCGGGGAGATCATCCACCGTGATGTTGTAGCCCTCGATGCGGTAGTTCCGCAGGAATCGATTCTCGTCAATGATGTTGTAGATCTCGAGGTACTCGATATGGACCGGCTGCGCCCAGCGGAAGACCACGCTCAAGCTGTCGCTGGCGGTTGCCTGCCATTCGGTCTCGAGGTCGTCATCGATGAGGTTCGAATCAGAATACGTCTCAGCGATGGCGGCGCTGGCCGTGACATCAGTTGGTCTGATCTCGATGACGTTGGCGATCGTCGTTGACGTCGTCGACGAAGTCGTTGTCGTATCTGCCACGTCGTCTCCGCCTCGGAAGACGTTCACGATGAGGGCGATCAGCGCCACGACGAGAACGGCTGCGGCTAGAACGCTGAGAGCACGTCCACCTGGGGTGGCGCGGACCATTGGTGCCGGCGCCACCGGCAACGGTTCCTTTGTGAGCCTGGCTCCGCACTGCTCGCAGTGCCGGTTGTACGCAGGATTGAATGCGCCACAAGATGGGCACGCCGTCTGCTCCACTGGAGCCTGAGCTGGCTCACGCTGAGCTGGGGGAGGAGGGGGCGCGGCAGGCTCACTCCCTGGTGGCGGGGGGCCATCCTCGAGCTCAAACGGCTCGAACAGATCGTCAAATGGGTCCTTGTCTTTCGCCACGTCACGTCTCCGTCAGTCGGTCCGCCCGGGCTATTGTGCCACGGATGGTTGCTATTAGTGCGATACGTGAGACTGAGCCTTGGTCATCCGCCTCAATTGGGGTGGGTGTGGTGCTCCTAATTGTGGGTGTGGTGCTGCTTGTTTGGCAGGTCCGCAAGTTCCTCAACGGCCCGCGCCCGTGATCAGAATCTGTCGGTATCAAGCCATAGGCTGATCGAATGACCAGTTCTTCACGTAAGCGCAAAGCGGCCCAGTCGACATTCCGATGCAGCAGTTGTGGGTTCACAACCGGCAAGTGGATGGGCTTCTGTCCCCAGTGCCGGACTGAGGGTTCGCTGACCGAATCGGTAGCTGCCCCTGGCCCAACATCCCAGACGCAAGCGTTGCGTGACGTCTCAGTTGGTGACAAGCCGCGCACACCAACGGGTATCGCCGAGATCGATCGTGTGCTTGGTGGTGGGTTGGTCGCCGGCTCGGTCATCCTCATCGGGGGAGAGCCCGGCGTCGGCAAGTCGACGTTGTTGTTGCAGATGGCGGCCCAGGTAGCCGACGGTGCTGCGGTCCTGCTCGCCTCGGCCGAGGAGTCGGTTGCGCAGGTTGCGTTGCGGGCCACTCGGCTTGGCGTTGATGTCCCCGATCTGCGCGTTGTCGCCGACAGCCGGGTCGAGGCAATCATTGGGGCTGGCGTCGACGAGGCGCCGGCACTACTGATCATCGACTCGATCCAAACGGTCACAACTGACGAGGCGGATGGGAGCGCCGGGGGCGTTGTGCAGGTTCGGGAGTCGGCCGCTCGGTTCATCGATTTCGCCAAGCGGACCGGGACGGTGGTGGCGTTGGTCGGCCACGTGACCAAGGACGGCGCCATCGCTGGCCCCAAGACCTTGGAGCACATGGTTGACGTCGTTGTGTACCTGGAGGGGGAGGGGGACGGCGGACTGCGGTTGCTCCGATCGCTCAAGAACCGATATGGGTCGGTCAATCAGGTGGGAGTCTTCACGATGGGGGACCTTGGCCTCGCCGAGGTTCCCGATCCCTCGGGTGTACTCATCGAGGCGCACCGAGCCGGAGCGTCGGGGACGGTCCTCTTCCCGATGGTCGAGGGCCGCCGCTCCATGCTCTGCGAGGTGCAAGCGCTCGTTGTGCCCACTGTGTTGCCGCAGCCGCGGCGCAGCGTCAAGGGCCTAGATGCAGCACGAGTCCATCAACTCCTTGCAGTTCTCGAGCGCCACGCCCGGATCGATCTGGGCAAAGCTGACGTCCACGTCAATGTCGTTGGCGGGGTGAGGCTGCGCGACCCGGCCGTGGATCTTGCCGTGGCATTGGCCATCGTGTCATCGGTGCTCGACCGTCCGTTGCCTCTCGCCGCCGCCTGGGGTGAGATCGGTCTCACCGGGGAGATTCGGACGGCCGCTCACGGCGAGCGCCGCTACGAAGAAGCGTCGCGGTTCGACCCGGAATTGGTCATCCGACCCGGCAATCAGGGGATCAAGACGATCGAGGAAGCCCTTCTGATGGCGGGTCTCGCCCCGGGTCGGCGTTAGCTCAGGCGGCGCCAGAAGCGCTGCAGTCCTTAGACTTTCGGCTACTCTCTACTCGATGGTTTCGCGTGCTCCTGACTCCAATGAGGTCTTACGCCGGTTTGCGCCGGGTACTCCGCTTCGCGTCGCCGTTGAGCTGATTCATGCTCAAGGTACCGGAGCCCTCATCGTGATTGGCGCAGCTGCCTCGCTCGAATCCCTGTGCAGCGGTGGCTTCCACCTCCATGAGACCGCATTCACCGCACAGCGGATCGCCGAATTGGCCAAGATGGATGGCGGCATCGTCGTCGACGACGAGAAGAACCTGATCACACGGGCGAACGTCCACTTCATCCCCGACCCACAGATCGAGACCCACGAGACGGGTACTCGATTCCGCACCGCTGAGCGCATGGCCGTGCAGACCGGTGCCGATGTCCTCGCAGTGAGCGAAGAGGGCTGGCGGACCGCAGTGGTTTATCGCAACGGCCAGCGCTACGAGCTGGCTCGACCGGCCGACCTTTTGGCCGGCGCCAACAACTCACTGAACTCACTGGAGCGACTGCGCCGTCGCCTCCAGTCGGCCGAGGATCGTCTCACCCGTGCCGAGGTCGACGACGTTGTCTCCTCGCGTGATGTGCTGACCGTGTTGGCTCGAGCTGTACTCGTCAGCCGGATGTACAAAGAGGTTGAGCGGACCCTGGTCGCCCTCGGCGGCGAAGCGGGTCTGATCAGCATCCAGGCAACCGACCTGATTGAGGGAGTCGCAGAGCTGGCCGAAAACGTCTTTGCCGACTACCGCAAGCGCAGCGGAAAGAGGTCCGTTTTCGAGCGGCTGGAGGTCATTCCGGCTGACGAATTGCATGATCTGCCTTCGCTCGCAGCCGCGTTGGGGTTCTCCGACATCGTCGACGGCCTCGAACCTCGGGGCCTGCGTGCACTTGCCCGGGTACCTCGTCTCCCGGATTCCGTTCGACAGAGTCTGGTGAGCCATTTCCGCGGTTTTCAGCGTCTCTTGCATGCCAGCGTGTCCGATCTCGAGAAGGTCGAAGGCGTTGGCCGTGCCCGAGCGCAACAGCTGCGGCGATTCTTCGATCGGATGATCGATCTCGGCGAAGCGTAGGAAACGGGCCACCGATCCGCTTTCCGAGTCCGTCGCTGCCCAAAGCGAATCCGTATCCAGTTACAATGCGCGATCTAGCAACCTGGATGAAGTGTGACGAATAAGAAGACGCCTGCCAAGAAGGCACCCGCCAAGAAGGCCACAGCCAAGAAGACCGCGGCCAAAAAGCCTGCGGCCAAGAAGGCTACGGCCAAGAAGGCTACGGCCAAGAAGGCTACGGCCAAGGAGGCTACGGC
>CBDUNF010000136.1:0-10064 GCA_965368515.1 uncultured bacterium
GGGGACGTGCGCTTGGGGTGTCGATCGACGCCTGGACGGCACTCGGGGGTGCGGTGTCCCTGTTGCTCACGGTCTCTGGTGGCCTGGCATACGACGTCGGGTTCCAGCTTTCGGCCCTAGCGACCGCCGGCGTACTGCTCGGGATGCGCATATGGACGCATCGGACGCCGAAAGCTTTCTGGGGAGTGCTCGCTGCCACGATCTCAGCCCAGCTTGCGGTTGTTCCCCTCCTGCTTGTCCACTTCGGAACCGTTCCCGTTCTTTCGCCGCTGGCCAACCTCGTCGCCGCCCCGTTGGTGACAGGGGCAACTGCCCTCGCCGGAGTCGGAGTAATCGCAAACTGGGATCTGCCGCTCCTTGTTGCTGAGATGTTGGCGGGGATGGTGCTGGGTGTCGCGCGAACGGCGGCAGGCTGGCCACAACTCGGTTCGGTGGCCGTTCTCGGTGTGGCGCTGCCGATCGGATTGGCCTGGCGTACGAGGCTACGCCCACTTGCTTTCGCCGTTGTTGCATTGTCGGTGCTTGTCGGGATGGTGCCGCCCGGTCCGCCTGAGGTGCCGATGGTGATTTGGCTCGATGTCGGGCAAGGTGACGCGGTCCTGCTACGAGATCCCAGCGGTGCGGTCGCACTGATGGATGGAGGCCGGGAGCCGCTAGTGCTGCGCGAGGCATTGCGGCGCCATGGTGTGAGAAGAATCGATCTGCTGGTCGCCAGCCATGGGGACGCCGACCATATTGGCGGAATGTCCGATCTGTTCGACTACGCCGAGGTCGGTCGGGTTTGGGTTCCTGCGTTCCTAGAGCCCCGTGAGATGTTGAGCGAACTCATCACTGAGGCGGAACAACACAGGGTTGCTGTCGACTTCGTCGCGGCAGGCGACGGTGCCGTCCTCGGCGAATTCGTATTGGACGTCGTGGGCCCGATGCGGCGCTTTGCCGAGGAGAACAATGGCTCAGTTGTCCTCTACGCAAGTGTGGGCGACAAGAGTGCACTTCTGCCCGGTGATATTGGGGCGATAGCCCAGCGAGCGCTGCCGCCTCTCCGTCCAGATCTCTTGATGGTGCCTCATCACGGCGCGGCGACCAGTGACCTCGGCTGGGTAACCGAAACTGCGAGGGATACCGCGATTATCAGTGTGGGCCCAAACTCCTACGGTCATCCGGCTCCTGAGATCGTGGCTGCCCTTGCTGATGCCGGGATCCGGGTATTGACCACCTGGGACATGGGCGACATTGCGGTGGCATTTCGCTAGCCGACAACGTTCGTAGGGAGGAGAGCCCTTGTCGGCGACGGAGGCTACGCTCCTGATCATGAAGCCACTTGTCGTCATCTCCGGCCCGAAGGGCGCGGGTCCGGGGGAGCGGAGCCTGATGATGGAGGCCGCAAGTCGCGCCCTTGATCAGCTGGGTGTCGACAACCCCACTCGCATCGATGTGCCCCCGAAGGGTGGCGGAGCCGACGACGGCGACGATGGTGCGATGCGGGGAGCAGTGCAAGAGATCGTTCCCGCTCTCCAGAGTGGGTCCCTCTTTGGCGGTGCCGACGGTGTACTGGTAGTGGATGCGGATGCGCTACTCAAAGCGGAGGCCGAGATCGTTGCAGAGCTGCTCGATGTCGCTGTCGACCCCGTGGTTGTCTTTGTAGCCGCCGGGGCGATCTCTGCACCGCTGGGAACTCTGCTGCGGAAACGCGGCGAAAGCATCTCGATCAAGCGGATCAACGAGCGAGCCGCCGGAGACTGGCTGGGGAGAGCTGCACGCGATCGCGGTCTCCGCATCGAAGCAGAGGCGTCCTCGATCCTCCTCAATCGGTTCGGCACCAATGTCGCCGCCCTGGGCCAGGCTCTTGATCAGCTGGCGGTTGAGGGCCCGGATGTCAGTGCCGCACAGGTTCGCAGCCGCTTCAAGAATCGACCTGATGAGCCGATGTGGCACTACGTAGACAGCGTTGTCGCGGGCAACCAGGGTGATGCGCTGCGACGTCTGGCCGACTTCATGCAGTACGGCCATCCCCTCCAGCTACTTGCGTTTCTTCAAAGCGACGTGCGAAGGCGCTCAATGGCTGCCGCGGCACCGGACTACGACACCTTCCTCGAGTGGGACGGTGGCCGTGCCGGATGGGCTCTGGAGAAGGTGTGGAAGCAGCGGAGCCGAATCAAAGGGTCGGATCTGAAGCTGGCGCTGGGAGCGCTATCTCGAGCCGACCTTCAGATGAAGACTGCACCAGAGGCCACCCATCGAGTGACCATGGAGCGGTTAACTGTGGCGATGTGCCGTTGGTATGGAGGCGCCCGCCGTCGCTAGGTGACGGTGATGTGGAGGAATCCGTCGTCGTCGAGCCAGGCAAAGATGAACACCTCTGCGCTGGAGCGACGCTTCTCGAGGTCAATGTGGAGGTTGCCGTCGTCGTCGTGGTATTGCACACCACCCCAGCGGTAGCCGAGCGAGTAGCCATCGAGGGAGATATTGCCATTCTCGGCGACGATCCGGAACGAGCCGGCGTCCGTGTGCACCACTTCCTCCTGGTATGCGGGTGCCCCGGGCGGGGTCGTGGTGGTGGTAGGTGCAGGGGCGGCTGTGGTGGTCGTCGTGGTGGTCGTGGTGGTCGTCGTGGAGGTAGTGGTAGTGGTGGAGGTTGGAGCCGAGGTGGTGGTCGTTGTGGTGGTTGGACCAGGGGCGCTCGTGGTGGTCGGCCCGGGCGCCGCGGTCGTGGTTGTCCCGTGACCGGCGCTGGCTGCGTTGTCCTCGATGGCGTTGAACTCTTCGTTCATCGTGTTGCTGATCGCTTCCATCGCGGCGACAGAAGGAAGAGCGATGAGGCTGGCGATCAGGGCGTACTCAACGAGGGCAGCACCCTTCTGGCCTCGGAGCTTTCTCAGGAAATCGCTCATGACAATCCAACCTTGACGGTATCTTCTTGGTAGACCTGTCGGCAGGTATCGCGATTTCGTAAAGAGCTATTGGGGCCAGTTCCGAACGGACTAGCCCCGGGTTCTAGCCCTCGTAGACGCGGACGCTCTTCACCGTCATGGCAAAGGTGCCGCCGGGGGCTTCGTACGAGACCTCGTCGCCGGGCGCAGCGCCAAGCAACGCAGCGCCAACGGGGCTGGTCGGGGAAGCCAGGATCATTCCGGGGACCTTGTTCTCGGCCGCAGCGATGAAGTAGTCCATCTCATCTCCATCGTCATCGACAACGCTGACGACAGTGCCCACTTCGACACGCCCCGAATCCTCGGCCTCACGCACCTCGGAGTTCTCGATGATGTGTTTGAGTTGCCGAATACGGGCCTCCATCAGGCCCTGGTCATTCTTGGCGGTGTCATACTCGGCGTTCTCACGCAGATCGCCGTGATCGCGCGCTTCTGAGATACGTTGCTCTATGGCTCGCCGGCCATCAGTGGTCAAGTATTGGAGCTCTTCGACCAGCTTGGTATGTGCGGCGGGGGTAAGCCAGGTTGTTTCGCTCATAGTCATTGTCCTGTCGAATTCACCACGTCGCTGGACGCGAGCTAGCCGAGGATGCGAGCTACCTGCTTGGCAAGACGAGACTTGCGGCGGGCTGCAGTGCTCTTGTGGAGAAGGCCCTTGCTAGCAGCCATGTCGATGCGCTTCTGCGCATCGTGCAATGCGGCCTTGGCAGCATCGGCGTCGCCAGCTTCGGCGGCTTCGATAGCGGTGCGGGTCCGAGTTCTGAGCTCGGAACGCATTTTGCGGTTGCGGACGCGGGCAACTTCGTTCTGCCGATTCCGCTTCTTCTGTGACTGAATGTTGGCCATACGAAAAAAGACCTCTGAGGGGTTGGAGGAACGGCGGAACAATAGCAGTGTCGGCGAGCAGGTACAATGCCGCCCGCCTCACCCCACTGATCAGGACCCCCGGCATCTCATGACCGATCCATCGCGTATCCGCAACTTCTCGATTATTGCGCACATCGACCACGGCAAGTCGACTCTTGCCGATCGGCTTCTGGAGGCCACCGGCGCGGTCGAGCAACGCGATATGCGTGAGCAGCTCCTCGACACCATGGACATCGAGCGGGAGCGCGGAATAACGATCAAAGCTAATGCCGTCCGGCTGGAGTACAAGGCCAACGACGGTCACACATACACGCTGAATCTCATCGATACCCCCGGACACGTCGACTTCTCCTACGAGGTCTCCCGCAGTCTCGACGCCTGCGAAGGGGCTCTCCTCCTGGTGGATGCTGCGCAGGGAGTCGAGGCGCAGACCCTTGCCAACGCCTACCTCGCAATTGAAAACGGTCTCGAAATCATCCCGGTCGTCAACAAGATCGACCTTCCGTCAGCTGAGCCGGAGCGGGTTTCGGCCGAGCTAATTGGGATCGTCGGCGGTACCGGCGACGACGTGATCCAGGTGTCCGCAAAGAGTGGGAGCGGCATTGAGGAGCTGCTCGAGGCGATCGTTCTCAGATTGCCACCGCCGGAGGGAGTCAGCGACGCCCCGCTGCGGGCGATGGTTTTCGACAGCTATTACGACACCTACCGCGGCGTTGTCTGTTCTGTCAGGGTGGTCGACGGCCACATCGACTCAGGGGCCGAAGTTCGTTTCATGGCGACAGATCTTGTCGAGATGGCGGACGAGATCGGAGTGCTGCGGCCCATGATCGATCCCTTGGGGCGGTTGTCTGCGGGCGAGGTCGGCTACCTGATCACGGGGATCAAAGAGATCGACCTGATTCGCGTTGGCGATACAGTCACCGACTCGACGCACGGAGCCACCGAGGCACTGCCCGGATACCTCGAACCAAAGCCGATGGTGTTCTCCGGGATGTTCCCAACCGACGGCGATGACTTTGAGCGGCTACGGGAAGCGCTCGAGAAGCTTCGCCTCAACGACTCGTCCCTTGTCTACCAACCCGAGACCTCGCGAGCGCTCGGTTTTGGCTTCCGATGTGGCTTCCTGGGCCTTCTCCACATGGAGATCGTCCGCGAGCGGCTGGAGCGAGAGTACGACCTCGAGCTGGTAGCTACCGCACCGTCTGTTGAGTACCAGGCTCACCTCACCGATGGTACGAGTCTTCAAGTGCGGTCGCCGCAAGACCTACCCGGGCCTCAGGTTCTCGAGAGCATCTCAGAGCCATACGTGAAAGTCATGATCATCACACCGTCAGACTATGTCGGCACAGTGATGGAACTCATCCAGCAGCGGCGGGGTGAGATGGGTGAGATGACCTACCTCACGCCGGAAAGAGTCGAGCTCCACTATCAAGTGCCGCTCGCCGAGATTGTCTTTGACTTCTTTGACCAGCTCAAGTCGCGGACCCGCGGGTATGCCTCGATGGACTACGAACCGGGTGAGTACCGCCGCTCCGATCTGGTGCGGGTAAACATCCTGCTGAACGCGGTCCCCGTTGATGCGTTCTCGTCGATTGTGCACAGGGATCGCTCCTACCGCTACGGCCGCGCGATGGTCGAGAGGTTGCGCAAGCTCATACCTCGCCAGATGTTCGACGTACCCGTGCAGGCTTCTGTCGGCAGTCGGATAATTGCGCGAGAAACCATCAAAGCACAGCGCAAGGACGTGACCGCCAAGTGCTACGGCGGCGATATCACCAGGAAGCGCAAGCTGCTCGAGCGGCAGAAGGAAGGCAAGCGACGGATGAAGATGGTCGGCCAGGTCGAGGTACCGCAGGAGGCCTTCATCTCAGCCCTTCGCATCGATGAGTGACCGTTTCGATGCTGTGGATGCGGCGGCGTCTGAGCGAGCGGCGTACATCCACATCCCGTTCTGTCACCGTCGCTGTCCCTACTGCGACTTCGCCGTTGTTGACATGGCCACCACGACCAGCCCGATCGACCGCTATGTAGCCGCGGTCTTGGCCGAGATTGCCATGGAGGATGAGTGGGAGCCTCTGCATGCTCTCAACCTCGGCGGAGGCACCCCTTCGGTGTTGGCTCCGCAGATGCTCGGATCGCTGATTGCGGCGATACGAGAGCGTTTCGGCTTGGTGCCAGGGGCCGAAGTCAGCATCGAGGCCAATCCCGAAGATATGACACCGGCTTATGCCGATCAGTTGCGGAGCGTCGGCGTCAATCGAGTATCACTTGGCGTTCAGTCGTTCGACGGCGAGGTGTTGGAGGCGTTGGGGCGCGCCCACACGCCGGAGAGCGCCACAGCTGCGATTCAGAGCGCAATCGTGGCTGGGATGGAAACGGTCAGCGTCGACCTGATCTACGGATCGCCGCTGGAATCACTCGAGTCATGGGAAAGGACGGTGCGAGCAGCCCTAACCCTCGATATCCAGCATCTCTCGGCCTATGCGCTGACTGTGGAGCTCGGGACTGACTTATCTCGTGCCGTCGGGTCGGGAGCCCCTGCCCCCGATGCCGATGATCAGGCCGACAAGTACGAGATGTTGGCCGCTCTGGCAGGAGGCAAGCTGCACCACTACGAGGTCTCCAACTGGGCGAGATCCGGCCATGAGTGTCGGTACAACCTGATCACTTGGGCACAGGGGGAGTACGCGGCGTTTGGGCTCGGTGCCCACGGGCACCGCAACGGAGTGCGTAGCCGCAATTTCCGGCGCCTTGATGCCTACCTGGGTCATGTCGAAGCTGGGGAGCGACCGATCCAGGCAACTGAGCAACTCACCGGCTGGGAGCGCGAGAAGGAGCGTGTCTTCCTTGGTCTTCGCCGTCGTGACGGCGTCGTTCTGGGTGACGCGGGCGGTGCGCTGATGGCATCAACGATGGGGACGCGGTTCGTAGACGGCGGCGTTGCGAAGGTGGCCGACGGCCGGTTGATCGTCGCCAAACCGTTGTTATCGGATGCGGTAGCCAGGGAGGTCCTGGCGCTGCGCCCGGACGATGCGTAAACGGGTGCTTATCACTCTCAGCGTGCGAGTGCTAAATTTGGCTGATGCTCGATGACCGCAGATCCGTCGTTCTTCAATCCCTGGTTGAGGAGCACATCAGAACCGGCCAGCCGGTCAGTTCGCGCGCCGTGCTTGAACGGTGCTCCATCGACGTATCCAGCGCAACCATTCGCAACGATCTCGCCAAACTCGAGTCCTACGGCTTTGTTACTCAGCCGCACACGTCGGCAGGGAGGGTCCCGACCCCGGCCGGCTATCGGTACTACGTGGATCACTGTTCCCCTACAAAGCTCCGCAACGCTACCCGCGAGCGGATCGAGACATTCTTCACCGGCTTTCACGAAGAGCTGAGCAAGCTGCTTCGTCAAACCAGTGGGCTGCTGTCGGAGATCAGCCACTATCCGGCGGTCGTAATTGGACCAGGATTCGGCGACGAGATAGTCCGCGGATTCCATCTGGTCCATCTCGGCGGGCCGGTCATCATGGCAGTGACGATCGGAGCCACAGGACGGGTCGGTCAAGAGGTTGTGAAGCTTCGTTTCAACCCGACGGACAGCGAGCTCGACGAGGCGGAACGGCTTCTCGCTGCTGCCTTTGAGGGGGAAACGCTGACCGCCGGGAGTGAGCGAGTTCGCAGTCTGGCCGGCGAACAGATCGCGGACCGCGTTTTCAAGATCGCCAAATCTGTCGCAGGCACAACATCCGCCACCGTCGATGCCACCCGGGAGCTCTACGTAGGTGGCACGAGCCAGCTGGCCTCGCTGTGGGAGGACCTCGCTCAGGTGCACACAATCCTCGAACTCCTCGAGCAGCAAGGGTCCGTGAGACAGTTGCTGGGGGGCACCGACGAAGGGACGTCCGTCCGGCTGGGAGCAGAGACTGATGTCGCCGATGCCGACTTTGCCGTCGTCTCCACTGCATTTAGCGCCGGAGGCACAGGGACCGGCCGTGTCGGCGTGCTCGGACCGATGCGGATGGACTACCGCCGGGCGATCCGGATCGTTGAGGAAGTCGGCGACGGACTCGAGGACAGTCTCGGCACATGAAGGACTACTACGAGATACTGGGGGTCGCCCGCGACGCCAGCCAGGATGAGATCAAGAAGGCGTTTCGCAAGCTGGCCCGCGATACCCACCCCGATGCAAACCCCGATGACCCTGCGGCTGAGGCAAGGTTCCGCGAGATCGCCGAGGCCTACGAAATCCTCTCGGATCCGCAGCGCCGAGCCGCTTTCGATCGTGGCGAGCAGTTTGGCGCCGGTGACCTCTTCAGCAACTTTGGGGGTTTGGACGACATCCTCCAGCAGTTCTTCGGTGGCGGATTTGGCGGTTTCGCTGGTACCCGCCGCCGTGGTCCGCAGCGGGGGAGCGACATCGGTGTCAATGTCGACCTGACCCTTGCCGAGGCCGCAACCGGGGTCAGCCGGAAACTCGACGTCTCAGCCCCGGAACGATGTCCTTCTTGTAGCGGCAGTGGCGCCGAATCCGGCCACGAGCCACGCCGCTGCCCTACCTGTAACGGAGCCGGACAGGTTCAGGTGGCGCGACAAACGATGCTTGGCCAGATGATGACCGTGACCGATTGCTCCGCATGTCGCGGCCGTGGCGAAATCATCGACACTCCATGCAAGACTTGCTCAGGTGCGGGTCGGATCGATTCACAGCGATCGTTGACCGTCGAGATTCCAGCCGGGGTCGACGACGGAACCCGGCTGCGCTTGTCGGGCCGGGGCGGGGTGGGTGAGCGCGGGGCTCCCCCAGGAGACCTATACGTGCAGGTCAGGGTGGCTGCGGACCCCAACTTCAGCAGGATCGGGAACGATCTCCATCACAAGGTCCAAATCGGTATCGCCGAAGCCACCCTCGGCAAGGAAGTCGTTGTTCCTCTGGTGGATGGAACGACCACCGAGGTCGATATACCCGCGGGCACGCAGTCGGCCACCGTGTTCCGACTCAGCAAGCAGGGAATGCCGCGACTCCAACGGCGGGGCCGTGGCGATCTTCTCATCGAGGTCGAGGTCGCGGTCCCGAGCGAGCTATCCGCTTCTGCTGAGGAAGTCTTGCGTGAGTTTGCGGCAATCCAGGGCGAGCAGCCCATGGACTCGAAACGGCGCAAGCGCAAGCGTCGCGGCCGGTAGCAAGTGGCACGCCATCAACCTCACCTTCTGGTCTCCGTGCCTGAACGAGGAGATGTCCTGCAGGTCGACGATGCCACGAGACGCCACCTCGAGAAGGTCTTGCGGGTCGATGCTGCTGCGCCGGTCACATACACGGACGGCAGGGGCCTATTCGGATCGGGTGTTTACACCGACGGCGTCATCACCCGTGGTGAAGAAGGGCATCGCCCCAGGCCCGGTGGTTTGGTTGTCGCCGCTGCGCCTCCGCGCGACAACGCGCGTGTTCGATTCCTTGTCGAGAAGCTCACAGAACTGGGAGTCGCTGAGCTGATCTGGCTGGACACAGCCCATCGTGAAGGAAGACCGCCGCGACCCGGGAAGACGTCGAGTTGGATCAAGAGCGCTGTCGAGCAATCGCGGGGCGCCTGGCTAATGGACATCCGCGGTCCGATCGAGATAGGCGATATCGCACACCTCGGCACTCCGGTATTTGCGCAAGCCGGCGGCGCAGACATTGCCGATCTGCCCACCGAGACCGGCGACCTTGTGTTGTGTGTGGGTCCAGAGGGCGGCTTTGCGCCGGGCGAGGTTCCCGCTACGGCACTTCGGCTTGGTCTCGGTGACAACATCCTCCGGGTCGAAACTGCTGCAGTCGTCGGCGCGGCGCTTCTGCGCAACGTTCTCAACTGACACGACACTGTCGTTCAACAGTGGAAAAGCGCAGTGTGTTGGTACAGATTGGCTACCGTAGGGCACTAGTTAGCCAGTGGGGAACCGCAATGGGGCAACTCAGGGCAATCAATAGAAGACAGATTGGTTACCCTGGGTTATGATGTTGGCTACGCAGAGCGTTCGCGATGCGTTGAGCTCTGTGGAGGGCCGAGGAGATATTGATGCCGACATACAATGAGATGGTGGGAGAACGGCTTCGTTCGATCAGGCGACAAAGGGGACTGTCGCTTCAGGACGTGCAGAAGCTTTCCGACCAGGAATTCAAGGCTGCTGTACTCGGCGCCTACGAACGTGGGGAGAGAAGTCTCTCGCTGCCTCGTCTGCAGCGCTTGGCGCAGTTTTTCAGCGTTCCGATCATCCAACTGCTTCCGCAGGATGATG
>CBDUNF010000137.1:0-10042 GCA_965368515.1 uncultured bacterium
CGAACCAGAGGGGAGACCGTTTCACCCTCACCTGACGCTGAGCCGGATCCGGCCACCGGTCGATGTGCGACAGCTGATTGATTCCGTCCCTCCTGCGCGGGTGAGCGTTGATGTTCAGGAGGTCACTCTCTATCGGTCGCTTCTGGGTTCCGGACCCGCTCGCTATGAGATAGTCGATCGAGTGGCGCTCTGATTCGGATTTCCTGGACATCGAACACGTGTTCGCCTAGTCTCGTGGCGTACAATACGATTACACGGTTGTAGTTATGTCACAGGCGACGAATAGGTTGGCAACTACATACCAACCGAAGGGAGCTCCAGTGGAGTCGGACAAGAACCTCGAAATGGCGATGTCGCAGATTGAGCGGCAATTTGGCAAAGGCGCCATCATGAAGCTCAGCGACAGTGCAGTGAAGAACGTTGCCGCCATTCCAACCGGAGCTCTGGCGTTGGATCTCGCTCTCGGTATCGGTGGTGTCCCGCGCGGCAGGATCGTTGAAATCTACGGCCCCGAGTCATCGGGCAAGACGACGCTGGCTCTTCACGTCGTAGCCGAAGCCCAGCGCAACGGCGGTGTTGCCGCTTTCATCGATGCCGAGCACGCCCTCGACCCGGTCTACGCCAAGGCACTTGGTGTCGATGTCGACGAACTGCTGATCTCACAGCCGGATACCGGTGAGCAGGCTCTCGAGATCACCGACATGCTGATTCGGTCTGGTGCGCTGGACGTGGTCGTGATCGACTCGGTGGCGGCGCTGGTGCCACGAGCCGAGCTCGAAGGCGATATGGGTGATACCCACGTCGGTCTCCAGGCCCGTCTTATGTCGCAGGCATTGCGCAAACTGGCCGGAACCATCAACCGCTCCGATACGACGGCGGTGTTTATCAACCAGCTGCGCGAGAAGATCGGCGTCATGTTTGGGTCACCGGAGACCACGCCGGGAGGACGGGCACTCAAGTTCTACTCGAGCGTCCGTATCGACGTTCGCCGCATCGAGGCTATCAAGCAGGGTACCGACAACGTCGGCAACCGGGTGCGGGCCAAGATCGTCAAGAACAAGGTCGCTCCACCGTTCCGTCTGGCCGAGTTCGACATCATGTTTGGCGAAGGTATCTCACGCGAAGGCAGTCTTCTCGATGTCGCTGTGGAACACGGCATCGTCCGTAAGGCAGGTGCTTGGTTCACCTATGACGGCGACCAACTGGGTCAGGGTCGAGAGAAGGCAAAGCTCTTCCTGCGGGAGAATCCTGAGATAGCCATGCAGCTGCAGGACAAGGTGTTCCGTGCGGTGGGTCTGATCGAGGACCCCGAAGCAGCTGCCGAAGAAGCGCTCGAGGTTGACGAGGAGACCGGCGAGATCCTCGGCAAGGGTGAATCCGCCAACTAGCAGCCATAATCCGCGGGATGGGGTGGTCATGCTGGCTGCCCCATCCTCACGTCTGGGGGAGCTCTCGGCGGTGCAGAATTGGTGGGTTTCCCACGGGCCAGGGGCTAAATCTCGTTTTCGCGGTTCCGCTTGGTTGACGCGTGCTGTACGATCATTTGTAGACACACGCAATTACTACTTGAAACACGGAACCCAAAGGAATTCGCCGGTGAAACAGATCGCACGGAGGTACAGCGAACCGACGGCTGACTAGCTGTCCTTGTGCACGGATCTGTTTCCTTGGCATGCGTGTGCCGAGCCTTTTTGGCTCGGCATAGTGCTTTCCCTGGGCCGGGAAACGAGGACAGCATGGAGTGGATAATCGCAGTTGCGATAGCGCTTCCAGTTGCCCTGCTCGCTTTCCTGGGAGGACGCGAACAACAACGCCGCAATACGTCAAAAACAGGCGCATCGGCGGTTGACGCCCTCCGGCAAGCACGATTGGATGCGCAACGCATCTTGTCTCGTGCTGAAGAGGAATCGCGAGCACTGGCAGAGAGCTACCGGGAACGGGAAGAAGCGGCATTGGCGCATCGTGCCGTCGAAGCCGAAGCTACCGAGGAACGGCTAGCCCAGCGAGAAGCGACGCTCGAACAGCGGGCGACGAACCTGGCTCACCGAGAAGAGATGCTCATCGAGAAAGAGCGCTCGCTCAGTGACGCGCGCGGTGATGCAGAGGCCCTTCGAGAGGAAGCGCGCGGACATCTCGAGCGTATTGCCGGGTTTGACTCGCGAGCCGCCAAAGAAGAACTTCTCATGAAGGTTGAAGATGAGGCTCGTCGCGAAGCGATGGTGCTCGTGCGTGACCTTGAAATGAAGGCCCGAGAGGAAGCAGATCGGCGTGGGCGACGCATCCTGGCAACAGCCGTGCAGCGTCTCGCCGCTGAGGTTGTGTCTGAGTCAACCGTGTCTGTGGTTCCCTTGCCGTCCGATGACATGAAGGGCCGGATCATCGGTCGTGACGGACGGAACATCCGTACCTTTGAAGCCGTCACCGGTGTCAACCTGATCGTCGATGACACACCGGAAGCGGTTTCGATATCCACGTTCGACCCGGTACGGCGGGAGACGGCGCGACTGGCACTACATCGGCTCGTCGAAGATGGTCGCATCCACCCCGCCTCGATCGAGGAGGCGTATGAGAAGTCACGCGCCGAGGTTGAGCAGTCGGTCCGCGACGCCGGTGAATGGGCGATGCTCGAGGTTGGTGTTACCCGGCTCCACCCCGAGTTGGTGACCTTGCTGGGTCGGCTGAAGTACCGCACGTCGTACGGTCAGAACGTCCTCAACCATTTGGTTGAGGCAGCCAACATCGCTGGAATGCTGGCCGCCGAAATGGGAATCGACGACGTCGAGGCCAAGCGGGCTGCGTTCCTCCACGACATCGGCAAGGCCGTGTCTCATGAAGTCGGCGGGTCCCACGCCATGATCGGTGCCGAGATCGCCCGTCGTTTCGGCGAGGACGCCTCCATCGTTCACGCAATCGAGTCTCACCACAATGAGGTGGAGCCAAGGACGCTCACGGCCGTGTTGGTGCAGGCGGCCGATGCGGTTTCTGCGGCACGACCCGGGGCACGTCGGGAGGCATTGGAGTCCTCTGTCCGCCGGTGGGAGCGTCTCGAGGAAATCGCCTCGTCGTTTGAAGGCGTCGAACGGGTCTTTGCGATGCAAGCCGGGCGCGAGGTTCGCATTGCCGTTGCTCCGACCGTCGTCGATGACCTGGCAGCCGGTGATCTGGCTCGTCGGATCGCTCGTCGGCTCGAAGAGGATTTGAACTACCCGGGACAGATCGAGGTCACGGTGATCCGCGAGTTCCGCGCTACAGACTTCGCTCGGTAACACCATGACAGAAGCGACAGCTCTCGGGATACCCAGTGTCCGCACGCCGCGCCGGCCGCGACGTACGGGCCTGACCTATCACATCCGGACATTCGGGTGTCAGATGAACGAGCACGATTCAGAGCGTATCAGCGGCCTTCTCGGGGCAGACGGCATGGCGGTATCAGCTTCGCTCGAAGATGCCGATGTCGTGGTCCTCAACACCTGCACAATCCGTGAGAACGCCGACAACAAGCTTTATGGCTTCCTCGGTTCGCTGCGAGCGGTGAAGAACCAGCGGCCCGGAATGAAGATCCTCGTCGGTGGTTGCTCTGCCCAGAAGGACGGCGACCTCATCATGGAGAAGGCCGGGTGGGTCGATCTCGTGTTTGGTACCCACAACGTCCATCGGGTTGTGGAACTACTCGATCATGTCGACGAGTGGGGCCCGATTACGGAGATCTGGGAGGAAACGTCGTCGGTGGACGACTTCCCGTCGTATCTGCCCGCCCGCCGGCAAACCCCCCACTCTGCATGGGTGACAATCGCCATCGGCTGCGACAACTCCTGCACCTTCTGCATCGTTCCTACCGTGCGCGGCAAAGAGATCAGTCGACGTTTTGGCGATGTTGTTGGTGAGGTCAGGAGCCTGGCTGCCGAGGGGGTTACTGAGGTGACTCTGCTCGGCCAGAACGTCAACTCCTACGGACGCGATCTGGAATTGAACGGGCGTAGCCCCGTTTTTGCCGACCTGTTGCGGCAGGTCGGGGCGGTCGAAGGCATCCGGCGAGTTCGCTACACCAGTCCGCATCCCAAGGATTTCAGCGAGGACGTCGCCGAAGCGATGGCGGGGACTCCGGCGGTTTGTGAGCAGTTGCATCTTCCGCTCCAGTCCGGCAGTGATCGCATCCTGGCGGCGATGCATCGGGGCTACAACGCCGAGAGGTTTCTCACCCGTCTGGCCATGGCCCGCAGGATCGTACCCAACCTCTCGGTATCGACAGACATCATCGTCGGGTTTCCCGGCGAGACGGATGCGGACTTTGCAGGCACGATGGATGTAGTGGCCGAGTCACGTTTTGACCAAGCGTTCACTTTCCAATACTCGTCGCGTCCCGGTACTCCGGCAGCAACCATGGGCAACCATGTTGAGAAGGCAGTGGTTCAGGAGAGATTCGACCGTCTGGTCACTTTGCAGAACGCCATATCTCTGGAGAAGAATCAGGGAGCCGTTGGCCGTGTCGAAGAGGTGCTTGTAGAGGGTCCTTCGAAGAAGGATCCTTCCATAACGACCGCCCGCACGCGGGGTAACAAGCCGGTGCACGCGCCGGGCGAGTTTGCGGCCGGCACCTACCTAACCGTCGAGATAACCAAGGCGGCGCCACATCATCTGTTGGGGAGCGTGGTGTCCTGATTGCGATCGCCGTTCTGGGGCCCACTGCTGCCGGTAAATCCGACGTGGCGATGGCGATCGCGGAACGCTGTGGTGGCGAAATCGTTTCCGTTGATTCGATGCAGGTCTATCGCGGCATGGATATCGGGACCGCCAAGGCGACCGATGCCATGCGGCAACAGATCCCGCACCATCTACTCGACCTCTGTGATCCTTCCCACGACATGTCGGTCGCCGAGTTCCAGCGGGCCGGTCGGGCTGTACTCGATGATCTGAGGCACCGTGGCGTGACACCCGTCTTTTGTGGCGGATCAGGGCTGCACTTCCGTTCGCTGGTAGATCCACTGCAATTCCCGCCCAGTGATCCGGGTGTTCGCGGCGCGATCGAGGCACTTGATCCCGTCGTGGCGCGGCAACAGCTAACGGAAATCGATCCGGCGGCTGCCGACCACGTGGACCTGGCCAACCCGAGGCGGGTGGTTCGTGCGCTCGAGATTGCTTCCATAACTGGATTGGTGCCTTCGCAGCGGGCGGGCACTGCTGAGGCGATCGCTGTGCGTGAGTACCGCTCAGAAGTGGAGTTTGTCGCAGTCGGCCTCGACCCAGGGCCAGAGCTAGAGGAGCGCGTTGTCGGCCGATTCGAGGGCATGCTCGACCAGGGTCTCTTGGAGGAAGTCAGGTCGCTTCGCCCATCGTTGGGCAGACTCGCCGCACAGGCGGTCGGATACAAGGAACTAATTCCGGTGCTGGACGGTGTCTGTGATCTGGCAACCGGTCGGACGGCCGCCGTCCAGGCAACCCGAGCGCTGGCCAAGCGGCAGCGGACGTTCTTTCGCCGGGATCCACGCATCAACTGGGTACCCTGGCATCCGGAGCCCGGGTTCCGCACGGGAGCCGCAATCGACTATCTGAACGGGCAGTCATCATGGACTTTGTGAAGATGCAGGGCCTGGGCAACGATTTTGTTGTCATTGCCGGTCCGGCAGAACCTACTGCGCAGGAGATAGCTGCGTGGTGCGATCGGCGGCGCGGCGTTGGTGCCGACGGCGTGCTCGAAGTGACACCGATGGATGAGACCACGGTTCGGATGCGGTATTGGAATGCCGATGGGGGAGCGGCCGAGATGTGCGGCAACGGTCTTCGCTGTGTCGCTCGCTACGCCCGATATCGCGGTTGGGTCGAGACAGATTCATTCGTGGTCGACACTGCAGTTGGGCCCAGACCCGTTCGGCTGAACCCTGATGGCTCTGTCCGGGTCCTTCTGGGAACAGCCGCGACAACCGGGGATGTGTCCATCGATTCGATAGTGGTGCACACGGTCGATATGGGGAATCCGCACGCCATCCAATGGGTCAAAGCCCTGGAGGAAGCGCCGGTTCATGATGTTGGGCCCGTGGTGGAGACAGCTCCGGTGTTCCCTGCGGGAACAAACGCTGAGTTTGCTCAGCTGAGCGGGCCAAACGAGATTGACCTCCGTGTTTGGGAGCGGGGCGTCGGCGAAACTCTGGCCTGCGGCACCGGAGCGGCCGCCACCGCTTTCCTTGCTCACGAGCAGGGTCTGGTTGGGTCCGAAGTTGTCGTGAATCTCCCGGGAGGGCCGCTCAAGGTTGCCATCGAGGAACACCAAGTCTGGATCGAAGGGCCGGCCGAGGTCGTTTTCAGCGGAGTTCTATAGGACCCGTCGCATCAATGCGACAACCACGCCCAGGATCTCAACGCCCTCGCTGAACACCATCGGCGGATATGCCGGATTCTCGGCCTTGAGCACAACCCGACCATCGAGCCGGCGCAGGCGCTTGACCGTCGCTTCCTCGCCGTTGATCAGAGCAGCAACGATGGTCCCGTCGTTGGCGTCATTCTGGCGACGTATGACGACGTAATCGCCATCAAAAATGCCGACGTCGATCATTGAGTCGCCCTTGATCTCGAGCATGAAGACCGGGTCGTCACCGACCAGCTCGACTGGGAGCGGGTAGATCTCGTCGATGTCCTCTTCGGCGAGAATCGGCGAGCCGGCCGCAATACGACCAACCTTGGGAACGTCCCGAACGGGAGCTCGATGCAGCGAGCGCATATCTTCGCCCGGATCGATGACTTCGATCGCCCGCGGCTTGGTGGGGTCGCGGCGCAGATAGCCGGCATTGACGAGTGCAGACAGGTGACTGTGGACGGTTGACGGTGAGCTGAGGCCTACCGCTTCGCCTATCTCACGAACCGAAGGTGGATAGCCCCGGTCGGACACCGTCTCGAGAATGAGATTGAGTATCTCCTTCTGCCGGGCCGAAAGCTGTTTGCGCTCCATATCGGTTTGCCTTTCTCGCGTTCACCCGAGATTAGTTCGGTTTTCGCGAGAAGCCAAACATATGTTCGACTTGACAGTCGAACACGCGTTCGCTTATCGTACAGGTATACGAACAGACGTTCGACTGAGTAAGGGTCACGGAACACTTCACAGGGTTTCGGCGGGAGACACAGCGGAAATGTGTCACACCCAGACGATACGTTCAGTTGGTAGGTCCGAACAGACGGACCGACGGTCGACGGCACCGGCAGGGGTCGTGACCGAGGAAGCTAGTCAGAAGGAGGAACGACAATGCCACGATATTTGACCGCTCCATCTCGGTTCTTGGTCATCATCTCCACCTTCGTGGTGGCGTTGGTCCTCCTTCTCGCTTCCTCGGTTATGGCGGCGGGGCCGGAGCCCGAGACCGTTGACTACCGGGTTCGTGCTGGCGATACCCTGTGGACCATCGCAGAAGACGTTGCACCAGAAGCGGATGTACGCGGCATTGTGTCCGATATCCGCAACATGAACGATCTCGAATCCAGCCTTATCATCCCCGGGCAGACGCTGTTGGTGCCGGCCGGCTGACCGTAGACATCGCCAAGACATGTCCCGGATATTGGGTGGTCGTCAGCGCTGGTACTCTCCGACGACAATGCGTTGTCAAATGTGCCAGTCGGCCGAAACCAAGGTGATTGATAGCCGCTCAGCCGAAGACGGCCGGGCGATCCGTCGTAGGCGTCAATGCATCATCTGTAATCATCGGTTTACGACATTCGAGCGGGCCAGCTATCAGCCGTTGGTGAAAAAGCGTGACGGCCGCCTCGAGCCATTCTCCGCAGACAAGGTGCGGTCAGGCATCGAGCAAGCCCTGGCGGACCGACCGGTACCGGCCGGCATCGTCGAGGCGCTGGTTCTCGAGACGGAGAACCTCTTTAGTCCCGGGACCAGCATCATCTCGGCCGGTGACATTGGTGACACCGTGTTAGCCGGACTCAGGGCGGTCGACGAAGTTGCCTACCTGCGCTTCGTCTCGGTGTATCGCGAATTCACCGGAGCAGGGGATTTCGAGCGTGAGATGGCTGCGCTGGAAGAGAAGACCTAGCCGGACTACTGCGGAGTCGGCTCTGTTCCCTTGGCCAGGGCGACAACCTCGTCGATAGAGCGAGCGAGGTCAATCAGGTCGGTGTCCGTCTGCCTGCGAATCTGAGCGAGCGGCGTGACTAATTCAGTATCCAGATCGGCCAATTGAGCCGCAAGCTGGTCCACGAGGGTCTGTGCAAGCAACGGGTCCTGGGTGCGGAGCGCCTCCAGGTAGTCGATCTGCCAGCTCGCAAACATGTCTGTGATGCTCCGTGCGAGAGTCTGATGCTCCGATAGCGACACGTCGCTGGGGAGTTCGGCGAGTATCGATGCGGATTCTGCTTGCGCCGAGGCCAGCACGACTCGGAGATCTGCCTGAGTCGCAGTGTCGGCGGTGGTTGGGAGGTCGGGAAGGGCGAGGAATCCGCTCATCAGTCTGCGGTACTCGGCGAGATTGCCGATTCGCCGCTGGATTGTCTGTGCGGTCGTCGCCAGGGGTTCGAGCCGTTGTTGGATGGGGGCGAGCTCGTCGATGGGCTCGGTAGACGTGAGTGGGGGTGCGGTCGGGAGATCGGCCCGTGCAGCATCGTCAACGGCCGATGCTTTGGCCGTGAGGACCGTGAGCTGCGTCGAGAGGTCGCTCAGGGCGAGATCGTCGGTCCCAGGCTCGGTGGCGATTTGGAGCGACGCCTGTGTGTCGGGTAGTTCGCCACGCAGATCTTGCAGAGCCGTGAGCATCATTTCCCGGTGAGCATCGGCCCGGTTCCGCGTCATCGAGGGGAGTAGTACCAGCCCGACCACGATGAGTGCGACGACCGCAAGCGCGGCAACCACCGACGACCACCGGAACTTCCGTGTTGAGCTGATCGTGCTATCCATGGCGTCTGGTTCCCACGCCTCGAAGGAGTCGTCCGGCTCGCTCGATGTCCACAGCTGGCCGACCATCTCGGATGTGTTGTCCAGCCGGTCATCTTCGGGAGGCACGGATGAGATCTGCGGCGAGGCTTTATCGTCGTCTTCGGTAGCGGCGGCTGGTGACGGTTCCTGTTCGGGTGATTCCTCATCGGGGAAGTGAACAGGTTCTGCGTCTCCGGTCAGCACCGGTGGTGCTACCACCAGATCCGGCACGTCTTCGGGCGTATCGTCCGGCTCGGGGTCTGTGACGTCGTCCAGCGCTTCTTCCGGGTCAGCGTCTGGCATCTCCGGCTCCGTCGGTTGGTCATCTTCCACGGCGGCTTCCGCGGGATCCGGATCTGGTTGCTCCGCCGGCTGGGGTGGTTCAGGGTCGGAAGGGGCGTCTTCCTCATCCGGCTGGGTCTCGACCAGCAGCGACTGCTGTTCCGGAACGGTTTCGACCATGGTGCCGGCGTCTTGATCGACCAGTAGCGCGCGATACCAAGAGGCGTCGTTTCCGGGAAGATCTCTTGTCTCCGACTCGTCCAAGATGTGTCCTTGCCGTTGTTTGCTTGTCCGACAACAATCTGTAGGGATGAAGATACCTTTCTTGAGGCTTGATCCCGAACTATCTACCCCTAAGGCGGCCCATCCAGGGGACGCCGGCATCGATCTGTACGCAAGAGTCGACGCTGCTCTCGAACCCGGAGCTTGGACGGTGGTGCCGACAGGTATCGCCGTTGCCATCCCAATAGGTCACGCCGGCCTCGTGGCACCGCGCAGCGGGCTGGCGGCCCGTCACGGCATCAGCGTCGTCAACGGGCCCGGAGTTGTTGACGCTGGATATCGAGGCGAGGTACAAGTGATTTTGATCAACCACGGGAAGAGCCGCGTTGAGCTGCGAAGAGGGGATCGGATTGCTCAGTTGGTGGTTGTGCCTATCGCGGCGACCGAACTAGTGGAGGTTGCAGAATTGCCCGATTCGGACCGTGGTGCGGATGGCTTTGGCTCAACCGGGAGCTAGCCGGGGACCCGTCCAACTGCTGGAGTTTCCCAGAATGAACGAGATGGTATGATCACCGACCCTTGCGGACGTAGCTCAGCTGGTAGAGCGCAACCTTGCCAAGGTTGAGGTCGCCGGTT
>CBDUNF010000138.1:0-10032 GCA_965368515.1 uncultured bacterium
CTCTGGTTTCCCGATGTTCGACGCCTCGACGATGGCGCCGGAGCCGTCGGAGAATTCAAAGACCATCTTCGTGACAATCTTGCCCTTCTCGTGGCTGATCGAGACGAGATCATCGAGCGGGACAGCCAGGTCGAGGCCCTTGGGCTTGCCGCTCATCGTGGAATGTCCCCAGATCAGGAAACGCTTCGAAGTGAGCCCGACCACATGACGCTTGTCGCCAAGTTGGGCGCCGATGCCGGTATCCGTCTGGATCTCCATGGCATCGCGTTTCTTCTCCTGGTCGCGAGTGACGGCGATCAAGCCTGCGATACCACCGAGTTGCGAACCGAGGCTGCGACCCATCGCCCCCGATGGCTGCACGAATGTTCCAGCCTCCAGCTGCTCATCAGCCTGGAGATCGCCACCAACCGACTTCGTGATCTTCTTCTTCCAATCAACCATTCCCAAACCCTCCCGAATTGTCGAGCCGCAAACTTAGCAACTCGGCGCAGGGTCAGGCGGGATTGAGTCCAGGGACCACGTGGCCGATGTTTGGCGAAGCCAAACTCGAACCTGGCCCTCGGCGAGGCGATCAGTCGGCGCGTTGGCTGCGGGCAATCTCGACTCGTTCGAGAAGATAGCGGTCGAGATTGCGGATAATCGGAGTCAGCTCGGTCTCGGGAATCCGGGATGCCGCCTTCTCGGAGGCACGCATCCTGTCGCTTGCCTCGTCCAGGACCCGATCGATGTACCCACCAGCTGTGACCAGCTGAATGACCCGGTCGATCTTTACCTGCTCGTAGGGCGCGCCGTCCTCCAACAAGCCGCGGATTTCGGCACCCTCGGGCCCGTCGGCGGCGTAGAGCAGGGGGAGCGTGAACGTGCCTTCGCCGATATCGCTGCCCGCCGGTTTGCCCAGCCATGCTTCGTCGGCGACGAGATCGAGGACGTCGTCTGCGAGCTGAAACACGAGACCCATCTCCCATGCCCAGTCGCTGATTGCCTCGATAGTCTCCCGATCGGCACCGCCGGTCATTGCACCGAGTCGTGCCGACGTGCGGATCAGGCTCGCAGTCTTGCCACCGATGACGGAGTAGTACTCGTCGGGCCCATGGTCGAGATCGTTGTCGAGCTGGAGCTCCCTTACCTGTCCCTCGCACAATGTGGCGTAGGTCCGGGCAATGAGGGCCACCGCCTCAGTACCCAGCGGAGCGGCTACCTCGGATGCCCTCGCCAACAAGAAGTCCCCGGCGAGGATGGCAACGGTATTGCTCCAGTTCTCATTGACGGAGACCTTGCCGCGCCGGGTATCGGCCTCGTCGATAACGTCGTCGTGATAGAGCGAGCCAAGGTGGACCAACTCCACGGCAACGCCAGCTTCGATCGGCTCGGGCCCATCTTCGTCGCCGAGTTCGGCGGCAACCTGGGCGAGAAGCGGGCGATATCGCTTGCCCCCGGCCGCAAGGCCGTGCTGAGCGATGCTGGTCAGGAAGGCGTCGTCGGAGGTGGTGACCTCGATGAGTCGCTGCTCGACTCCCGCCATCCGCCGCCAGACCCGGTCGACGGGAACTAAGTCTTGAAGAATGGGGCTATCCATGTAGGGAGCGATGGTAGTCCACCCGGAATTCGTGGCTCCCGTCCAGAATTGGAGTTGGGTTCGAATACATATCGAGCGACCCGATTGGGCTATTTCGCCGGGCTGCGCAACGTAACTCGTTTCGCATCTCGGGATTCGGGATTACAGTCGGTGCTCAAGTTGTTTCTACTTATGACATGAAATCAGCGGCCGATGAACCAGTAGTCGGCGGCTTGTGGCCGGGGGCTTGTTCTCGGTCGCAGCTATAATCCGCGCGGCGCACGGAAAACGGGCGCCCAAGTCTTGAGGTGAAGAGTGTTCGAACGGTTCACCGACCGGGCCCGGCGAGTTGTTGTACTCGCCCAAGAGGAAGCCCGGCTGCTCAACCATAATTACATAGGGACCGAGCACATCCTTCTCGGTCTCATCCACGAGGGTGAAGGCGTCGCTGCCCGCGGTCTCGAGAGTCTCGGCATCAGCCTGGAATCAGTACGTTCCCAGGTCGTA
Source organism: uncultured bacterium (assembly GCA_965368515.1). Taxonomy (GTDB): domain Bacteria; phylum Actinomycetota; class Acidimicrobiia; order Spongiisociales; family UBA5794; genus JAAETI01. The sequence goes on from CBDUNF010000138.1 coordinate 2,063, forward strand.
GAGATCATCGGCCAGGGTTCGCAGGCTCCCAGCGGTCACATCCCCTTTACACCGCGCGCCAAAAAGGTTCTCGAGCTGTCTCTGCGTGAGGCGCTCCAACTCGGTCACAACTACATCGGTACCGAGCACATCCTTCTCGGGCTCATCCGCGAAGGAGAAGGCGTCGCTGCGCAAGTGCTCCAGAAGCTCGGGGCCGAGTTGCACAAGGTGCGACAGACCGTTATCCAGTTGCTGTCCGGAGTGCAGGGCGAGGAAGGCGCTTCGTCGTCACAGTCGTCCCATCCCGGTGGTTCCGGCCGCGGCAAGAGCAGCGAATCCTCCCCAGGAGGGTCAACGGTTCTCGATCAGTTCGGTCGCAACCTCACCCAGCAGGCCCGTGATGCCAAGCTCGATCCGGTAATCGGTCGTGCCAACGAAATCCAGCGGGTCATGCAGGTGCTGTCCAGGCGTACCAAAAACAACCCGGTTCTCATCGGTGAGCCCGGCGTCGGTAAAACTGCCATCGTCGAGGGGCTTGCCCAGCGCATCGTCGCCGGCGAGGTGCCGGATACCTTGACCAACCGCCAGCTGTACACACTCGATCTCGGCGCGCTTGTCGCCGGGTCCCGCTATCGCGGCGATTTCGAGGAGCGGCTGAAGAAGGTACTCAAAGAGATCCGCACCCGTGGGGACATAATCCTGTTCATCGACGAGATCCACACGCTCGTTGGTGCCGGAGCAGCCGAAGGCGCCATCGATGCTGCCAGCATCCTCAAGCCAATGTTGGCTCGCGGCGAGCTACAGACCGTCGGTGCGACCACGCTCGAGGAGTATCGCAAGTATCTCGAGAAGGATTCCGCTCTGGAGCGGCGTTTCCAGCCGATTCAGGTTGAAGAGCCCTCTGTCGCAGACACCATTCGCATTCTCGAAGGGCTCCGGCCAAGTTACGAGGAGCATCACCGGGTTCGCTTCACCGACCAGGCGCTGGTCAACGCGGCCAACCTGGCCGATCGTTACATTGCGGATCGGTTCCTGCCGGACAAGGCAATCGACCTCATTGATGAGGCGGGAAGCCGTATGCGGCTCCGTCGTGGCCATCTGCCCCCAGAGGTGCAGGAGCTCGACGATGAGCTGTCGAAGGTCCGCTCCGACAAGCACGATGCGGTCCGTTCCCAGCAGTTTGAGCGTGCCGCTCAGCTGCGCGACAAAGAGCGCGGGCTGATCACCGACCGGACCGAAAAGGAACAAGAAGCTGTCGCCGCCGGTGCTGACTACAAGTCGGTTATCGACGACGAAGAGATTGCCGAAGTTCTTGCCCAGTGGACCGGGATTCCGGTGCATCGTCTCACTGAAGAGGAGACGGCACGTCTGCTCAACATGGAGGACGAGCTGCACAAGCGGATTATCGGCCAGGGTGGAGCCATCGAGGCCGTTTCCCGGGCGATTCGCCGGACCCGTGCCGGACTCAAGGACCCGAAGCGTCCCGCCGGTTCGTTTATCTTCCTCGGCCCCTCAGGCGTTGGCAAGACCGAATCAGCCAAGGCGCTCGCCGAGTTCCTGTTTGGCGATGAGGACTCGCTCATCCAGATCGACATGTCTGAGTACATGGAGAAGCATGCAGTCAGCCGTCTCGTCGGCTCGCCCCCCGGATACGTCGGTTACGACGAGGGTGGCCAGCTCACCGAGGCTGTGCGCCGCAAGCCGTTCTCTGTTGTGCTCTTCGACGAGATCGAGAAGGCCCATCCGGATGTGTTCAACATCCTGTTGCAGATCCTTGAAGACGGTCGCCTCACCGACTCGCAAGGACGTTCGGTCGACTTCAAGAACACAGTCATCATCATGACTTCCAACCTGGGCACCGGAGATCTGCGCAAGCAGTCAATCGGCTTCAGCCCCGGTGGCGATGAGCTCAACTACGAGCAGATGAAGGAAAAGGTCACCGAGGCGCTGAAGGTCCACTTCCGCCCCGAGTTCCTCAACCGCATCGATGATGTGATCGTGTTCCACGAGCTCACCATGGCCGAGGTCAAGCAGATCGTCGATACGTTCCTGCGTCGGGTCCGTGACCAGCTCGAGTCGCAAGCGCTCGATCTGGCCCTCACGGAGGCTGCCAAGGAGCTGATGGCGGAGAAGGGCTACGATCCCCAGCTGGGCGCCAGGCCGCTTCGTCGGGCCATCCAGCGGATGCTCGAGGACCCGCTCTCGGAGAAGGTGCTCTACAAGGAGTTCCCGGCCGGGGCCACGATTCTGGTCGACATCGACGAGGATGATCCCGATCGTCTGTCCTTCACGTCGGTCGAGACACCGGACCAGCCGCCACTCGAGATGGCCGACGAGGCAGAGCCGAGCTGACACCCGCCCCCGGTGAATATGTACCGACCGGCGCTAGATTGCGGAACCAATATGGTGCACGCAGCGTCAAAGGGGACATATGAAGCGCATTTGCCGTGCAATGCTGGTGACCCTGGCGCTGCTAGCGATCGCTGCTCCCGTGCAGGCGCAGGAGGCGGTCGAGCTCGACGCATCGATCGGTCTCCAGGGCTATGTCATGCCGTACGAGTCTGCGACGGTGTCTGTGCGCGTACGCGCCGACGTTCTCTTCGTCGGTGACCTCCAGGTCACAGCCGGTGGCGTCAGTCTGTTCACCCCGATCGAGGTTCCTGCGGGAAGCACCAAGGACTACGCCATCGACATCCCGTCGATCGGCCCAACCGGCCGGGCGTTGGTACGGCTCGTTGTCGACGGTGCCGACGACCATCTCGTCCAAGAGTCCGTCACCGTCCTCCAACCAGGGGAACGAACGCTGGTCGGGATCTTCGCAGCCCCCGGCATCGAGTCGGCTCTGGTGGCGGCCAAGTCCGTTCCCTTTGGGCGCCCGCTCGAGGTGCTCACGCTCGAGGCAGGCGAACTAGATGGTGATCTCGCCCCTCTTGCGTATCTGGTCCTAGGTGAAGGTTCGTTGGCGGGTGCCGCCCCGGCCACTGTCGGTTCCATCGGCGAATGGGCCGATGCCGGGGGCCGTCTTCTCGGTACCGCCGCAGATATTGGGGCAATTGACCCTCAGGCCGCCCCCGGAGCTTCGCTGACCGATGCCGCATCTGTTGTCGCATACGGCGCCGGTGAGTTGATCACCGTCGATACGGTCGGCGAGTTCACCGACTGGGGCGCCATGATTCGCGACATCCCGCCTTTGTCGCTCAGCACGAATGAGTTCTTCCCCGAGATGGGATTCCAGATGGTGGAAGCTGCATCGGCGGGAGGGGAATCGGTAACACCGGGGATTCCGTGGCTGTTTGCCGCGCTAGCCGTTTATGTGGCTCTGGTCGGCCCGATAAACTTTCTCGTCCTACGCCGGATGGGCCGAAGCGAGCTGGCCTGGGTGACAATTCCGGCGATCAGCCTCGTCATGCTCGGATTCCTTTGGTTGGCCGGCCGTTCCCAGCTCGATGGACGGGTCGTCACCCACGCATCGGTGATCGTCCAGGAGGACGATACGAGTCGGGCGACGTCGGCCATGATCGTGGTTGCCGGCGAGAAGGGGGAACACTCGCTGGACGTGCCGGCGGGGTGGAGCCTCGCTCCGATTGACACATCGATGATGTTCGGTCGAGCTTCCGGAGTCGAAGCGAGTGTCCGCGCTGCTCCCCAGGGAGGGACCCGAATGGGATTCGAGCTGCCCAGCTTGGGAGCGGCCACCCTGACCGCGACCTGGCAGCCGAGTGTCATCCCGATCAGCGCCAGCGTTGCAGCTACCGAAGCGGGTCTGACGATGGATGTCCGCAACGACAGCCAATTCGAGTTCTGGGCCTGGGGTTTTGGGCAGGGCTCGACGGCGACTGCGTCAATTGAGCCGCTCGTGCCGGCGGAGTCTGGTTCGCTCGAGCTTCGGTCCAACGTTGGTGTTTTTGAGGGCGGGTCCATGATCGCCGACGCCGTGATGTCGCGAGGCGGCTGGGATTGGGACGGTGAGCGCACGTGGCAAGTCGTCTGGCCGCTCTCCGAGACCGTGATGCGCCAAGAAGGTGCAACGATCCGCGCCGGTGCGTTTTTCTTTGGGTTCACCGATGACCTGGTCGCCGAGGTCTTGGTGGACGGCGGTTCCGAAGTCGCCCATGGACCGACTCTTCTGGTCATTCCGTTGGAGTTGCCGCCTGCGGCCGCGGGCGCATCCGGGGCCGGCGACGTTGTGCAGATCACCGGTGCCGATTTCGTCGACTCCTACCAGAGCGGGTGGTTCTACGCATCAGGCGCCGATGGCATCGACCTGAGGTTCGGTGTCGCGCCGGATGCGGCTGGTGAAGCCAAAGTGCAACGCCAGGGTGGCCACTTTCCCGGGGTCGAGTTGTTCGAGGTATACAACTGGCAAACTCGCACCTTTGATGTGTATCCGTGGCTACAAAGCTTCCCTCTCGCAGCCCATGTCTCGCCCGTTGGGGAAGTAATGGCAAGAGTCACATTCGAGACGAGCGAGTTCAGCGACCTCGACTACCCAGCCGGTGCGTTGCAGCTGTCGGTGGAGACATCATGATTGTCGAGCTATCTGGGGTGTCGAAGAACTACGGCGACGTTGCCGCCCTCGCCGGCGCTGATCTTGGCATTGTCGAGGGGTCGATCACCGGTCTCATTGGGCCGAACGGCGCCGGCAAGACGACCTCGATGGAAGTCATCAGCACCCTCATCAAGCGAGATGCCGGCCAGGTGAGCGTCGCCGGTCACGACCCGCAGACCGACCCACGTTCCGTACGCAAGGTGCTTGGCTACATGCCCGATTTCTTTGGTGTATACGACGGCCTCATCGTCCGTGAGTACCTGGACTTCTTCGCAACCGCCCACAATCTTCGTCCCCAGGCGCGCAAGGCAGTGGTTGGTGATCTGCTGGCATTGGTCGATCTCGAGGACAAGGCGAATGCCGATGTGAACACCCTGTCTCGTGGCATGAAGCAGCGGCTGTCGCTGGCCCGGTCGCTCGTGCACGATCCCAGCGTTCTCGTCTTGGATGAGCCGGCGTCGGGGCTCGACCCGCGAGCCCGGGTTCAGCTTCGCGAGCTGATTGGTGAACTGGGACGGATGGGAAAAACGGTGCTCATTTCGTCGCATATCCTCTCGGAACTCGAAGGCGTCTGCTCACACATGGCGATCGTGGATCACGGTGTGGTCAAGGCGCAAGGCTCAATTGATGAGATTCGGTCTGCTCTGATCGGGCATCGTCGCGTCACCATGCGGACCCCTCCCGAGCAGCTCATCGCCGCTGAGGACCTCCTCCGTACTCAGTCCGATGTCGCCGAGCTCCAGGTCGGGCATGATCACCTCCGCTTCAGTGTTGGTGACGATGCCGACCGGCTCGCCGAGCTGCTGAAGCTGGTAGTCAACAGCGATATCTCGGTGTGGGATTGGCGTGTTGATTCCGCGGGTCTCGAAGAACTGTTCCTCGAGCTAACCGAGGGGGGCGCAGAATGAACGCTAATCCTGTCACTGTGCGCGAGCTCAGGGAGCGTTTCCGACGCAGTCGGGGCGGCGTCTTCGTGACGACATGGATTGTCCTGGTGACCGGTGTCGGGTATCTGATCTATCTGGCGGCGCGGGCCTGGGCCTCCAGCAATGGCTTCTTTGGCGGGATTTCCCCGCTGCTGATCAGTTCCTCGCTCGGCCGAAGCATGTTTGAGATGGTCAGCTTGCTGCTGCTGTCGGCGATGCTGCTCGTTGTCCCCGGCGTGGCTTCGCTGTCGATCGTGGGCGAACGCGAACGGTTGACTCTTCCGCTGCTCCAGGTGAGCCAGTTGAAGCCAAGCCAGATAGTGCTCGGCAAGCTTGGTTCATCGCTTGCCTACCAACTGCTTCTGCTCGTCGCGGTTGCCCCGATCATGCTGGTCCCGATGCTGTTTGGCGGCGTGGACGTCATGGATGTTTTTGCGGCGGTAGCGGTCATCGGCGTGACGTCGGTACTCGTGGGGAGCCTATCGGTATGGGTGTCGGCCCGGGCAAAGTCGACCCGGGGTGCTGTGGCGGGTTCCTACCTGCTGGCCTTTGCCCTTGTCGCAGGGACCGGGTTGCTACTCATCGCAGAGATCGTCTTCTTTGCGCCATCTGATCGAGACACGTGGGGTCCGAACGGTCGCGAGCTCTACAGCGTCTGGCTCAATCCGTATGTTGCCCTTGTTTCGGCCGTCGATGAGCCGCTTGTGCAGACGAATGAGTTCGTGGCCCTGGCGACCCCTTTCGATGCAGTTGATTCTTTGCTCAGCCATCGCCAATGGGGATCGGACAACCGGTTCGGAGAGGAGATCTTCTTTGACGGACCATTCCCTGCCGTGATCGATGCTGGTGCGCCGGGGGCGGGAGTTCGCTCCACTAACCGCGGGTCGCTGTGGGTGCGCTCGCTGCTTGCGTCCGCGATCGTCACCGGCCTCGTGCTGTGGAACGCAGCGCGGCGGGTCACAGTTCCGGCCGCGGTTCCGCTCCGAGTGCGGCGTAGGAAACGGCGGAGAAAGGTGGCCGGCGATGCCCCTGCCTGATTCGATTCAACAGCTAATTGACCTTGCACGCCGTCGTTTGCTCCTCATCGCGACGGTGCATCGCACGGTTGCAGTTGCGGCGGTGATTGCGTTTGTGGCCGCTGGTGCGATCGGTGTCGCCCGGCAAGTTCCTGCATCCTGGGTAGAGCCTGCGGCGGTCATAGCAATCATCGGCGGCGTGGTGGCTGCGGCCGTTTGGTCCGCGTTCGTGCGGCCAACCGCCAGCCGGGGTGCGATTGAGGTTGATGACAGGATGGGCGGCCTTGATCGGGTCTCAACTGCCCTCGAATTGAGTGATCGAGCGGACCTGACCAGAGCAGAGAGACTTCAGATAGAGGACGCGGGGAAGTGGGCGACGAACCGACCCATCTCCGGGTTCGAGCGCGTTCTGCCCAATCGGGCCGTCCTGTCGCTCTTGGGTCTTGGTCTCGCCGCAGCGGTTGTGCTCGCCGTCGTGCCCGCTCCGGCCGACGCCGTCGTGGACCAGCGTCGCATCGAAACCGCACTGATCGATGGTGAGATCGAAGCTCTCGAGGAGCAGATAGGGGAGCTTGCGCCTGAGGTTCGGGATGAGATGGAAGTTCTCATCGAACAGCTGCGAGAGGCCCAGAGCCTTGAAGAGGCGATCACGGAGCTTGGCTCCGGAATCAACACCATGGCTGAGTTGGCCGACCCGGCATTGCTGGCGCGACGGACGGCCATGGCCGCGCTACAACGGGAGATCGATAGCGAACCGCTCGCTGCCGGGGGCGCCCTGGCCGAGCAGCTCCAGGCACTTGCGGGACAGCCGGTCGCCGGTGCGGCCGCCGACGAACTCGCCGATCGTCTTGACGACCTCGCCGCCGTGGCCGAAGCAGATGCCAGGCTTGCCGAACAGCTGGCAATGGCGGCCGACGCGCTGCGGGAGGGTGGGGATCCGCAAGCACATCTCGATGCTGCTGCGGCGGCCGCCAGCGAGACATCGGATCAACTTGCCACCGGCGAGTCAGCAGCAGCCGCCGAGGCAGCCCTGGCGGCCGCCCGGAGCCGGCTCGACGCCGCACAAGGACAGGGACAGGGGCAGGGACAGGGCCAGGGGCAGGGTCAAGGGCAGGGGCAGGGCGCTGGTGCGGCTCAGGGTCAGATCAGCGGCGGATCGGGCACCACGTCGCAAGGTGGTGTGGGCTCCGGAACTGTCGGTTCCGGGGTTGGCGACAACGATCCCGCAGCCACGCCCGGGCGCAGCGATGTGTTTGACCCCCTCGAGTTCGACCTGGGCGACGAGGTGCGTGTCGATCTCGAGGGATCCGATCCCGGCGAGGTTCTCGGTGAAACTGAAGGGTTCGGTCTGCGCAACCTGGCGACAGCTCCCTACCTCGAACGGCACGCCGAGTACGCCCGTCAGGCTCTCGAAGCCCTTGACCGTCTCTCCGTTCCGAGCGACCTACAGAACATTGTCCGCGACTACTTCACGAAGTTGGAGCCATGACCCCAGAGCAA
>CBDUNF010000139.1:0-9998 GCA_965368515.1 uncultured bacterium
GGTCTGGTCTTCGATGAAAGCGACCGTACCGACCCGCTCTTCACCTGCGAGCAGAGGGGACACCTTGATCGCCAACATGCGCGGTGACGGCCCGTGAATTTCGATTCGCCTTTCGACGGAGTCGCCCCGCTCCCGTGATTCTGCGATCAGGTTGCGCAGCCGCAGTCTGATGAAGGCATCGTCGGCGGTGGACGTTGTGTAAGCAGCGGCGGCATCGTTTTCGAATACCCGTTCGCCAGAAGCGGACTGAATGACGATCCCCAACGGGGCTAGTTGTGCCGCGGATCGAATCGAGGCTGCCGCATCCTGTGTGATATTGGGCAGATCCAACCCCGGAGAGTTGGTGGCGGAATGGTGCTTCGAGTTGTCGGTCAGTCTCGCAATATGTCTCCACGAGTAGAGGAGAGCGAGAAGGAGGCCGACCGATATCACGAGAAGCAGGTACGAGAGCGCCGTCACCGGCTCGACTATAGGTCCCAGCGGACGCCCGGCGACCATCAGCAAAGATTCATCTTGGGTTCATCTTCAGGTCGTTCTGGTTTCAGGTCGTGTCGTTATCTTTCTCATCGATGCACGAGAACACGGGGTCTGCGACGCCTCCCAAGAGAAGGAAACCTTGGATGACTTCTTCGAAACGTATGTATGCCACGTTGCTTGTTCTGCTCGCTCTGGTCGCCGCAGCGTGTGGGGGTGGCGATGACGATGCCACGGGTGACGGTGCAGGTGGTGACTCCTCGACCATTACGATCTCCGGATCATCGACCGTGGAGCCGATCAGCGCCCGCGTTGGCGAGGCGTTCAACGCTGCCAATCCTGCGATCGGTGTGACCGTGGAGGGGCCCGGCACCGGAGATGGCTTCAAGCGTTTCTGTGCCGGTGAAACTGAGGTCTCCGACGCTTCCCGCCCGATCAAGGATTCGGAAGCGGCCAGCTGTGCAGAGGCCGGCGTCAACTACGTCGAACTCAAGGTGGCCTTTGATGGGCTCACGGTGATGACATCACCAGAGAACAACGCAGTTGCCTGCCTGGACTTTGCCGACATGTACGCCCTGATCGGCCCTGAGTCCGAGGGCTTCAGCAACTGGAGCGACGCCAGCGCACTCGGAGCCGAACTCGGCGGTAGCCACGCTCCCTACCCTGACGCACCATTGGTGATCACCGCTCCCGGCGAAGAGTCCGGCACCTATGACACTTTCGTTGAGTTCGTGATTGAGGGCCCAGCCGAAGAGCGGGGTCAGGATGCTGCGGCTCGAGCCGACTACCAGGCATCGGCCAACGACAACGTCATCGTTGAGAATATCGCCGGCAACCCCACCTCCCTTGGTTGGGTTGGGTACGCCTTCTACGTCGAGAACGCCGACACGCTCAGGGCCATTGACATCGATGGCGGTGCCGGTTGCGTGACGCCATCGGATAGCAGCATCGCCGACGGCACCTATCCGCTGTCTCGTGCTCTCTACATCTACGTCAACACCGATCTAGCTGCAACCGATCAGGCGCTCGCCGACTTCGTCGACTACTACCTGTCAGATGAAGGTCTCGCCTCGGTCGCCGCTGCCGGCTACGTCGATCTTCCCGCCGCCGAGATCCAGGCAACGCGTGATGCGTGGAACGCCAGCAAGTAGAGAGACACTCGACATGGCATTCACAGCAGTCGGTCGAGATGGGGCTCCTCCCTCATCTCGAGCGACCCTCCTCCACCACCACGCGATATCGCTCTATCTAGGGTGCTGCCCGTGACGACCGCCTCTCTCGACCTGTCAGGAGATCCGAAACGCCGCCGCCGCGAGCGACGGGTGCGCACCACCTTTCTGCTCGCCGCGGCGTTCTCGGTCGTCATCAGCGCAGCCATCGTGTTTTCGCTGATCGGCAAGGCCATCGGGTTTCTGATCGAGATCGATCTGTCTCAGCTCTGGGCCGACGGCTGGTTCCCCCGCCGTGGCCGCTTCGATCTCCGCACTATCACCTGGCATACGATCGTGGTGAGCGTCATCGCGATGATTGTGGCAACGCCACTCGGTTTGGGCGCTTCGATGTACCTGTCGGAATACGCCAGCCCGCGCGCTCGGCGAATCCTCAAACCGGTAATCGAGCTCCTGGCCGGTATCCCGTCGGTTGTCCTGGGGTTCTTTGCCCTCAAGTTCATCACCCCCAACGTCCTCTCCACCCTGTTTCCCGGTACGCAGCAGTCCAACCTGATGGCAGCCGGTATCGGTGTCGGCATCCTGATTGTTCCGCTGGTTGCTTCGGTTTCTGAAGATGCGATGCGAGCGGTGCCGGCCGCCATGCGCGAGGCGGCATACGGGCTGGGTGCGCAGAAGTGGCGCACGAGTCTGAGCGTCGTCTTTCCCGCAGCACTGTCCGGAATCGTGGCTTCGCTGATCCTGGGCCTGTCACGCGCTATCGGAGAGACGATGGTCGTCGCGATCGCCGCCGGCGCCACGGGAGGATCGTTGCTACAGATCAACCCGCTCAATGGCGGCCAGACCATGACCGGAGCGATGGCTTCTCTCGCCATCGGATCGGATCAGGTCGTTGGCGAGGCCGGGACGTTCGACAGCTTGTTCTTCGTCGGGATGCTGCTGTTCATCATGACGCTTGGGCTCAACCTCGCTAGCGAACGGTTCGTCAAGCGATTCCGGCAGAGGTACTGATCATGACGACTCGCTTCAAGACCCCGACAACGACAGAACTTGTAACCGCCTCGATCTCGGGCAAGAAGACTGATGTCGTCGGCGCGCTGGTTGCCTTCTCGTTGCTTCTGACGGTTTTTGTGTCGCTGGGGATTCTCGCCACCTTGTTGGGAGACATGCTCATAAAGGGCTGGTCGGTGTTTGCGGATCGTGGTCTGGACTTTGTGACCTCTCCGCTGTCTCCCGATCCGGCAAAGGCCGGTCTTTCGCAGGGCATCTTCGGGTCCGTCATGCTCATGGTCTTTGTGGTGGTGGTCTCGTTCCCCCTTGGGATCGGCGCTGCGATCTATCTGGAGGAGTACGCGCCGGATACTCGTACCACGCGGTTCATCGTCGCCAACATGCGCAACCTTGCGGGCGTCCCTTCCATTGTTTACGGACTACTTGGCTTCTCTGTTTTCGTTCAGCTGCTCTCGGGGGTTACGAACGGGCGGACGCTGATCAGCGGTGGCTTGACGCTTGCGGTTCTTGTGTTGCCGATCATGATGATCACGGCATCAGAGGCCCTACGTGCCGTTCCCGAGGCTTTGCGGCAGGCTTCCTACGGGGTGGGGGCTACCAAGTGGGAGACCACCAGGTACCAGGTGCTGCCGGTGGCACTACCGGCGATCATGACCGGATCCGTATTGACGGTGGCTCGAGCATTCGGTGAGTCGGCTCCACTGCTTCTCGCCGGAGCGGTGCTTTCCAACTTCTTCTCCGCTCCCGCCGGAACTGGCCTGGTCACCAAGGTCACCGAGGGTGACTACACCGCACTTCCCATCGTGGTTTTCAACTGGGCCCGTCAGCCGCAGAAGGAGTTCGTTGCTATCACCGCTGCTGGCATCGTGGTTCTTCTAGTGATGCTGCTTCTAGTCAACGGAGCTGCCATCTTCATCAGAGACCGGGCATCGAGAAAGTGAGCGTGCCGATGAATCGCACCGTCCCCCCGGCGGAGACCGATAACCAGACCGCAGACGGACAGTCTGCGCAAGTCGCGTCGTCCGTCTTCGACGTGTCCGACCTCAATGTCTTCTATGGCGACTTCCATGCGGTCAAGGATGTCAACATTGCAGTGAAGGAACATGAGATCACAGCCTTCATTGGACCCTCGGGGTGTGGCAAGTCCACGGTCCTGCGCTGCTTCAATCGCATGAACGATCTGATCGAAACCGCTCGTGTGGGTGGATCGATTCGCTATCACGGGGTCGACCTATACGGCAGCGATGTCGATCCGGTCCAGGTGCGACGTCACATCGGAATGGTGTTTCAGAAGCCGAACCCGTTTCCCAAGTCGATCTACGACAACATCGCGTTTGGGCCACGGATCGCAGGCTTCAAGGGAAACATGGACGAGTTGGTGGAGGGGTCGCTCGAACGCGCCGCGTTGTGGGATGAAGTCAAGGACATCCTCGACCGATCCGCATTCGCCCTGTCTGGTGGCCAGCAGCAGAGACTTTGTATCGCACGGGCGATAGCCACTAGCCCCGACGTCCTTCTCATGGATGAACCGGCCTCAGCGCTCGACCCGATCGCGACGCTTCGCATCGAGGAGTTGATGCACGAACTGAAGAGCGAATACACGATCATCATCGTCACGCACAACATGCAGCAAGCGGCTCGGGTCAGTGACAGGACCGCCTTCTTCAACGTATCCTTGAACGAGAAAGGCCAGCGAACCGGCCACCTTGTTGAGTTCGACGAAACGGGCTTGATCTTCACAAATCCAACGGAGAAGGCCACCGAGGACTACATCACCGGGCGTTTCGGCTAGGAGTATGACAATGCACCCTCAGAGTACCGATAGCACCGATTCAACCGGCGTCGTTCACGAGCCGCACGACGAAACGCGGCATCATTTCACCGAGACGCTCGAAGAGATCAAGAGCGGCATGGTCGAGATGGGCTCGTTGGTCGTGGACAATGCCAGACGAGCCGGAATCGCCATGGTGGAGAACCGGCTGGATCTCATCCCTGACGTGGTGGCCGCCGATGAGGAAGTAAACCAACGGTATGCCGAGTTGGAGCGGCTGACGTTTGAGACGCTCGCTCGGCAGCAGCCCGTGGCCAAAGACCTGCGATTTCTGGTGTCTACAACCCGGATTCTGTACGAGATTGAGCGGTCGGGAGATCTTGTCGTGAATCTGGTCAATACCTTGGATCGCGTCCATGGGTTCCCGGACTCTCCGCACCTACGCAGCCTGCTCGATCAGCTGGTCGGGGCGAGCTGTGACCTGTTTGCTCGCTCGGTCACGGTGCTGGGAGAGATGGATGCGGTCGCCGGCGAGGGGCTCGACAAGGAAGACGACGTCGTCGACGAATTGGTTGCTGCGTTCTACCAGGAGATCGGCAGAGAGCGCGAAGAGATCGGTCTAGAGGCCGGCATTGCATTGACGCGAATCGGCCGCTTTCTCGAGAGAATCGCCGATCACGGCGTGAACATCGGCGAGAACACCGCATACATAGTGACCGCCGAATTCCCGGGGGACACTCACATGGCGCTCCGCGACGACACCTGACATCCACCGCCGGCTGCCGACGTCAGGTCAGTAAACGAGATTGTCGGTGACGCCGAGTTTGTCGCGCCACAGGTCGAGGAGCACAGCGAGATCGTCCGCGATCTCGGTCGCCGGATCCTCCGGCGGGACTCCCGGTAGCGGCGAATGATCTCCTTGCGGTTTGCCGTGCTCACTCGTCGTCTGCGGGATCGAGAAGGCCGTCCTCGAGATCTCGGTAGATGTCTTCGGCCGAGTCGTCGAGGAACACGACGCTGGCACCACCGCTCGTCGTGCCGACCGTGCCGGGGAGGACGATGTTGGTCAGGGCAGTGGATTCCATGAAGTACGCCGATGCACCCAATGTGAGGACGTCCTCTGTGGAGAGATCGGTCCAGGTGCTGTCGAGCAGGATTCGAATCCACTCGGGAAGCAGGTCGATGCCGGGGATCTGCACCATATCCATTGCCGCCTGCATGATCCGACCTTGATTGAGTGATCGGGTGAAATCGCCACCGGCGAGACCTTTGCGAATACGGGCGAGTTGTAGTGCCCGGTTTGGTGTCAGGTTCTGCGGACCAGCCGGGAAGTTAGCCCAGTTGTTGCCACTCCTCATGATGGAAGGAAGGTCGATCGACAACCCACCCAATTCGGTGATGAGCGTGTCGAAGCCGAGGAAGCCGGTGACAAAGTAGCCCTCGATCGGAAGGTCGGTGAGGTTGGTCACGACCTCGAGCATCACTTCCGGGCCGGCGCTCGCCATGTGATGGGTCAGCTTGTCGAACCCTCTGATGGGTCCTTCGGTATAGGCATCCCGAGGGAATCCGACGATTGCCCCTGCGGCAGTATCCGGAACCACCGTGAGGATGTGCACGCTGTCGGCGCGATAGCGCTGCTGGTTCTGCCCGACGCGGGCATCGGAACCCAGCACCAGAACCATGCGCGGCTCTTCTCCGAGCCATGGTGTCAAGCCATCGAGCGCAGCGCCGACAATGCGCCAACCCGAACCATCTTCGACGAGGAGAACTACGTCGCGATCGACTCGGGCAACGGCAACGCTGTCGCCGTTGGTCAATTCGGCTGATGTAACGGTTCCAACCTCGCCGGCGGCGAAGCGCTCGGCCGAGGCAACGTGGGCCAATAGTCCCTCCGGCGCTTCGGGCCTCTCGTTGCGATCGTCGGCGAGCCATGAGTAGAACGCGTTCAGGGGTTCTGCGAAGCCATCCGGCATCGCGAAGTCAAGTGAGATCGCTTCGGGCGGTGTTTCTGTTGTGGTCGCCGCCGCGGTCGTTGTGGTCGAACTTGTCGATGCAGGTGGCGCTGCGGTTGTCGTGGTTTCGGCGGCACCGTCGTCGGCGCCGCTGCAGGCAGCAGCCAGCAGAGCGAGCGCAAACAACATGAGGGAGAAACGGGAGATTCGCACGAGAAGCGATGTTAGCGATCTCGGGGGAGTGTTTATCTGGGTGGCAGATGGCCCGATTACTCTGAGGTCGGAATGGCGTGGAAGGAGTTGGTGTGCGAGTGGTGCTTGCCGGTTGTGGTCGGGTCGGCAGCGACCTGGCCCTCAGCCTTTCGGATTCGGGCCACGATGTCTCCGTGGTCGATCTGGCCGCCGCGGCGTTCCGTCGGTTGGGGAGCGCCTTCAACGGAACCACGCACGAAGGCACTGCCTACGACATCCAGGTGTTGCGCGAGGCCGGCATCGAGTTTGCCGATGCGTTTGCGGCTGTCACCAGCGATGACAATGTCAATCTCATGGCGGTGCAGGTTGCCACCCAGGTGTTCGGCGTTCCCAAGACCGTTGCCCGCCTCGATGATCCTCGTCGGACCAACGCCTACCGCGCCCTCAACGTCCGACACGTCACGGCTGGGAAGCTGACGTCGCGAGCAATCCGTGAGCAGCTTCTCGATGACGAGTTCCAGAGCCACCTTTCGTTTCTAGGGAGCGGAGTGGAGCTGATCGAAATGGTGATGGCGGCTGATGCGGACGGGATGACGGTCGGCGAGCTCGAGATCAACGGGAAGCTGCGAGTTGCCGCGGTCCGGCGCGGCATGGAAGTCATGGTGGCTGCACCGAAGATGGTGCTCGAGGAGGACGATGTTGTCATTGCGGCGGGGATCGAGGGGATCCGGCGCAAGATCAGCCGCTACTGCAAGGCGGACGAACTGTGAGGATCTTGGTAATTGGGGGCGGCAAGGTCGGCTCCAGTCTTGGGCAGGTCTTGGATCGGGCGGGCCATGTTGTATCGCTGATCGAAGCAAGCGCAGATCGAGCCAAGAATCTGATCGAGGATGTCAACTTCATGGTCTTCCACGGCGACGGTTCCGACGTAGAGCTATTGCAGGCGGCGGACATTGATCGGGTCGATTGGGCGGTCGCGGTCACGGGTCGTGACGAGGACAACCTCGTCGCCTGCGAGCTTGCCAGAACGCTTGGTGCGAAGAATGTACTGGCGCGGCTCAACAACCCACTGAATGAGCCGACGTTCGAGGCGCTCGGAGTCCCTGTTGTCGGCGTCACCAGCCTGATCGCCCAGGTCATCTCCCGCGAGGTGGAGTTGGTGGATCTCAGCCGGCTGGCGGTCATCGAGGGCGGAGATGTCAGTCTCGTCGAACGGATCCTTCCCGACGACTATCCGGAGACGTTGATCACCGAGCTGCGATTGCCACGCCCGTCGTTGCTCATCACCCTGATCCGCGGGGGTCGCGCTTCAGTTCCGGGGCCGACAACCGTGCTGCGAGCGGGGGACAAGGTGCTCGGTGTCGTTCCCATCGAGTCCGAGCGGGATTTTGCTGCCGCATTCGAATCACCGGAGTTGGAGCAATGACGGGGCGGATGCGGCGCCGCGCCTCAACCTGGGCGGATGACGCTCGAGGTGGGTTACAGGCGATGGGGCTGGAAGTGCTGATCGTTGTCGTCCTCGTGGTCGTGGCCATCGTGATCGCCGCGGTAGCTGTTTCGGTGGTGTGACTTGTTGATCAAGCCGACAGCTGAGGACTATCGCGTCGTTGGCTACAACCTCGGCAAGATCTCCACGCTCGTTGGTGTCGCCGGAGTGGTCCCACTGCTCTGGGCCGTGATCGGACGCGAATGGGCACCGGCTTCTTCGTTTGTCCTGATGATCGGCGTGTTCCTGGCGATGGGAGCTGTGGGGGAGCGGATCGTCGTATCCAACCAGCGGCTGGACTGGTCACATGGCATGGTCGTCGTGGCGATTGCCTGGCTACTGGTCCCTGCGTTTGCCGCGATCCCGCTGGCTCTCTCAGGTCACTACGCCAACGTTCTCGATGCGCTGTTTGATGCCATGTCCGGGCTGTCCACGACGGGTCTGGCGCTGGTGCAAGACCTTGACCATCTGGCGTCCTCGCTGAACTTCTGGCGGCATCTGCTCCACTTCATCGGAGGGCAGGGAATCATCATTGCCGCACTGTCGATATTTGCGGGCGGCGGAGTTGTCACGCTCTATCTTGGCGAGGCGCGCGATGAGCGAATCCTGCCGTCGGTGCGGTCGACAGCCCGATTCATCTGGGCTGCCGCATTGGTGCACCTAGTCGTCGGCGTCACCGTTTTGACAACGATTGCCTGGGTTGTTCTCGGGTTCGAATTCGACCGGTCACTGTTCCACGGTTTGATGGTGTTCTTTGCGGCTTTTGACACCGGAGGTTTTGCGGCGCAGTCGACCAACCTCGGTTACTACCACTCAGCCATCTTCGAGTTCAGCACCGCGGTACTGATGGTCGCCGGGGCGATGTCGTTTGGTGTCCACTACGCCCTGTGGAAGAGGCGCTACTCGTCCGTGATGTTGAACCTCGAGACCAGGACGATGTTGACAACGTTTGCAGCAACGCTGGCAATCACGATTGTCGGTCTCGCCGCAACGGGGGCGTTTACCGAGGCTGTGGGTCTGACTCGGTTCGGGTTCTTCCAGCTGCTGTCGGCGCACACCGGTACCGGCTTTGCCACTGTGGCGGTGCCCGAGCTGGCTGCCTGGTCCGGTCTGGCGTTCGTCGGCATGGCAATTGCGATGTCGCTCGGCGGCATGGGTTCCTCGACGGCGGGCGGGGTCAAGTCGCTGCGGATCGGGATCACTGTTCGCTCGATTGTGATTCAGATCAAGCAGATGCTCGTTCCCGAGGGTGCATTGGTATCCAGGTCGTATCACCAGAACGGCAAGACCCGTCTCACTCCGGAACTGTCCCAGGCTGCAATGACGGTCTCACTTCTGTATGTGGCTCTCTACCTGTTTGGCGGGGGTGTAGCCCTCACTTATGGGTATGGACTAGGCGAAGCCTTTTTCGAGTCGATATCCGCTGGAGCAAACGTTGGTCTGTCGGTCGGCATCACCGACCCGACGATGCCGGTCCTGCTCAAGATCACCTACATTGCACAGATGTGGCTGGGGCGGCTCGAGTTTGTCGCAGTCTTCGCTCTCTTTGGATTCATCTACTCGACGTGGAGGGGCAAGTGAGACGCGTCGTTGTCCTGGTCGCCGCGCTTCTCGCGCTCGGAGCGTCACCTGCCCTGGCCGACGAGTTCAACGTGGTCGATGTAGCGGATCTGGTCAACGACGGCCACGCGAACCAAGGCCCGGTTGTGGTCGTCGGCGAGCTGATCGGCGACTTCGGGTTTCGTAACGACGGGTCGATGTGGTCACAGCTCAATGGTGATAGCTATGCCCTCGATCCCGTCCTGGACGGTGGCGTTCTAACCGGCGGGAACATCGGGGTCGCGGTTCGCATTCCGCAAGCACTGGCTGTGGGCCTCGATGCTCCAGGTGGGTACCGGGTTCGTGGGCCGATTGTCGAGGTGCAGGGGGCTTGGCGCTACCAC
>CBDUNF010000140.1:0-9833 GCA_965368515.1 uncultured bacterium
CACCATCGTCGGATGCTTGTGGACGTAGCTGCCTAGCCGGCGCCGCATCCAGTTCCCTCATTTGCGACGTGGGATGCCGGGTATGCTCTGAGGGTCGAATGGAGGCCTATGCGACGCATCTTTGCTGCGCTCTGTGCAGTCGCAATCGTGGCCGGTTCATGTGGAGGGGACACCGAAGAACCGGCGGCGACCACCGCGCGCGTCACGTCCACCGCCACCGAAGCCCCCACAACGACGGAAGCGACGACCACCACCGAGTCCACCACATCGACGACGGCGGCTCCGACCTATGCCGTCGGGGGCTCCGTCGTAATCGGTGACGACCAGGAGCCGATCACGCTCAATCCGTATGCAGTCGACGGCGACCATTTCATCACGTCGATCATTGGACAGGCCCACCTGGCGGGCGCATACGATATAGATGGAACCACGCTCGAGTTGATACCGGAGTTGCTAACCGAGCTGCCCTCCGTAGGCAACGGGGGAGTCACCGTCAACGACGACGGGACGATGACGGTCCGCTACCAGATCCGCGACGAAGCGACCTGGAGCGACGGGATACCGATTAGCGGGAGTGACTTCGAGTTCACCCTTGATGTGATGCTGAATCGGCGCGACGAAGACATCGACTACTGGTTCGATGTCGTCTCAACCGAGGCAGACGAGAAGACCTTCGCGTTCACCCTCGCTGCGCCATCTGCGATGTACGAGACGATGTTTCCTGTCGTCATTCCGAAGCATGCTGTCGACGACTCGGATTTTCTCGCCGATTGGAACGACCAAATGTGGCCCGCCGCCGGGCCGTTCGTATTCGAAGAGTGGCAGCGTGGCGAATACATACGGCTGAGTCGGAACAACCACTACTGGAAGTTCGATCAGGAGAGTGGCATTCAGCTGCCTTATCTGGATGCGGTGGAATTCCGCTTCATCCCCGAGACCGACTCACTCGTCTATTCCTTTACGCAGCGCGAGCTAGATGTGATTCAGCCGCCTCCGGCGCCCGACACAGTCGGAAGACTCCAAGAGCTCGAGTCGGCCGGTGCTGAGGTCCAGGTGAAGGCCGGGCCCGTCTGGGAGCATCTCAACTTCCAGTTCGGTCCGGATAACCGCAACGCCGATTCGTTCAACCAACACACAGCGTTTCGACAAGCGATCGGGTATGCCATCGATAGCGAAGCGCTTGCGCATCTCGTCGGTTGGATCCCGATTGGTTCCATGCTGAGTCCGTGGACGAGCGAGGGACCGTGGGATCAGTATGGACAGGATCTGGTGAAGGCCAGAGAGCTGCTTGCACAGGCGTGTGACGAGGCGGGTCGGGACTGCGAAGCAAACCCACCGGTGATGATCTTCTCGACTACGAGCAATGCAGATGAAAGACCGCGCATCGCCGACAATCTCAAGACGGTTCTTGGTGCCGTGGGCATTGAGGTCGAGTTGCAGTTGGAGGACTCGCAGCTGTACTTCGGTGAGACGCTCGACAGAGGAACCTGGGACGTTGGTTGGTGGGCGTGGGTTGCGGAACCGGGAGCTTCGGGTTTCGTCGGCTTGTTGGATCTCTTCGACCCCGCACAGCCGCCCCCGGACGGTGGTAACTACTACCGCTGGGGTACCCCCGACTCCTCGGTTAGCGACGACGCGGTCGACCGCTATGCGGACATTCTCGCGATCGCTCGGGAGACCGTCGATCCGGAGGAGCTCGTCACTCTCGCCCGGGCGGCAGAGCAAATCCTTGCCGAGAACGCTGTGATTGTGCCGGTAGGTGCTCGGACAGTTGTAGGAGCCGTGTGGGCGGACAAGCTCAGCGGGTACGAGATGAACCCCTCGCAGGCGAGCCATACCTGGAACATCGAACACTGGCGGAGAATCGATCTGTAGACGATCTCGCGCTAGTTTTTGAGTATCACGACTAGGAGTCTTCTGATGGCAAAACTCGTATTGCTTCGTCACGGCCAATCGACCTGGAATCTCGAAAACATCTTCACCGGATGGACCGATGTATCGCTGTCGGAGAAGGGTGAGGCTGAGGCCAAGGCTGCTGGGCAGGTCATGAAGGAAGAAGGCTTCCACTTCGACGTCGCGCACACGTCGCTGCTGGAGCGTGCGATCAACACACTGCACATCGCGCTGGTCGAGATGGATCAGGTGTGGATCCCGGTTGTGAAGCATTGGCGTCTCAACGAGCGTCACTACGGGGCGCTGCAGGGTCTCAACAAGAAGGAGACCTCTGACCAGCATGGCAAGGAGCAGGTCCACATCTGGCGTCGCTCGTACTCGACGCCGCCGCCGGCGCTCGACCCGATGGACGAGCGGCATCCGGGGAATGACCCGCGCTACTCCTGGATGCCACCTGATCTTCTCCCGGCTACCGAGTGTCTCGAGGATGTCGTCGACCGCATGCTCCCGTACTGGCACGATGCGATCGTTCCGGACCTGCGCGCCGGCAAACAGGTGATAGTCGCCGCCCACGGCAACAGTCTGCGCGCCCTGGTCAAGCACCTCGACGGTGTCTCGGACGAGGAGATCACGGGCCTCAATATCCCTACGGGGATCCCGCTGCTGTACGAACTCGACGAGAATCTGCAGCCGCTAAGCAGCCGCTACCTCGGTGACGCCGAAGCCGCCGCGGCCGCGGCCGAGGCGGTCGCAAAGCAAGCTGGTTGATCGCCGCTCACAACCAATTGCCATAAGTTGGCTGGTTGAAACTTGATCTTCGCGCCCGAAGGCTCCATACTGCGCGGCTGATGGGCCCGTGTGTGCGGGTCCGTGTGAGAAAGGGAGACTCTTGGCATCAGTCGTAGCGGCGCTTCACGCGCTCGTGTCGCTAGGCCTCATATTTCTGATCCTGCTTCATGCGGGTCGGGGTGGGGGCGTATCTGACATGTTCGGCGGTGGCATGAGTGGAGGCTTTTCGGGATCCAATGTTGTTGAGAGAAATCTCGACAGGATCACGGTTGCTGTATCTGCCGTGTTTGCGGTAACCACTGTCACGCTTACGTGGCTCTGGCGCTAAAACGCTGAGATCATCAGTTTCCCTACCACGGAATACCAAGGAGGCAACACCTTGAATCGATTGTGGCGTAGCCGCAAGGTGTTGTGGTTGGCTGTTCTCCTCGCTTTCGCAATGATCGCTGCTGCATGCGGCGATTCTGATGATGGCGGCGAAGAGACCACAGCTGCACCCACAACAGAAGCAGCAGAAACAACAGAAGCTCCAACTACGACTGAAGCAATGGTAGAAGAGACCACCACCACTACTGAAGCCGATCCCGGCAAGCAGTACGGTGGCGAGGTCGTCGTTGCTGATGATCAGGAGCCCCCGACACTGAACTGGGCCGTACCCGGTGGCGACAACGCCATCGTTTCGCTCATCGGTCAGTCCTACTGGGCTGGCACGCAGGAAATCGACGGCTTCACTCTCGAGCTCATCCCTGAGCTAGTGACTGAGCTGCCGACGACCAGCAACGGTGGCGTTAACGTCAATGACGACGGCACAATGACTGTTAACTACCAAATCCGTGATGAGGCAATCTGGTCCGACGGAACGCCTGTCAGCGGTGACGACTATCAGTTCACCTATGAGATCATCACCGATCCGGAACTCCCTGTCGACAAGACCGTCTACGAGGACATCATCTCCACCGAGGTGGGGGCGAAGACGTTCTCGTATACCCTTGCGCAGCCGACTGCTCAGTATGAATTGATCTTCGGATCGATCATCCCGAAGCATGCGGTTGAGGGCACCGACTTCACGACTGACTGGAACGAGACCATGTGGCCTTCGGCTGGTGGGTTCGTGTTCGACACCTGGCAAAAGGGTGAGTTCATTCGCGTAGTCCGCAACGACAACTACTGGAAGACTGATGCCGAAACCGGTCAGCAGCTTCCGTTCCTCGACAGCGTCGTTTTCCGGTTCATCCCGGAGACTGAGTCGATCATCACAGCCTTCAAGGGCCGTGAAGTCGACGTCATTCAGCCTCCGCCAGCATCCGAGACGATCGAAGCACTTCAGGCTCTCGAGGCCGAAGGTGCAATCGTCGAGGTTCTCTCCGGTCCGGTTTGGGAGCACTTGAACTTCCAGTTCGGCCCCGGTCGTCTTGACCGCAACGAGAACTCAGCAAACGAGAACCTGAATTATCGCAAGGGCGTTGCCCATGCGATCAACAAGGACCTCATCGTTGATGAGATTCTTGCTGGTCAGGTTGAGCCGCTGACATCGTTCCTCGAGCCGGTCACACCGACCATCTCGACGAGCGCTTGGGCTCAGTACGACTACAACATCGAGACGCCGATGGGCTACTTCGAGGATGCGAAAGCTGAACTCGGCGTCGACACCCTCTACACCGTCTTCTCGACCACGTCGAACAACGACGCTCGCGTCAAGCTCTCTGAGCTGTTCGTGAACATGTTCAACGATGTGGGCGTCGAGTACGAGAACCAGCTCGAGGATTCTCAGCTGTTCTTCGGTGAGACGCTTGATAACGGTCTGTGGGACTTTGGCGAGTGGGCATGGCTCGGTTCGCCAGGATTCTCCGGCGCTATCAGCCTGTTCGACTTGTTCGACCCGGAGGCACCGCCACCGGACGGCGGTAACTACTACCGCTGGGGCACCGAAGACTCGGTAACCATCGATGATCAGACTGCGCGTTTCGCAGAGATCCGCGATGAGCTGAACGCTTCTGTGGACCCGGACGTCCTTGTCCCGCTGATGCAGGAAGGCGAGCAAATCCTCGCCGACCAGGTCGTCATCATCCCGCTGTATGCACGTCTCGTGACGTCTGCAGTGTGGGCTGACGAAGTTGGCGGACACAAGCACAACCCGACCCAGGCGGCTCACACCTGGAACATCGAAGAGTGGTATCGCGTAGACCTCTAAGGTCGAAACGAACCAAGTAATCAGGAAGAGGGCCCGCAACTGCGGGCCCGCTTCTCTTGTGGCCTCCTCTCCAGGGAGAGCACCACTGGCGAAGCCGGGGGAGGGGACCTATCTCCGCCTACTCTGCGTTTCGTGAGGGCTTGACTCCGCGAGTCACTGTGGAGCGCTCGGCCCGCTTGCTACCCCCAGTCGGCACGATCCAGAAAACGTCAGGAGAGCGCTGGTTCCTCTCGCCCGGGGCGGCTCGCCTGGTATAGTCGCTGGACCCGAGCGGGAGGCAACAAAAGGGTGTTTGCTTATATCATCCGCCGCTTGGTTTACGGCATAGTCACGCTGTTTGCATTGAGCTTGGTGGTATTTGCTCTCATCCAGTTATCTGGAGGAACACCACTGGATCGGCTGAAGCTGAATCCGAGAATGCAACCCGTGATTGCGCAGTTGACCGAGCAATGGGGCTTGGATAAGCCCTGGTACGAGCAGTACTTCATATGGCTGAGAAACTTCGTATGGCCAATTGATGTACCTGCCGAGGACGGCTTGACCGTGCTCTTCGGCAAGATCGGAGTGAGGAGCTGGGTAGCCTTTGCGGCTTTCTTCGCTGCGGTCGGCTACACGGTCGCAACGTTCTTTGCGAAGATCGAGGCGAATTGGTGGCGCACGTATCGCGCCTTTTCGATCCTCGTTGTCTGGGGAATCTCTTTCTGGGTGATCAAGAGCCGCATCGTGTTCGCCTTGAACTGGGGAGAATCGTTCCGCGGCGACGGCGCTGTTTGGGACAACATCTTCGGCGCAGCGGGCAACACCTTCCGTCTCGGTCTCACTGCCCTCGCTTTGGCGCTGATGATCGGAATCCCGCTCGGTGTATATCAGGCAATCAAGCAATACTCGTTCTTTGATCAGCTTGGCACCATGTTGTCGTTCATTACTTTCTCGACGCCGATCTTCATCATCGGTGTCATGCTGCAGCTGATGCTGGCGTACCAGCTCGAGCGCTGGATCGGGGTGAAGATCTTCTACGTCGCCGGCATGACCAGCTCGGGCTACGCCGAGCTCGGTAGAGGCTTCCTCGGGCTGCCATCTCTCGCACAGCTCGGAGACGTTGTCCAGCACCTGGCCTTGCCGGCGATATCGATCGCCGCAATCTCGATGGCCGGTTACTCGCGCTTCCAGCGTGCGTCGATGCTCGAGGTCATGCACAGTGACTACCTGCGGACGGCCAAGGCCAAAGGGCTGCCCCGCCGCACCATCATCATCAAGCACGCGCTCCGTAACGCGATGATCCCGATCGTGACGCTCGTATCGCTCGACATCGCAACCATGATCGGTGGGGCGATCATTACCGAGTCCATCTTCGGGTGGCCTGGAGTCGGGCGTCTCTACATCGGCGCTATCAACGCGGTCGACTACCCGACGATCATGGCTGTTGTACTCGCAATCGGTGCCGGTGTTGTCCTCATGAACATCGTTGCCGACATCTTGTATGGCGTCCTTGATCCGAGGGTGCGCTATGACTGAGCGGGGACCGAGTGACGAACTCGCTCTAGATTCCGCGGAGGGCATCTCCGCAGAGCCAATAACCCAGTGGGACCTGTTCTCGACCCGGCTGCGCCGTCACCGAATGGCGACCATCGCGTTCTTCTACATGAGCTTCATCGGCTTTGTCGCACTCATGGCACCGTTGTTTACGTGCGAGAAGAACGACACGTTCTGCGGGCGCGGACCGGTTGAGATGAGCGGGCTCACCACGGTGATCATGGTCATTGTTGCGATCGGCGTTGCGTATCTGGCCTATAGGTCGTTCGCGTCGAAGATGCGTGGCGCCGGAGTCGCCCTGGCACTGGTTGCCGCGATTTCGAGTCTGTTTCTGATCTCAAGCTGGGGTCTGGTAGATGTGCCGCACATCAACCACTACGCCGACCAGCTTCCTGACGATGGCGGACGCCTCCTGGTCAACATTGCCCCGCGTGGCTCGCTGCCGCTCGGCACCGATGACCTGGGACGCGATGTGCTTTCGCGCGTCATCCACGGTGGCCGGGCCAGCCTTGCGGTTGGTTTGGTCGTCGGTGCGCTGGTCGCGCTTCTGGGTACCGTCGTCGGTGCTTTGGCCGGCTACTACCCGGGTATTGTCGATCAGTCGCTGATGCGTTTCACCGACCTGATCCTCGGGCTCCCGTTGCTGCCCGTCGCCATCGTCGTCGGTCGGGTGCTTCCGGAACTGAGGATCCTCCCCGGATTCTTGAAACAAGGAGCCTGGGGCATCGCGGTCTTGCTTGGCGTCCTCGTTTGGGGTGCGCTCGCCCGGATTGTGCGTGCAGAATTCTTGTCTCTTCGCGAGAAGGAATTCGTCGAGGCAGCGCGAGCCGCAGGAGCAAGCGACAGGCGCATCATCTTTCGCCACATACTGCCCAATGCAATCAGCCCGATCATCGTGCAGACCACGCTCGTCGTTGGCACCGCGATCATCATTGAGGCTGCGCTCTCGTTCCTCGGGTTCGGCGTTCGCCCCCCGATCCCAACATGGGGTGGGATGGCCGCTGCCGGGGCTGGGATCGCAGTTCGTGGTTTCTGGTGGGAGCTGGTGTTCTCGGCCGGAGCGTTGATCTCGACGGTTCTCGCTATCAATTTCATGGGTGACGGGCTTCGAGATGCCCTGGACCCAACACAGACGATTGAACGGAAGTAGGACGTGGCTGAACCATTGCTAGACGTAGAAGACCTCAGGACGTACTTCTCAACCGAAGAAGGCGTTGTGAAGGCAGTGGACGGCGTTTCGTTCAAGGTGAACGCCGGGGAGCGGCGGGGTGTTGTCGGCGAGTCCGGTTGCGGCAAGTCGGTGACGGCCATGTCGATCATGCGGCTCATCGAACCGCCTGCCGGTGAGATTGTGACAGGGACCATCCATTTCGACGGTCGCGACCTGCTCAAGCTCCCCGAATCTGAAATGCAGGAAGTCCGCGGCGGCGAGATCGCGATGATCTTCCAGGATCCGATGACGGCGCTCAACCCCGTTTACACGGTTGGTGACCAGCTGATTGAGACGATCCTCCTGCACCAGGACGTATCGAAGAGCGAGGCTCGTGACATCGCGATCAGCGCACTATCCGACGTGCAGATCCCATATGCCAAGAACGTGATGGAGGACTACCCCCATCAGTTCTCAGGCGGAATGCGGCAACGAGTCATGATCGCGATGGGTCTGTCTTGTGAACCCAAGCTGTTGATTGCCGATGAGCCAACCACAGCTCTCGATGTGACGACGCAGGCACAGATCATGAATCTGATGCTCGAACTCGCAGAACAGCGCAACACTGCCGTCTTGTTGATCACACACGACCTGGGTGTTGTGGCAGGCTTCTGCGACTCGATCCAGGTGATGTATGCCGGCTCGATTGTCGAGCGGGGAACTGGTGACGAGATCTTCCACAATCCCCAGCATCCCTACACATGGGGTCTGCTCGGGTCGATGACCCGTCTCGACGAGACTCAGCAAGATCGCCTCAACTCGGTCCGCGGCGCCCCGCCATCGCTGATCAATCCACCCAGCGGATGTCGGTTTGGGCCGCGCTGTGACTGTGCAACCGACATCTGCCGCGAAGCCCTCCCGATCCTCCATCAGAGCCAGGAGGGGCAGAAGGTTGCTTGCCATCGTTCCGACGAACTCGATCTGAAGCACATCTCCGTGGGAGCCTCATCATGACCGACACTGCCTACACGGGGAGTGAGACCGGCGCAGCTTCGATTCCCGAGGATGTGATCCTCCGGGTAAACCATCTCGTCAAGGAATTCCCCATCTCGCGTGGCGTCTTCTTCAAGAAGCAGGTCGGTGCAGTGCAAGCTGTATCCGACATCTCGTTTCAGGTGAAGCGAGGGGAGACGCTCGGACTGGTTGGAGAGTCCGGCTGTGGCAAGTCCACGACGGCCCGATCTGTGCTCCGTCTTCTCGAGCCCACCAGCGGCGAGGTTTGGTTTCAGGGAGCCGCAGAAGATGGCTCGATTAACGCTCCCGTCGATGTAGCCGCCGCCGGCCGTGAAGATCTGCGTGCGCTCCGGCGGGAACTGCAGATCGTGTTTCAGGACCCGTACGCATCTCTGAATCCGAGAATGACTGTGGCGAGCATCATCGCGGAGCCGATGACCGTCAATGATATGGGCGCACAGGAGGAAAGACTCGAGCGAGTCAAGCACCTGCTCGAAGTCGTCGGTCTGAGTCCCGAGCACACCAACCGATATCCACATGAGTTCTCGGGCGGTCAGCGGCAGCGTATCGGCGTGGCCCGAGCCCTTGCGCTCAACCCGCAGTTCATGGTGCTTGACGAGCCGGTATCAGCGCTCGATGTGTCGATCCAGGCCCAGGTCCTCAACCTGATGCAGGACTTGCAGGACGAGTTCGGACTCACCTATCTGTTTATCGCCCACGACCTGTCGGTTGTTCGACACATCTCCGACCGGGTTGCAGTCATGTACCTCGGCAAGATTGTCGAGATGACGGATCGCGACATGCTGTACGACCGCCCGATGCATCCCTACACACATGCATTGCTGTCGGCCGTACCCATTCCGGATCCGACGATCGAGGCGACCCGCAAGCGGATCATTCTCGAGGGAGACATCCCGTCGCCGTCGAATCCTCCGCCGGGATGTCGGTTCAATACCCGTTGTCCCAAGGCAGAGGCCGGAACCTGCGATGTGCAAGAGCCACCACTCCACGAGTTGGAGCCGGGTCACTGGGTGGCATGCCACTTCCCGGAGGTTGTTCAGGTCGTGTAGGTACAAGGGGCGGAGATTCAGTTCCGGCTGCCGGGGCTATACTCCGCCAACGAACCCGCCCATGATTGGCGGGTTCGCCCGTCGGAGTGGCGGAATTGGTAGACGCGCTAGGTTGAGGGCCTAGTCTGCTTTTAGCAGGTGGAAGTTCGAGTCTTCTCTCCGACACCGCGGACCGGCCTTTGGCCGGTCCGTT
>CBDUNF010000141.1:0-9800 GCA_965368515.1 uncultured bacterium
CCGGTCCTGATGAGCGGTGGCTATGCCCAGTTCAGCTATGCCTTCAATTACTGGGGGCCTACCGGTGTGAACCGAGACACGTTCGCCTATGTCCGCCGTATCGACAAGCCGGATTACTAGGGGAGGTTGAATATGGACGTAAGAGCTCACATGAGCATGGTCTTTCACCTCGACAAGTGCATCGGCTGTCACACCTGCAGCGTCGCGTGCAAGAACTTGTGGACGGACCGCAAGGGTGCGGAGTACATGTGGTGGAACAACGTCGAGACCCGGCCGGGTACCGGTTACCCCACCGGGTGGGAAGACCAGGACCACTACAAGGGTGGCTGGGAACCGGGCTGGACCGGGATTCAGCTGAAGCTGCAGTCGCGGCCAAAGAGCCTCGCCAACCTGTTCCACAATCCGGCACTGCCCGACATGGAGGACTACTACGAGCCCTTCACATATCGCTATGAGGACCTCTTCACCGCGCCCGAGGGTGACGATCAGCCGACGGCAATCCCGATCTCGGCGATTACCGAACAGCCGATCGAGATCAAGTCGGGGCCCAACTGGGATGATGATCTATCCGGTTCGGGGATCTACGCGGCCAACGACCCAAACTGGAAGGACGTGTCCTCCGAGGTCCAGGCGCAAATGGCTGAGATCGAGCGGGTCGTATTCAACTACTTGCCCCGCATCTGCAACCACTGCCTGAACCCGGCATGCATTGCAGCCTGCCCTTCAAGTGCCATCTACAAGCGGGGCGAGGACGGCATCGTGCTTGTCGACGAGGACAAGTGTCGCGCCTGGCGAATGTGCGTCTCGGCGTGCCCGTATAAGAAGGTCTACTACAACTGGTCAACCGGCAAGAGCGAGAAGTGCATCTTGTGCTTCCCCCGCATGGAGACCGGCCAAGCACCGGCCTGCGCCCACTCGTGCGTGGGCCGCATCCGGTACATGGGTTTGTTGCTGTACGACGCCGATTTGATCGAGTGGGGCGCACAGGGTCAAGAGGAAGATCTCATCGACCGTCAGCTCGATGCAATCCTTGACCCATTCGACCCCGAGGTGATTGCCGCCGCCAAGGAATCCGGGCTGGACGATGGTTGGATCGAATCTGCCCAGAAGTCACCCGTCTATCAGTTCGTCAAGATCTGGGGAATGGCTCTGCCGCTGCATGCCGAGTTCCGCACGATGGCGATGATGTTCTACGTACCGCCGCTTTCTCCGGTGGTCTCGACCGTCGAGGAGGGACTACACCGCCTCGACTTGCCGCCGGATCAGGTCGACTTCGAGCTGTTTGACAATCTCGAAAAAGCCCGGCTGCCGATCAAATACCTGGCCAATCTGTTTGCCGGAGGCAACGAGGAATTGATCAGGGGCATCCTTCGCAAGATGCTGGCGGTGCGGATCTACAAGCGGCGCCAGAGCGTCGAAGGCGAGATCGACGACGCCACCAAGCATATGGTTTGGTCGGCGGGCACGACGCCCGAGGAGATCGAGGACATCTACCGGCTGACCACATTGCCCACCATCGACGACCGCTTTGTGTTCCCGCCCTATCACCGGGAGATGGCTGCTGAAGCTATCTACGGCGACCCGCTGGCACGCAAGGGAGAGACCGGCCTCGGCTACTCGGTTCCTCCGAAACGGGGTGCCTGATGGATATCTTCGACGCAATCGCCCTGGCGCTGCGCTACCCCGGACCGGGGAGCATCGAAGAGGTGCGAACCACATGGCAGGCCCTGCCGGCCGGTGGCGTGCGCCGCAGCTTGCTCAAGTTCCTCGGCGAGATGGAGAAACTCGATTTGGCAGGTTGGGAGGAGCTCCACACCCGCACGCTCGACCTGGCACCGATCTTCGCTCCCTATGTCGGCTACATCACGTGGGGCGACAGCTACCAGCGTGGTGAGTTCATGGCAGAAATGAAGCGGGTCCAGGACAAGATGGGCATCGACCGTGACGGTGAGTTGCCAGACCACCTCGACCCGGTGGCTCGATACCTCGCCGTATCCAACAACCCGCACCCTCAGCTGCTTCAACTGTTCCCCGGTGCCGTCGCCCGGATGAGCAAGACCCTGAAGGAGGCGGAGAGGGACAACCCGTACCGGCACATTCTTCGAGCATTCGAGGAGGCAGCCGACAAGCTGCCTGCACCCGTGGGAGGTACCGAATGAACTGGAATCTGATCCTCTTTGTGATCTTCCCCTACGTGGCGATTGTGCTGGCCATCGTTGGCACCGCATATCGGTGGGCTCGGCATCCGTTCACCGTCTCGTCGGTGTCTTCACAGCTCCTGGAGAGCCAGAAGCTGTTTTGGGGCTCGGTGCCGTTTCACTGGGGAATCCTGTTCGTCCTGCTTGGCCATCTGATTGCGCTAATCATCCCGGCTGGCGTGGACAAGTGGAATCAGGTCCCGATCCGGCTCTATTTGCTCGAGTTCAGCGGTCTAGCGCTGGCGGTCTGGGCGCTGTTCGGCCTCGTTGTCCTGGTCAATCGACGGATCACCGTGGCCAAGATCCGAGCGGTAACGACCAAGATGGACCTCGTGGTGCTGGCGCTTCTGATCGCCCAGGTCGTCACCGGCATCCTGATCGCAACCCTTTACCGGTTTGGCTCCTCGTGGGGAACGAGCGTCTTTGTTCCCTATGTCCAGTCGCTATTCGTGTTGGATCCCAGGCCCGAGCTCGTGGCGCCGCTGCCCTTCATCCTTCAGTTCCACGCTTCTCTGTTCTTTGCGTTCCTCGTGGTGTTCCCGTTCACACGTCTAGTTCACATCATCACAGTCCCCCTCACCTATCTGGTGCGACCATTCCAGTTGGTCAAGTGGGTGCGGCGTGATCAACCGGTGGAGAGATAGCGATGGCCAGAAGGAAGACTCGCATCACCAAGGGATCGGACATGACTTGGGGCCGCGCGTACATGTGGGCCTTTGGAGTGTTCATTGTGCTCGTATTGACAACCACCTGGTTCCCATCGTGGCTCCTCGCCCGGCAGTCGATTGCAACTGCGCCCGGATGGGTTGCTGACCTCATCGGCTCTGGAGCTTGGTTTGTCCCATTGGTGATAGGCCTATTCGCCCTGCGCTGGCTACAGAAGACGGAACGGATCTGATGAACGGCGACCTCGTCTTCCAACCAAAGCTGCAGTTCTACGACGAGAACATCCCATGTCTGGCCGCCTGCCCGGTCCATACCAACGCCGGTATGTACGTGGCAGCCATCGCCGACGGCAAGGACGAGCTCGCCTACCTCACCGCCCGGCTCCCCAACCCATTCGCCTCTGTCTGCGGTCGGATTTGTGCGGCACCGTGCGAAGACGCGTGTCGCCGTGGCGAGATCGACCGCCCGATCGCCATTCGCGCTCTCAAGCGATTCGTTACGGAACAGCACGGGCCCGAAAGCAATAACGGACAGACGTGGAAGAAGGTCACTGCGCCTCCCGAGGTCGAGCGAGCCGAGAGCATCGGAATCATCGGCGGCGGACCCTCCGGGCTGTCGGCCGCTCACGATCTCCGCAGACTCGGGTATCAAGTCACCGTCTACGAGGCCACCGGTCAGCTCGGCGGCATGATGCTGCTCGGCATTCCCGAGTACCGCCTCGACCGCACCCTGCTGGCCAACGAGATCCAGGTGATCGTGGACCTGGGCGTTGACGTCCAACTCGATACGAAGCTCGGGACTGATGTCACGTTCGCCGGACTGCAGAGGAAACACGACGCCTTGTTCGTTGCCATCGGGGCAACACTCGGGCGTGGTCTCGACATTGAAGGTCACGAGTCGGACGGTGTGCTTCGAGCCATCGAATTCCTCATCAACGCCAACCAGGGCTTCAAAGTCGACATCGGGGAGAAGGTCGTCGTTATCGGTGGTGGCGATGTCGCCATGGATGCGGCCCGTACTGCCCTCCGCGCCGACGAGTACGGGAGCAAAGCCCCATACGAGGAGGCAGAGGAACGGGCAACAATGACCGAAGCAATGGACGTCGCCCGCACGGCCATGCGGTCGGGCGCCAAACAGATCACGGTGATGACTCTGGAGTCCCGGGAGGAACTACCGGCTTCGGACTTCGAGGTCGAAGAGGCACTCAACGAGGGCATCACGTTCGTCAATCGCCGCGGCCCGGCCCGGATCGTTGCTGAAGCCGGCAAGGTGACAGGTCTCGAGACCATCAAGGTCCTCACGGTGTTTGACGATGAGGGCCGCTTTAGCCCCACGTTCGACAATACCGACAAGGAGATTCTCGACGCCGACACCGTCATCCTGGCCATCGGTCAGGCGATCGACGTAGATGCTCTGGGATCGGACGGACCCGAGATCAGCCCGAGACGGACCATCCAGATCGATCCGGAGACTCTCGCGACGTCGCTACCCAACGTCTGGGCAGGCGGTGATGCCGCCCGCGGGCCACGTACGCTCATCGAAGCCATCGCCGACGGACGCCGGGCAGCAGCAAGTATCCACCACTCGTTCGGCGGAGCCGATGACACGCGGGAACCGGGAACGATGGTCCAGCTGCAGCAGTTCCATCGCCTCGATGACATCTACGACCGCATCGGTCGGGTCGATGTGCCGACGCTGGAAACAGACCGGCGCGTCGGACTAGCCGAAGTCGAAACCGGATTCACCATCGATCAGGCTCGCTGCGAGGCGAAGCGGTGTCTGCGCTGCTTCGCCAACATCCAACTCGAGACCTCAAAATGCGTCCTTTGTGCTTTATGCGCTGATGTTTGTCCGCTTGACCTCATCAGCCTGGTTCCCTCGGAAGAAGTTGTGCCCGGCCAAGTCGGAGGAACCGCCCTGACCTTGAACGAAACAAGTTGCATCCGCTGTGCGCTCTGCATTGAGCGCTGCCCAACCGACGCCTTGTCGATGGGGCTGTGGACAGGAGTGGGAGTGCCCAAATGAGAGTGATGGACCGAGTAAGAAGGACCACGGTGGGGCGATCCATCTGGCGCTCACCTGACAGAGTGACAGAGCGCGATCGGGCTGCGGGCCATTGGGCCAGCTTCCTGCTGCACATCTATCCGGTGAAGATGAGTCGCAAGGAGATGACCTTCCGCTACTCGTGGTTCCTCGGCGTGGCATCGCTGGTCCTCTTCGGCTCCCTGACGGTGTCGGGTATCTACCTGATGTTCTTCTATGTGCCGTCCCCGGCTTCGGCCTATGGGAACATCCAGGAGATCCAGACCCAGGTCGGCTTTGGCCAATACTTCCGCAATGTTCATCGATGGTCCGCCCACCTGATGGTCCTGGTCGTCGCAGCCCATATGGCTCGGGTCTTCTACCGGGGTGCGTACAAGTCCCCAAAGGAATTCAATTGGGTGATCGGCGTCGTGCTGCTGGTCCTCACCCTGCTGCTGTCCTTCACCGGATACTTGCTGCCGTGGGACCAGCTTGCATACTGGGCAGTGACGGTCGGCGCTTCAATGGCCGGGTTTGTGCCGCTGTTCGGAGAAACGATCAAGGGGATACTCGTCGGCGGGGACACCGTGGGCTCGGCCACGCTCCTACGCTTCTACGTATTGCACGTGGCCGTGCTGCCTCTTGCCATGGCGATCCTCATCACATTCCACCTATGGAGATGGCGCAAGGACGCGATGCTTGACACGAGGGAGGGAGGCCTGGATGAATAAGGACGACCCAACGGTTGTCGAGGGACAACGGATCCTGGGCGTTGTTCCCGGCAAACCACCCGGCGGGGACCGCAAGGTCCTGGACGAGCAGGATCCGGTCATGGTTTGGCCACATCTGCTCATCCGGCACGGAGTGGCCGCCCTCGTCGTCCTGGTGACTGTGCTACTACTGGCACTGGTGTTCAACGCACCGCTCCGGGAAATCGCCAACCCACTCAATACCCCTAATCCTGAGAAGGCGCCCTGGTACTTCGCTGCGCTGCAGGAACTGCTGAGCCACTTCCATCCGATGGTTGCCGGCGTGCTGGTTCCCGGCGCAATCATCATCGGCCTGATGGCGCTCCCCTACATCGACCGCAACCCTCGACTTGGCGTCAACTACCGCAAGGTTGCGGTAGCCACGTTCACAGTCTTCATGGTGGTGTGGATCGTTCTGACATTGATCGGCTTCATGTTCCGCGGCCCCAACTGGGGCTGGGTATGGCCATGGCAAGACTGGTACGGAGAGCTATGAGTGAGCAAAGCGATCGAAGAGAATTCCTCAAGAAGGGATGGATGACCGGTGCCGGGCTAATCGGTGTCGCCGGCGCGTGGACCACATGGGACGTCCTGCAGCCGATGGAGAGCGCCGGGTTCGGTGGCGAAGTGCGGACAGTATCCGAAGAGTCTGTGCCCGGGGAAGGTGTACTGGCGGTACCAGCAGCTCGGTCCTACCTAACGCGCATTGATGGCGAAGTGATCGCCGTTTCGGAAACATGCCCACACCTGGGATGTCGCGTTCCCTGGTGCGAGACCTCCGGCCAGTTCGAATGTCCGTGTCACGGCTCAACATTCAACCGAAAAGGTGAAGCGCGGGAGGGCCCAAGTCCTCGTGCGATGAGTCGCTATCCAATCAAGATCGTCGACGGATTAGTCATCGTCAACACCGGCGAGCCGATCAAGGGTGTGCCTATCGGCGAGCCAGAGACGATCGATGAACCCCCGCGCGGTCCGTCCTGTGAGGAAGGGGGCCACTGATGCCTGAACGACCTCATGATCCCCATCTGGAGGCATCGACCGACAAGTGGATGACCTGGGGATTGGTGTTAATGGCGATCATGGTGGCGGCGTTCCCCATTTATCGCATTACCGAGCCCAATCGTCGCGCGGAGGCAGCAGAAACACGCTCGGTCGAGTTGGCAGCACAGGGCGAAGAACTCTTCGCCCTCACCTGTGCCGCCTGCCACGGGACCGAGGGACGAGGTGGGGAGGATGCCCCGACGCTCAACGCCAAGGAATTCCTCCAGTTTGCGACCGATGATCAGATTGCCGGACTCACAGCTACCGGGGTACCCGGCTCCGAAATGAGTCCCTACTCGCTCGACTTTGGCGGTCCGTTCACTCAAGAGCAGATAGTGGCACTGACGACCTATTTACGCTCACTCGAGGACGACGCACCCAGCGTGCCCGAATGGCGAGATGGGGTTGAGGCGGTCGAGTAGGCGAAACCGCAGCGGACGAACCCCACTGCCGCCGTCGGCGGCAATCATGGCAGATAGTCGAGGACCAGCGGCCCCACCCACAGATGGAACACAACGCCACCTGCGAAGAATCCGGATAGGTAGACCATTGAGCTGACGGTCCCCTGGGCGGCGAGGACGTGTTGCCGGAACGGGCACCCGTTCGCCAACACCGACACATACCCGACACCGAAGCCGCCAACTGCCGCCAACACAACGGTCTGCAGCACGGGCCGGCCAAACTCGCCAACAAACTCACCACCAAGCAAGCCGCTGATCGGGAATGCGATCCAGGCCACGACCCCAAATGCGATGAGTCCCTTCAACAGGAATGTGTCTCTCACAATGATGAAATCGCGGATGCCGGCAACGAAACACATCCGGGACCGTTGACCGACAAAGCCGATGATCACACCTACGACGAGGCTCGCGACAGCAGCAACCGTCATCGCAACGCCCTGCTGCGCAGCCAGAACGTCGCCAGGACCACCCCGACCACCATGGCGCCAAAGCCCGTAAGGCCGAGCAGATCGCCTGCGGATGTGCTCAGCAGAAGCCGGGTCGAGCACCCACCGGCCAGCAGCGCCAGGTTCATCACCAACATTCCCTGCCAGAAACTCTTCGCCGGCTTGGATGGCATGCGGAACCGGAACTCCCTGCTCGTAACCGCACCGATGAAGGCGCCGGCAAGAACACCGATCGTCGTGAGCACCGGGAAGACCACCGATGCCTGCGCCACTGTGAGGTTGGTGCCAAAGAAGTCGTTCGACAGCCAATTCACCAGGTCGCGGCCGTGACACGACATGCAGATCCCATATGCTTCGGGTGGGCGTACCTCGAAGAACGACCCAGCGACAACCGCAGCCAGCGCCATGATCACCCCAGCCTGAATGCCGCTGACCCGGACCCCGGAGCGGCGGGTCTTGGTCGTCATGGGCGATCCTTGCGCCAGAAACGTTTCGACGATTCGCGCGCTGGCCGCTCCCAGCCATCGGTTTGCGGCCGATACTGATGTACCTCGTCAACCTGCACCCGCTTCTCCTCCAGCACCGCGAGGACCTCTTGCTCTCTGGCGTACTCAAAGCGAACCGCCACGCCGCAGTTGGGGCTGAGTTGTTTTGGCCCCGGAATCAGGAGTGCCTCGAGACCGGCCCTGCGCAGTGTTTTGTCCGCGCGGATCGCATGATGCGAGGCGAAGAACGTCAGCAATCCGTCCAATTCGTCAGCCACCGCTCCCCGATTCCATTGCCCAAGCGGCAATCTCGCTCAAGGCGGCAAGCGACTCATCGATCTCGGCGATGGTGTTGGCAAAGCTGAAGCCAAACCTGACCGTCCCCGTTGGGAAGGTTCCGATGGTCTGGTGGGCACCGGGGGCACAGTGCAGCCCAGAGCGGCTGAGGATCTCGTAGTCGCTGTCAAGCAACATCCCGACATCAGACGATGCCAGACCGGCAACGTTGAAGCAGAGGACACCGCATCTGTCCTCTACCGCCTCCGGACCGTACACCGTCAAGCCCTCGATGTCGGTCGCTCCGGTCAGGAACCTCGTCACCAACTTCCGTTCATGGGCGGCCACCGCGGCAACGCCGGTGTCCAGCAGGTATTGCACGGACGCAGCCAAACCGGCAAGTCCGGCGACATTCATCGTTCCGCTCTCCAGCACATCAGGCATGAATTCGGGTTGAGTCTCGAGGTCGGAGCGACTACCGGTTCCACCACGCATCAACGGCAGCGGGGCCAACCCTTCGCCGACAAACAGCGCCCCGGTGCCGGTGGGTCCGAGCAGGCCCTTGTGCCCGGTGCAGGCAAGGAGATCAATCCCGAGCGCTGCAACATCAATCGGCAGCGCGCCGGCTGTCTGCGAGGCATCGACAAGATAAGGGACTGCGCGTTCTCGGGCCGCTACCGCAACGGTTTCGATCGGCACTAGGGCGCCGGTCACATTGGACCCGTGGACGGTCGCGACCAGCTTGGTATCCGGACGCAGCGCAGCGGCCACATCGTCGGGATCGAGCCGTCCATCGGGGCCAGCCTGCACAACGGTCAGATCCAGCCCCTGCGATTCCAAATGCCGCAGCGGCCGCATAACCGAGTTGTGCTCGATGCTGGTCGTGACTGCATGGTCGCCCGGTCGCAGCATGCCGTAGATGGCAGCGTCTCGCTCTAGGAAATCTCCACTGGAAGAAAGGTCGCCAAGGCTGGATCCAGATGCGGCGACATCCTCGGTGAACAGGAGTAACAGGAACCCGGACGCGCTAATCACCACTATGGCGAGGGCGGCCCCGAGCCGGAATCCGTTGCGCGCAGCAGAACCGACCGATGCCGAATTCTCCGATCGCACGTCTCCTCCTCTTGTAGATCCACAGTGGATCCACGCTCCCAAACTGCCCACACGTCCGCCAAACCCAGGCGGAAATCGTGTAATTGTGCAGCCCAAAACTAGACAATGTGCGGCTGCATGCATAGGGCCGATTGGCCCAGGCGGGTGGCTAGTTGGGCTGGGCACCGGACGCCTACTCGAGGACGTGTAGCTCTTGCGGCCCCCGCCGCCGGTCCAGACCCGGTCCTAGGGGCCTCCCCCCAGGCGGTCATCTGCAAAGACACTGTTGATGAGTTGCTGTGCATGTCGAGGTACATCCACGATCGCGACCTCGAGGCCGGCCTCCTCCGCATCAGCCACGAAC
>CBDUNF010000142.1:0-9794 GCA_965368515.1 uncultured bacterium
CCGATCTTCGGCGCAGCCGAAGTCGAACTTGCCGGAACGGCAAGCCGTGTCAGTGCGGCGGAGTACGCTGCCGCTATGCGTCCTTTCAAGGTTCATTCTGACTTTCAGCCGGCCGGTGACCAGCCCGAAGCCATTGCCAAGTTGGCCGCGGGAATCGATCGTGGCGACGCCTTCCAGACCCTCATGGGGATCACGGGCTCGGGAAAATCGGCAACGGTTGCCTGGCTGATCGAACAAGTGCAGCGACCCACTCTTGTTCTTGCCCCGAACAAGGCGCTTGCTGCGCAGCTGGCCAACGAGTTTCGCGAGTTCTTTCCGGAGAACAGGGTCGAGTATTTCGTCAGCTACTACGACTACTACCAGCCCGAGGCGTACATCGCTCAGACCGACACCTACATCGAGAAGGAGTCGACGATGAACGATGAGATCGATCGGCTTCGTCATGCGGCGACCGCCGCGTTGCTGACGCGCGAGGACGTCATCATTGTCGCTTCGGTGTCTGCGATCTATGGCCTCGGTTCACCAGAGCAGTATGAAGGGCGGCTGCTCCGGCTGATCCGTGGAGTCGAGTACCCACTGCACGATGCAGTGCGCCGTCTCGTCGACATCCAATACGAGCGCAACGAGATGAACATGGTTCGGGGTAAGTTCCGCCTGAAAGGGGACACGCTGGAGGTCTTTCCGGCCTACGAGGAATCGGTCTATCGGATCGAGTACTTCGGTGATGAGATCGATCGCATCCTGCGCATGAACCCGATTACCGGAGAGATCCTCGAAGAGATGCGTGAGGTAATGGTTTACCCGGCCACGCACTACGTTGCAGGTCAGGAGCGGATCCTCCGCGCAGTAGCCGACATCGAGGTGGAACTCCATGCGCGTCTCGAGGAGCTCGAACGCCAGGGCAAACTGCTCGAAGCCCAGCGGCTCCGCATGCGGACATCGTACGATATGGAGATGATGCGCGAGATCGGCACCTGCGCCGGCATCGAGAATTACTCGCGCCATCTCGACCGCCGCCAGCCGGGTAGCCCGCCTTACACCTTGCTCGACTACTTCCCCGACAACTATATGACGGTCATCGACGAGAGCCATGTGACCATCCCGCAGATCCATGGTCAGTACGCCGGCGACCGGAGCCGGAAGGACGTCCTGGTCGACCACGGATTCCGGTTGCCGTCGGCGATGGACAACCGTCCAATCACGTTTGAGGAGTGGTTCGAAAGGACCAATCAATGTGTGCTTCTTTCGGCGACCCCGGGCCGATGGGAGATGGATATCTCGACCCAACACGTGGAGCAGGTCATTCGTCCCACCGGCCTCGTCGATCCAGAGGTCATCGT
Source organism: uncultured bacterium (assembly GCA_965368515.1). Taxonomy (GTDB): domain Bacteria; phylum Actinomycetota; class Acidimicrobiia; order Spongiisociales; family UBA5794; genus JAAETI01. The sequence continues at coordinate 1,341 of CBDUNF010000142.1, forward strand.
CCGCCCGACCAAGGGCCAGATCGACGATCTGATCGACGAAATCCAGCTCAGAGCTGAGCGCGACCAGAGGGTTCTAGTCACAACTCTGACGAAGAAGATGTCGGAGGATCTCACCGACTATCTCTTGGAGTTGGGGGTAAAGGCGCGATACCTCCATTCGGATATCGATACGTTGGAACGTGTGCAGATTCTCAGCGAGTTGCGGATGGGCGAGTACGACGTTCTGGTCGGTGTCAACCTGCTCCGAGAGGGTTTGGATCTGCCGGAGGTTGCGCTTGTTGCGATCCTCGACGCTGACAAGGAAGGGTTCCTCCGCTCCCAGACTTCACTCGTGCAGACCATCGGGCGGGCGGCCCGGAACGTGGAAGGTCAGGTCATCATGTACGCCGATGCCGTTACCGACTCGATGCAGTGGGCTATCAGCGAGACAAACCGGCGGCGCGGGATTCAGACGGAGTACAACGAAACTCACGGCATCGACCCGCAGACCATCAGGAAGAAGGTCACCGACATCTTGGCTCTGATGCAGAGTTCCGATGCTCCATCTGCGGACCGGCGTGTGAGGGAGAGCGTGGAACGGACTCCGCTCGACCTCGGTACTGACGACCTGCGGAGACTGATTCAGAGCCTCGAAGAAGAGATGCACGAGGCAGCAACAGAGCTGCGGTTTGAGTACGCGGCGCGCCTCCGCGACGAGGTCAATGAGCTGAAGCGAGAGCTGCGCGAGGTAACCGAAGCCGCGCAATAGACGTCTGGGGACGGGGGTGCTGCCCGCGTTTCTTGTCACACCCTCTAACTACAATCGACGAACGGCCGTAGACGAGGCGGAGGACGGCTCAACCGGTGGGAAGCAACAAGATCATCGTCAAGGGTGCCCGCGAGCACAACCTTGCCAACGTAGACCTGGAACTACCGCGCGATCACCTGATCGTGTTTACCGGTTTGTCGGGGTCGGGCAAATCATCGCTGGCGTTCGACACGATCTACGCCGAGGGTCAGCGCCGCTATGTCGAGAGCCTCTCGGCGTATGCCCGCCAGTTTCTCGGACAGATGGACAAACCGGACGTTGACTTCATCGAGGGTCTGTCGCCGGCGATTTCGATTGATCAGAAGACGGCGAGCAGGAATCCTCGATCGACGGTCGGTACCGTCACAGAGATCCATGACTACCTCCGTCTTCTCTACGCCCGGATTGGGGTTCCCCATTGTCCGAACGACGGCTCGGTGGTCGCCCGCCAGACCCCGCAGCAGATCGTCGACCAGATTCTCGACCTTGCCGACGGGACCCGCTTCCAGGTGCTTGCTCCGATCGTGCAGGGTCGAAAAGGAGAGTACGAATCGTTGCTGGCCGATCTGCGCAAGGACGGTTTCAGTCGGGCCAGGATCGACGGCGAGATTCATGAACTGAGCGACGACATCAAGCTCGACCGGTACTACCAACACACGATCGAAGTTGTAGTCGATCGGTTGGTGCGAAAGTCTGGGATCGAGCAGCGGTTGACGGAGTCCTTGGAGACGGCGCTCTCGCTAGCCGAAGGTGTTGCCTTCATCGACGTGATCGATGGGCCAACCCTGACCTTCAGTCAGCACTTTGCGTGTCCCGATTGTGGGTTTTCGTTTGAGGAATTGCAGCCACGCAATTTCTCGTTCAACAGTCCCTATGGCGCCTGCACTGTGTGCAGCGGGATCGGTACCAGGTATCAGGTTGACGCCGAACTCGCCGTCCCGCAGCGAGATCGCAGTCTCAATGAAGGCGCTATTGCACCGTGGGCGGCAAAGCATCGCCTTGGATACATGCAGAAGCTGGTGGCGTCGGTTGCCGAAACCGAAGGCATCGACATGGATCGCCCGTTCCGGAAGCTGGCAAAAAAGCATCAAGACCTGCTCATCAAAGGAGCGGGGGAGAAGCCATACGTCGTCACGTATCAGAATCGGTTTGGACGAAGGAAGCAGTACGAAACCGTTTACGAGGGCGTGGTCCCATGGCTGGAGCGCCGCTACCGCGACACCGACTCTGATGGAGCTCGGGAGCAATACACCCAATTCATGCGCGAGGTGCCGTGCGCTACCTGCGAAGGCGGTCGGCTCAACGAGATCTCGCTAGCGGTGACGGTGGCTGGGAAGAACATATTCGAGCTGTCGTCGCTGTCGCTACGCCGAGCTTCCGAATGGCTGAACGCGATCGAGATCAGCGAGCGCGATATGCAGATTGCTCGCCTGGTCGTCAAGGAGATCAGGGCCCGGTTGTCGTTCATGGTCGATGTCGGTCTTGACTACCTGACCCTGATGCGGTCAGCAGCGACGCTGGCTGGGGGAGAGGCACAACGCATCAGGCTGGCGACCCAGATCGGCTCCGGCTTGGTTGGTGTGCTCTACATCCTCGACGAGCCATCGATCGGATTGCACCAACGCGACAATCAACGACTGATCGAGACGCTGCTGCGACTGCGGGACCTCGGTAACACTCTGCTCGTGGTTGAGCACGATGAAGAGACCATCAGGGTTGCGGATCACATCGTGGATATTGGCCCCGGGGCTGGGGCTCACGGAGGGAAGATCGTCGCCGAAGGCAATCTTGACGCGATCATGAAGGCGAAGAAGTCGCTCACGGGTGAATACCTGTCCGGGCGTCGGACAATCGCGGTTCCCGAGGTGCGCCGCATCGGAACCGGCGGCGTCATCACGATCGAGGGAGCGGCCGAAAACAACCTGGACGATGTGAGCGTTGAGTTCCCACTGGGAAAGCTGACCGTGGTTACCGGTGTCTCCGGAAGCGGAAAGTCTTCGCTGGTTCAGGAGATCCTGTCCAAGGGTCTTCACCACGAGTTACACGGGTCGGTGAAGATGCCCGGCAAGCATCGTAGCCTGCTTGGGACCGATCAGATCGACAAAATCATCAACATCGATCAGTCGCCGATCGGAAGAACTCCCCGCTCCAACGCAGCCACATACACCAAGGTCTTCGATCGCATCCGCGAGTTGTTTGCCTCGACCGCCGACGCCCGAATGCGCGGCTACAAGCCGGGTCGCTTCTCCTTCAACGTCGCCGGTGGAAGGTGCGAAACCTGCAAGGGCGATGGCACTATCCGGATCGAGATGCACTTCCTCCCGGATGTCTACATCCCCTGCGAGGTCTGCAAGGGGAGGCGCTACAACCGGGAGACCCTGCAGATTCTGTTCAAGGGTCACTCGATCGCCGATGTGCTGGAGATGTCGGTTGAAGCGGCCATGCACTTCTTCGAGAATCAGCCCCGGATCGCTCGGGTGATGGGGACTCTCTTCGACGTGGGACTCGGCTACATAACGCTGGGTCAGCCGGCACCAACGCTGTCGGGAGGCGAGGCACAGCGGGTCAAGCTGGCTTCGGAGTTGGGCAAACGGTCGACCGGCCGGACGTTCTATGTCCTCGACGAGCCGACGACCGGACTCCACTTCGAGGACGTGCGCAAACTTCTGGGGGTGCTGCATCGGTTGGTGGACGCCGGCAACACGGTTGTTGTTATCGAGCACAACCTCGACGTCGTCAAGACGGCGGACTGGATCATCGACCTCGGACCGGAGGGCGGCGAGGATGGCGGTCGGATCGTTGCGATCGGTACGCCAGAGGATGTCATCGAGGTACCCGAGTCGTACACCGGCAAGTTCCTCAGAGAGTTGTTGTAGACGATCAGGCGGGCGCCACAATGAGCGACAGTCGTCCCCGCGAGTGGGACAGTCATGCAGATTGGTGGCTGGCCGAGATCGCGGATGACCCGATCTATCAACTCGACGTCTTGCCGCTCCTCGACAAGCTGATGGTCGGGACAGAAGGGATATCCCTCGATCTTGGTTGTGGCGAGGGCCAGGGAATGCGAAACACGGGGGGACAGGTCATCGGCTGTGACATCTCGATGGCCCTGCTCCACCAGGCCCGAGCTGCCGGCCCGGTAGTTCGCTCAGATCTGCCTGATCTGTCCTGGCTACGATCGGGATCGGTCGCCGCCGCTTTCATGGTTCTGGTTCTCGAGCACCTCGACAACCTCCGCATCTTTGCCGAAGCCGCTCGCGTAGTCGGTTACGGCGGGCGGCTGGTGGTTGTCATGAACCACCCGGCGTTTACGGCGGACGGCGCCGGACCGATCATGGACCCAGCAGACGGCGAGATGCTGTGGCGATGGGGCAACTACTTCGAGCCGGCGGATTGTGCGATGGCCACTTCCGCTGCCACGGTTACGTTCTATCACCGTCCGCTGGGAATGATTCTGAATGCGGCTGCTGCGGCCGGCTGGTCACTCGACGAATTGATCGAGACAGGGTTTTCCGAAGCCGCTATAGCAACCGAGCCTGGGTATGTTGGTCAGGAGCAGATGCCACGACTACTCGGAGCGCGGTGGACGAACACTCAAGGTGGTCGCCGTCGCGGCCGATGAGTTGGTGTTGACCAACGGAGGACGCATGGACGGTTTTTACGTCGCATACGAATACGGGAGCGGTGCTGCCTGGGCATTCGTCAAGGCCGAGACAGCTGATGAGGTGGTCTCGGAACTGCCAGAACTCGATGTCTACGACACACCCCCTGAGTGGATGACAATTGAGGACCTGCATCAGGTTCGCCAGCACGCATCAGTCGATATCAACGAAGCGGCCACACTCGATCACATTCTCGAGGCCAGCCGACGGCATTCGCTGGCGGTCGCCTCCTAGGTGCTTACCTGCGCACCGGCCCGTGGCCGGTGCGATGGGACATGGCGTAGCATCTGACGATGCAACGACCTGTCGCCTCGACTATTCCGGATGGGCCCGGCGTATACCTCTTTCAAGGGGCAGACGGGCGTGTTCTCTACATCGGCAAGGCGAAGTCCTTGCGGAAGCGTCTCTCTAACTACTTCGGCAACGACTTACTGGCCCGGACCCGGCGTATGGTCGCGGAAGCCGCCAGCGTCGACTGGATAGTCACCGATTCCGAGGTCGACGCTTTGATGCTCGAGTACACACTCGTGCAGAAGCATCAACCGCGGTTCAACATCAAGCTTCGCGACGACAAGAGCTTTCCGTACCTCGCCATCACCCGCTACCAGGAATGGCCACGCGTCATGGTGATGCGAGGCAAGCGGCGCAAGGGTGTTCAGTACTTCGGACCCTACGCCCACGCCTATGCGATCAGGCAGACCAGGGATCTCCTGCTGCGGACCTTTCCAATCCGATCGTGTACTGACACGAAGTTCAAGAGCCACCAGTCACTGGGTCGTCCGTGCCTGCTCTTCCACATCGAACGATGTTCCGCCCCGTGTGTCGGCGAAGTGACTCCGGAGGAGTACATCGCCGATGTTGACGGAATGGCTGCGTTTCTCGACGGTGACCGGACGAACCTGACCGTGCAGCTGCGTGGTGAGATGGAGGCCGCTGCCGCTCGGCAGGAGTATGAACATGCAGCTCGCCTCCGCGATCAGATTGCTTCGGTCGAGAAGGCCCTGCAACGCCAGGAGTTGGTGTCAAGCCGTCCCGACACTTTCGACCTGATCGCAATCGAGGAGGACGATCTGGAAGCTGCGGTTGTTGTCTTCAACGTTACGCGAGGAAGGCTGACCGGGCGCAAGACGAGCGTTCTCGACAAGGTTGAAGATGTGACATCGGCTCAACTGGTCGGAATCGTCCTCCGTCAGACCTACGGTGGCGACGTTCCCCCCAACCTGGTGGTGGTGTCAGAACTACCAGAGGATCCTGAGCTATGGACGGAGTGGTTGGAACGACGCAGGGGGTCGCGGGTCGAAGTTCGGGTGCCGGAACGTGGCACGAAGCGTCGACTGCTGGAAACCGCCGGTGCCAATGCCCGTGAGGAGTTCGCCAAGCACAGGTTGAAACGCGCCTCTGACCACAACGCCCGCGCCAAGGCGCTGCGTAGCCTGCAGGAGCACCTGGGGATGGCCAACGCCCCGCTTCGCATCGAGTGTTATGACATTTCCACCATCCAGGGCACCGACACGGTCGCTTCGATGGTGGTGTTCGAAGACGGGCTCCCCAAGAAATCCGAATACCGTCGATTCAAGATCAAGACGCTGACCGGGCAGGACGATTTCGCCGCGATGGAAGAGGTTCTGCGCCGCAGGTTTGGGGCCTATGTCGCCGACCAAGATCGGCCGGTCGAAGAGCGAGGGAAGTTCGCTTACCCGCCATCCCTCGTCATCATCGATGGTGGCGCCGGGCAGTTGGGGCGGGCGATCAAGGTGTTGGATCACTTTGGTCTGGATATCCCGGTTGCCGGCCTGGCCAAGCGACTAGAGGAGGTGTATCTCCCCGGGGCGGAGACACCGTTGTTGATCCCGCGTGGAGAAGAGGCGCTGTATCTGCTGCAGAGCGTTCGGGACGAAGCCCACCGCTTTGCGATCACATACCATCGCAAACTGCGCGGCAAGCGTATGGTGGACTCGATCCTGGATTCGGTGCCCGGCGTCGGGCCGGCACGGAAGCGGCAACTCTTGCGCCGATTTGGCTCGCTGAAACGGCTGCGCGGCGCTACGTTCGAAGAGATCGCCGAGGTCGTGCCGGTGTCGATCGCAGAACAGTTGGTTGCGGTGTTCGAAGGTAAAGGGAGTCAGAAGTGAGCCAGTCCAGAGCGGTGATCATTACCGGGATGTCCGGCGCAGGCCGGTCGCAGGCGGCCAAAGTCATGGAGGACCTCGGCTACTTCGTCGTCGACAACCTGCCGGCCGAGATGATCAAACTCCTCGTCGACCAGATCGGCGTCCCCGAAGGTCGTCGGGAACGCCTCGCCGTGGTGGTCGACACCCGCGGCGGAGTTACCTATGCGGCATTGGAGGCGGCTCTTCACAGTCTCCTGCAGCGCAGCGTGCGCACCACAGTCTTGTTCATGGACGCAGACGACCCGGCACTGGAGCGGCGTTTCGAGGAGACGCGGCGCAGTCATCCGATTTCGGAGGGAACGCTTGCCGAACGCATCGCCGCGGAACGGAAGACGTTCGAGGAGATCCGTGGTCTCGCCGACGTCATCATCGACACTACGGACCTGAACGTTCACGAGTTGCGAGAGAAGGTTGTCGAAGCGTTCGAGGCTCCGGACCAGACACGGCGTCTGCGTGTTGACGTCATCTCCTTCGGGTTCAAGAAGGGCACACCGCGGGTCGTGGACGTTCTGCTCGACGTCCGCTTCCTTCCCAATCCCCACTGGATTCCCGACCTGCGTCCCCTGACCGGGCACGATGGGCCAGTCCGAGATCATGTTTTGGCTGCCGAAGACGCAGTCACGTTCGTGACGAAGACGATGGACCTGTTTCGCTTTCTGCTACCTCGATACGAGACGGAGGGAAAGGCGTACCTCACGATTGGTATCGGCTGCACCGGCGGTCGGCACCGGTCGGTTGCGCTGGCGAACGAATTCGCCCGGCTTCTTGTAGCCGAAGGCTTCGACGCAAACGTCAGCCATCGCGATACGCCCGCTTCGGGTGAGTAGGCCTATGGACACGCCGCTCGCTGAGGCCCTGGAACAGGTCCTGGCGACCGAGCGCCGCGGGCCGCATGTAGTTGCGATTGGCGGGGGTAAGGGACTGTCGACAGCGCTCCGCGCGGTCCAGCGGTATGCGGGTTTGATCGATGCCATCGTCACGGTCGCCGACGACGGTGGTTCCTCGGGTCGGCTTGCCCCCGGGCTAGAGATTCCGCCACCGGGTGATATCCGAAAGTGTTTGATCGCCCTGACGCCCGAGGATTCCGTCTGGCGTGATCTGTTCGAGTACCGCTTCGAAGGCGCAGACGTGAGCGGACACTCATTGGGGAATCTGATCCTCGCATCACTTGCCGACCTCACCGGTGACTTTCGATCGGCGTTGCGGGCGGCAGAGAAGTTGCTCGGTACGGTCGGCTCGGTCATTCCGGCTTCGGCGCAACGGCTCCACATCGAAGCGACGGTTGACGGCACCCGAGTCGAGGGGCAGGTCGAACTGGCCCTGAGTCACGGCGTTGTGGAGGAGATGAGACTCCTGCCCAGCGAGGCAGTTGCCAGCGACGAAGCCATCGATGCGATCGGCCGCGCCAACCAGATAATTGTTGGACCGGGCAGCCTCTACACCTCAGTGCTGGCAACACTGCTGGTCCCCGGAATAGCCGAGGCGATCAATCAGTCGAGCGCTCGACTCGTGTACGTGGCCAACGTCAGTACCCAGGATGGCGAGACACTCGGGATGGACTGCGCCGACCACTTAGATGCACTGATTGGAATGAGTGGTATGAGGCCCCCTGCTGCTATCGTCGCCAACGAGACGTCGGTGACGTTTCCGCCTCCTCTCGAGGCCCTTGTGGTCGACGAGGAGGTGTTGGCAACTTACGGTGTTGACGTCGTCTCGGGCCACTTCGTGGACCTGGACTCCACAGTCCCGCGGCATGACCCTGTGCGCCTTGGCGGCGCGTTGGCGCGTCTCATCTGACATCCCACAACATGAAGGACTCCCTCATGAAGGTAGC
>CBDUNF010000143.1:0-9764 GCA_965368515.1 uncultured bacterium
AGCCAAGAGCGCGGTGCAGGAACGCGGCCATCTGTCCTCGGGTGACATGGTCGGTGGGGCAGAAGTGAGTGTTCCCGTCGGCAGGGTTGCATCCCCTCGTGACGCCTGCGGTGGCCAACTTGTCGATTGCTGATTCGAAAATCGACCCATCATCATCCGCAAAGATGTCCCCGTCGCCTTCATCGCTGTAGCCGAGAGCTCGAACCAGGAATGCCGCCAACTCGCCCCGCGTGACCGGGTCCCCAGGGCAGAATCGCGTGTTGGCCTCTCCAGGATTGCAGCCCTTCGTTATGCCCGCTGCCGCCAACCGATTGATGTTGTCCTCAAAGATGCTGTCCTCGTCGTCGGTGAAGTAGTCCTCCGACGCCATCGGAAGCTTCAACGCTCGCGATAGGAACGCCGCCATCTGCTCCCGAGTAACCAAGTCGTTCGGGCAGTACAACCGTGGGGCACACCCGCGCGTGATCTCGTGGTAGGCCAGCCATTCGATGTCGGCCTCAAAGATCGTGTCGTCGTCGTACGGGTCGTAGGCAGGGTCGACTTCGTATATGTCGGTTACGTCGACAGCGACTTCTGCGGTCGTCGACAATGCCCCATCTGAAACGCTCACCGTCAGCATGTGACTAGTCGCCGTCTCATAGTCGAGTGGCAGAGCCACCGTCACCAGACCGTCTGCGTCGATGGCGAATCGGCCGCCGGAGTCACCCTCGGTTATCGCATAAGTAAGCACGTCGTTTTCGGGGTCCGTAGCGACGACCGTACCGATTTCTGTGCCCGTGGCAACGTCTTCAGCGACCTGGCTGGTCACCCCCGACGCCTGCGGGACTTCGTTCACGTCGGTCACTGTGATCGTTACGGTCGCGTCGGTTGCAAGCTGTCCGTCTGAAACAGTGACTGTCAGCACGTGCGTCGCCCCGGTCTCGTGGTCGAGAGTGCCGATGGTGGTGACGACGCCGGTGTCGGGATCGACCGCAAACAGCGCGTTCGGGCCTCGCGTAATCGCAAAGCCGAGAGGGTCGTCGTCGGGGTCGGTCGCTGCGACCGTCGCGATCGTGACCCCTATTGCAGCGTCTTCCGCGACGGATGAGTCGATGTCGAATGTTTCGGGACGTTCGTTGACATTGCCGACATCGATGGTCAGATTGGAGACGCCGGAGAACTCGCCGTCATCTACTGACACCGTGAGGCTGTACGTGTCCTGGGTTTCGTAGTCGAGCAACACCAGTGTCGTGACTCGACCGTGGGTGTCGACCGCGAATACGGTGTCATCTCCGCCCGTGATTGCGTAGTTCAGATCGTCCTTGTCGGGGTCGATCGCCGGCACCTGTCCGACCAGTCCTCCGACCGGTGTGGTTTCGTCAACCATGAGAGTCCCGTCATCAACGACCGGGGAGCGGTTGAGAATCTCGGTGAAGAAGACGTCCCATTCGGCGTTGACATCGGTATCGATGAGAGTGGTCGCCTGTGACTGGTAGACGATGCGGGTCCCGTCGCCGGAGACTGCAGGCCAGTCGCTGTCGTCGTCACCGAGTGTGTCGTCGGTGGCAACCGAGACCAGGGTCGTGGTTGCAGAGCCGATCTCGTGAACAAAGACGTCGCGAACTCCATTCGTGTCACCCGGCACCAGGTTGCTCGCATCGGACTCGAACACGACTGTGGTTCCATCGGCTGAGATATGACCCGCCTCGCTTGCACCGTTCCCGGGCGTTCCGTCGCTTGCGACCGATACCCGCGAAACTGCGCCGGTGGCCATGTCGATCCAGTAGATGTCGGACGCCCAGGGCGAACTGACATCTACGACGTTGGTCGCCGTTGACTCGAAGACGACCCTGGCACCATCGGGTGTGATCATCGAGTCGGAGCTGTTGTGGTCGAGTTGCTGGCCGTTGGTCCCGAGCGACAATCGTGTTGTTGCTTCAGTCGCGGCGTCGAAAGCAAATATGTCGAGCATGCCGTTGGTGTCATCGGGAACGATGTTGGTTGCAAAGGATGTGTACACGATTGTGGATCCATCAGCCGTGACGGTGGGGTAGGTGCTGTGCTCGTCGCTCTCTTCACCGGTGTGGCCCATCGATATCCGTGTGGTCGTTTCCGTGGCGACGTCGTAGCGGAAGATGTTCCTGAAGCCATTGGTGCCCCCGGGTACGAGAGTCTGTGCACTCGATGAGTAGACAATCGTGCCGCCGTCGGCGGAGATGTAAGGGTCGCGGCTGGACAGGTTCGCTTCTGTGCCGTCGTCCGCTTCCGACACACGGATAGTTTCTCTCGTGGTTGTGTCGTGCAAGAAAACGTCAATGATGTCGTTGGTATCGCCCGGCACCAGGTTCGAGGCCGCCGATAGGAAGACGATCTTGGTCCCGTCAGCGGAAACAGAGTTGCTGAAACTGGAGCTGTTTGCTTCGGTACCGTCGCTCGCAACCGAGACGCGTGTCATGTTTCCCGTTGCGAGCCGGTACGTGAAGATATCGGGCACACCGTTGGTATCGCCGTTAACCAAGTTGTCGGCTGAGGAACTGAACACGATGGTGCGGCCATCCTGTGATATCACCGGGTAATGGCTTTCGCCAGTGCCCCCGGTGCCCGTAGAGGCCTGGGACACTCTCGCCGTCTCGAGCACGACGGAATCAGCAACTGCGGGCGCCGTAAACAGCACCGAGATCAGCCCGATCAATGCCGCGGTCAACGCGGGGCGACCAACTCGTGACAAGACATCCTCCAACTGGGCTGGCGGGCAGGATAGGCCCACCGAGATCTTGCCATGGCCCCAACTAGCGAACGGTGGTGCACAAACCCCCGGTGACTGGGTGGTCACCGGGGGTTCGGTTCGGGCGCGGGAGGAGCGGGAGAGTGCCCGAAGGGTTTCTAGCTGACAAATCGCATGGTCATCGGATAGCGGTAGTACTCACCGGAGGAAGCCCGCATGGCGCCCTTGATAGTCAGCACGATCCAGGTGACGATCACAGCGGGGAGCAGCAGGATCCCGACTAGAAGCAGGATGCTGAGCGCGGCGATTGCTCCGTAGATCATGAATGAGATGTTGAAGTTGAGCGCTTCCTTGGCGTGGTATTCGGCGTACGGTTCGTCCCGGCGGAGGAGCCACATCACGAGAGGCCCTAGCGCCGACGGGATGCCGAAGAACACCACGAAGGATGACAGGTGGCTGAGCGTTGCCCAGTTGCGGACATCAGATGTCACTTGGGTAGATGCTGGTTGAGTGGTCATGTTCGCCTCGTTTCAGGTTTTTGTTCCTAAGCCCAGCATCTCGCACCAAGTATGTCCGGTATATCGGGACTGACCCTGGTCGTACCCTGAGAGCCCTGAGATGGGTTCGGTATGATCGGGCTATGTCTTCCTTCAATTACGACCGCGAGACGGCCCTAGTGGTCGTCGACGTCCAGAACGACTTCGCCGACCCCAACGGCAACATCTACGTCAACGGTGGCGAGGATGTTGTCCCCGTAGTGAACGCCGAGATCGCCCAGGCCCGCAGCGCCGGTGCCCGGGTCGTCTACACCGCTGATTGGCATCCCCCGTCTACCCCGCACTTCGCCAAGGATGGTGGGGTGTGGCCTGTCCACTGCGTTGGCGACACCTGGGGTGCCGACTTCCACCCAAACCTCATTGTCGACGGTCCCGTCGTACGCAAGGGGACCGGCGGCGAGGATGGCTATTCGGGGTTTTCCATGAAAGATCCAGAAGGTGAGACGGTGATCGCCACCGGCCTCCGCGACCAGTTGGAGCGGTGGGGGATCAAGAAATTGGTGGTGTGCGGCCTGGCCACCGACTATTGCGTCAAGGCAACCGTGTTGGATGGTGTCAGTGCAGGATATGACGTGGCGTTGCTCGAAGACGCAATCCGTTCGGTCGACCTCGAGCCGGGAGATGGCGATCGTGCCATCGAGGAGATGGCAACGGCAGGATGTGTGCTGAGTAGCAGCCTCCCGTCATGACCATCGTCACCGGCGACCGGATCGCTGCGGACCTCGAAGCTCTTGGCTTGCGAACCGGTTCCGTGGTCATGGTGCACTGTGCGCTCTCTTCGCTGGGATACGTCCCGGGTGGAGAGCAATCTGTGCTGATGGCGCTGCGCAGCGTCCTTGGACATCGTGGCACCGTTGTTGTCCCCACACAGTCGTGGCAGCTTTGCGACCCGGCCTATCTCGACGATCCTGCCGTCCCCCCGGAATCCTGGGTGGACTTCCGCAACGCACTGCCGGCCTATGACCGGCGGCTCACGCCGTCCAGGTCGATGGGCCGCGTGGCCGAGGCGGTCAGGACCCACCCCGAAGCCCTGCGGAGCGGACATCCGCATCGTTCGTTCGCCGCCTGGGGACCTGATGCCGACGAGATCGTGTCGCGTCATGCCCTCGACGATCCGGTTGGCGAGGGATCACCGCTTTCGGTGCTCTATCACCTGGGTGCATCGGTCCTGCTGTTGGGGGTTGGTTTCACCGAGTGCACCGCGCTGCACCTGGCCGAAAGCAGGAGCGGCTTGGAGCTGCCGGGCGTTCGCAACGGTGCTCCGATGCGTGTCGATGGTGAGCGGAAGTGGGTCGAGTTCATCGAGCCCGCCGTTGATGATGCCGATTTCGCCCAGATTGGAGCTGCATTCGTGGCGGCGGACCCCGATGCCGCCCGCGCAGGGCGGGTTGGTCTCGCGGAATCCCGACTGGTCAGCCTGCCGAGAATGGTCGACTTTGCTGCCCAGTGGATGGGTGGGAATCGTCAAGCAGATCAGCAGTCGCCTCGCGCTTGATGCCGCTGGTTGCGAACAGCCGGTGAGGGATCGACAGTTCCCCCGGGAACTCAGATTCGAGAAGTGCGGCCAGATCGGCGTCGAATCGCTTCACCGCACTGTCATCGAGAGCGGAGCCAACCCCATTGCAGGTGCGGATCCGTCCCCGCCACGCCTCGTGGCTAAACGGTACGGCGATGTCGTAGCTGAAGCTTTCAACCTGTGCGAAACCGCCATAGTCGAGCGCCATCACCTGCTCGGGGTGAACGCCCCGCCAACCAGCCTTGGGCCAACCGGGGTTGTGCTCGAGGATCAGGTCCTCGGTGCGCTGTGCCGCGTTTCCGGGGAGCGGTATGTAACTGAAGTCACAAATGAGAAGCCTCCCGCCGGGAATGAGTACCCGCCGTGCCTCGGCTGCCGCGAGATCGCTGTCAAACCACCACCAGCATTGGCCGGCGCTCACGAGGTCGAAAGACCCGCCCGGCAGTCCGGTCGCTTCGGCCCGTCCGATGACGAACTGTGCAGGCAGGCCCTCGGCGACGGCCCGGTCTGCGGCCACATCGAGCAGTTCCGATGCGATGTCAAGGCCGGTCACATCGAGCCCGTGGCGGGCAAAGCCGATCGCCAGCGAGCCGGTGCCCGTCCCCAGGTCGAGTGCCTTCATCCCGCGGCCCGCCCACCCCATCGTGACGAGACGGGTAAAGAACTCGTCCGGAAATCCGGGACGATGGCGTTCATAATCGGCGGCCGTCCGACCAAAGTCGATGGTGCGCCCTTCATGGTCCCTATTGCCGGTCATAGCTCGAGGCTACCCGCGTTGTGTGACCTGCTCGACGCTGCGAATCCTGCGATCATTGAGCGACCAAGCGATGCTTGAGAGAGGGTGACCATGTACCAGCCGGAACTCGAGACCATGAGCCCGGGAGCCAAGTACCAGTTGCAGACCGAGCGCCTGATCGCGCTCGTGGACCGGCTCAAGAGGTCTGAGACTTCCTATTGGCGGGAGAAGTTGGCTGGGGTTGATGCGGTGAAGTCGATCGATGACATCACCACACTTCCATTTACGTTCAAGTCCGAAATGCGGGACTCCTATCCGTACGGAATGTTGGCCGTACCCGTCGCGGACTGCAATCGGATCCACGCGTCGTCGGGCACTTCGGGGAAGCCGACTGTGGTGGCGTATACGCGGGGCGATCTTGACGTCTTCGCAGAGGTCAACGCTCGTGTTCTGGGGTGTGCGGGTGCGCGTCCCAGCGATGTCTTCCACAACGCATACGGCTACGGGCTGTTCACGGGAGGGCTCGGACTGCACGGCGGTGCCGAACGGTTCGGGGTCACCGTCATTCCTGCTTCTGGCGGCAACGCCGCATTTCAGGTCGAGCTACTCGCCGACCTGGGGGCGCGTGGTTTCAGTGCGACTCCCTCGTTCTCGCTGTTGTTGGCTGAGCGGGCTGAGGCTGCTGGTCTCATGGGCCGCATCAATGTCGAGTACGGAATCCTTGGTGCCGAGCCTTGGTCAGAATCGATGCGAGGCAAGATCGAGGATGTATGGGGCATTGACGCGCTCGACATTTACGGTCTTTCGGAGATCATTGGTCCGGGTGTGGCGATGGAATCGGTTGCGGCCAAAGGGGCGCCGTTCATCTTCGATGACCATTTCTATCCGGAGATCGTCGATCCCAAGACCGGCGATCCCGTGCCAGACGGCACCCAGGGCGAGCTGGTGCTGACGACTTTGACTAAGGAGGCGCTCCCCGTCATTCGATACCGGACGGGCGACATCACGCGATTTATAAACGAGGCGTCTGCCTGTGGGCGTACATTCCGCAGGATGGATCGGATAACCGGTCGAGCGGACGACATGTTGATCATCCGTGGGGTCAACGTCTTCCCCTCTGAGATCGAGGCCGTTGTCCTAGCCGAGCCCGGTGTCTCGGGGCAGTGGGCGGTAATCCTCGACAAGCGGGGAACGATGGTTGAGATGGTCGTGCGCTGCGAGCTTACGTCCCGGAGCGACATGCCACAACGCGACAACATAAGGGAGCGGCTGGAGAGGGAACTGCACAGCCGGTTGCGGTCCCGCACGACCGTCCGGATCGGCGACCCCGGATCAATGCCCCGCTCCGAGGTGGGCAAAGCGAAGCGGGTATTCGAACAGATCGACGAGAGAGACCCTCTCGGCTAGGCCAATTGAACGACCGAGAGGCCGGGACTCGGCGGGTGCTCTACGATGCATCCGGCGACTCGCGGGTGACTGAGAGGGTTTGTTGTGACGCAGAACACATCGAACGGCACGCTGGGCACCTTTGCCGGCGTGTTCACCCCGTCGATCCTCACAATCCTCGGCATCATCCTGTTCCTGCGGCTGGGCTTTGTCGTAGGCAACGGGGGGCTCGGCAGTGCTCTCCTCATCATTGGCATCGCCACGCTGGTGTCCGTGCTCACCAGCATCTCGCTCGCTGCAATTGCCACCAACATCGATGTCAAGGGTGGCGGCGACTACTACATGATCTCCCGCACTCTTGGGTTCGAATTCGGCGGAGCCATCGGCATTGTGCTGTTTCTCGCCCAGTCAGTTTCGATTGCCTTCTATGCGGTGGGCTTTGGCGAAGCCGTTACCGCCATTACCGGGCTCGAGCAATCCTGGGCGCCACAGGCGATTGCCGCCGTTGCGGTGATTCTGCTCTTTGGGCTGGCGTGGCTGGGAGCAGACGTGGCGAGCAGGTTCCAGTTCGTTGTGATGCTCCTTCTTGTCGGTGCGCTGATTTCCTTCTATCTCGGGGCGATCGGAGGTTTCGACTCCGGCATGGTTTCCGACGGCTGGTCGCCGCCCAGCGGAGGTCTCGGGTTCTGGGCCATCTTTGCGATCTTCTTCCCGGCGGTCACGGGCTTCACCCAGGGAGTCAGCATGTCGGGCGATCTCCGCGATGCGGGACGAAGCCTCCCGATAGGTACATTTGCAGCTGTCGGGCTGTCGACGGTGGTCTACGTTTCGGTCGCCGTACTCATCGCAGGCAACGCGTCGTCTGCTGATCTCATCGCAGACACCGGGATCCTCAATTCCATCTCGGCGTTTGGTCCTTTGATAGATGTCGGTGTCATTGCGGCCACTTTGTCATCGGCGATGGCGTCGTTCCTGGGCGCACCTCGCATCCTGCAATCTCTGGCTGCCGACCGAATCTTCCCCGTTCTCAATACGTTTGCGAAGGGTCATGGGCCCTCCTCAAACCCGCGCCCGGCGGTGCTGCTTTCGCTGGGGATCGCCCTCGGCACAGTGGCTGTTGGGAATCTGAATGCTATTGCGCCGATCGTCTCGATGTTCTTCCTCATCTCGTACGGGTTGCTCAACTACGCCACCTACTACGAGGCGCGCGCTGCGAGCCCGTCTTTCCGGCCGCGGTTCCGTTACTTCGATAGGCGGGCCAGCCTGGTGGGGGCGGCGGCCTGTGCCGGCGTCATGTTGGCGATCAACGTCGTAGCCGGTGTTACGGCGATTCTCATATTGGTCGGCATCCGCCAGTACCTCAGGCGGACCGGGCGCACCCAGCGGTGGGCGGATGCCAGCCGGTCGTACTACTTCCAACGAGCCATGGAAAGCATCACCGCTCTGACGGGAGAGGAAGAGAACCCACGCAGTTGGCGTCCCCAGTTGCTTGCGTTTTCTGCCGACCCCAAGCGTCGGGAGCGATTGTTGCGGTTTGGTTCCTGGCTCGAGGGAGACAGCGGCCTGACGGCGGCAATCCAGATAGTGGTCGGCGAAGGTGTCGTGAAGCGACGGGAACGAGCAGAGCAGCAAGAATCGCTCCAGGCTCAGATAGCCAGCCTCGGGCTAGATGTTCACGGGCGTGCGGTGCTTGCTCCGGATGCGATGGAAGCCTTGCCAGTAATCGTCCAGTCATTTGGCCTTGGCCCACTCAGGGCAAACGGAGTTCTCTTTGGTTGGCCGGAGGAGTCGGACGAGACCCACCTGGCAGGCTATGCCCAGGCGGTCCGCGAGATCCACCGTCTTGGGGTCAACGTGGTCAGCATGCTCAGCGATGAGCACAGATGGAGGGCTCTCGAAGCGGTGCCCGTCAGGGACCGTCGAATCGACGTTTGGTGGCAAGACGATGACGCCAGCCGGCTGGCGCTGCTCTCGGCGTACCTATTCACCCGCACTCCGGAGTGGGCGAATGCGACGATCCGGGTGGTCGGCTGCACCGGCGAGGGCCAGACCGTCGACCAGGTCGCGTCCGAACTCCAAGCGATGCTCACCCAGGTGCGGATCAGTGCCATGGTCGAATGCGTCACCGAGTGTTCTGTCGGCGAGATCGCACGGGTGTCGTCCCAGTCCTCCTTCGTCCTTGTTCCCGCAGTCCTGCGGCGTGGCAGTTTCAGCGGACCGTTTGATCTCATGACTTCTGACGTGGTCGAGGCACTGCCAACGGCTGCGGTGTTTGTTTCTGGTGCTCCGCTGGATCTGGCCGCAGGACCGGAAACCGAACGCCACGTGCGGCTGCGGGCCGCCGAGGAGCTTGTCGGCGTTGTCGAACTCCGGCTCCGCACACTCAACAAACAGAGAGATCGGCTCGCAGCCGAGATGGAGCTCCGGACCGGAGACCCCACCTGGTCGGGTGAGGATGTAGATGCTGCCGCTCGTCGCTTGGCAATGGTCGAGCGCCGCATACTGAAAGCGCAGGCGAGGCTGACTGCGGCACAGGCAGATGCCGACGCTCTGCTCAATGGTGGCCCGATAGCGGGGGAGTGACCGCAAGCCGGTCAACTTGAGTGCACTCTTCGACCAGGCCTTGCAGGTACTCTCTGCGAAATGGCCATCTTTCTTTCTCTCGCTGCGGCGCTGCTCTCCGGATCGGGAGATTTCCTAGGTGGTCTGGCGAGCAGACGCGATCGGGTGATGTCGGTCGTACTCGTCAATCACCTGGCAGGTGTTGTCACGGTGTTCGCTCTCGGCCCCGTGTTTGGGGGGAGCCTGGATGGCCCCACAATCTTGTGGGGTTCGCTTGCCGGCTTGAGTGGGGCGATGGCCGTC
>CBDUNF010000144.1:0-9744 GCA_965368515.1 uncultured bacterium
ATCGCGTACAGGACATCCGAGGGTGGGGCACCCTGGGGGAAGCGATTGAGGCGGTCAACGAGTTGTTCGTAACCAGCCTTCACGGTCTGATGAGCCAACTGTGGCCTCCCTCGCTAAGGGGATACCAGTTTCCCGGATTCTCATTTCGCAGTCCAATTGAGACCGTCGGTGCGGTTGATCCGAAGCAGCCGATCTCAGCTCGAACACCTGTCGTATCGGGTCTTGCATATGCGCATCGTCGATGTCGATCCCGACGCCTACCTCGCCTCGCTCGATGATGAGCAGGTTCGGGCCACGCGGCAAGTCTCGGGATTCGAAATCTCGACATGTTGTTCTCGAGGCGCTTAGCGCGCTTTTCGACGAAGCCGATGCTGTGACGCTCGCCGACCCGGCCCGCTAGGCCGAAGTGGCACCCATGGCGAGGGCGATTGCTCCGATGAGGCCCGCATCCTGACCGAATTGTGGTGCTACGACGTATTTGGTGAGTTCCCCGTCGCTGATGCTCGAAGTTGCGTATCCGTTGAGCTGGTCGGTCAGCTTGGACCGCACCAGTTCGAGCAGGCCCGGGCGTTGCATGACCCCGCCGCCGATGATGATTCGTTCGGGCGCGACGACATACGTGAATGAGCGGAGTGCTTGTGCGAGATAGGTTGCTTCGAGGTCCCATACTTCATCGCGATCGGCCAGGTCGCGACCGGGTTGACCCCAGCGGTCCTCGATAGCGGGGCCGGCGGCCATGCCTTCGAGGCACGCGCCGTGGAACGGGCAGTGTCCCGAGTATTCGTCCCCGGGAACCCGCTCGAGGGTGACATGGCCCATTTCTGGATGACCGAATCCGTGGTGCACCTTGCCGGCGGTGATCAGGCCACCTCCAATGCCGGTTCCGACGGTCAAATAGATGAGATTGGAGGTCCCCTGGCCGGCTCCCCATTTCCACTCGGCGATTGCGGCGCCACCGACATCCACGTCGATGGCGGTGGGGACGCCGAGAGCGTGATGCACACGATCACGTACAGGAGTATTACTCCAGTGAGGTTTCGGGGTGTCGGTGATCGACCCGTAGGTTGCAGACGCTGGGTCTAGATCCAGTGGTCCGAAGCAGGCGATTCCGGCCGCCGCAATCGGTCCGGCCGACCTGATGAAGTCGATGCTGGCCGCCAGGGTCTCCTCGGGGGTGGTAGTCGGGATGGTGGTATCGGCGACGACGTCGCGTTCTTCGGCAATAGCCACGCGGAACTTGGTGCCACCAGCCTCGATAGCGGCGTATCTGGTCATACGGCGACGATAGCTCGGATCAGCGGAGCGGCGCATGCCTTGCGCCTAGCTGGTGATGCGATCGATTTCGACTGCGATGTCGACACGAACCTCACCAGGCTGCGACCACTGGTAGCTGTCGGCGTCGGTGTACTTGCGGGCCATCTCGTCGATGAGGCCCATTCCCTTCTGCGCTATCTCGACCGCACGACCGTTGAGCACGATGTTCCGGTAAGGATTGTCGGGTGGCGAGAACGAGATCGCGATCCGAGGATCACGACGTAGGTTTCGTGGCTTGGCCCGGCCCTCCGCGGTGCTGAAGCGGAAGAGGTCGCCGTCGATGCCAGCCCAGATGATGGATAGCTGAGGCGATCCGTCTGCATTGATGGTGGCCGCATGGAAGAAGATAGGTTCGCTGAGTAGGGCACGGACATCATCTGGAATTGTTGCGGGCATAGGTACTCCTTGTGGTTATCTCCAGCACGCTACCTCGTGGGTGTAGCGCTGCAGACGCAGCTGGCTCTCCGGTGCTTTCTGCGCGATGCTGGCGGAGACATCCATCCTGGAGTGTGATCGTGGATCAAGTAGAGGAATTCAAGGTCAAAGGTGACGAACTGCTCGGGCGTATCAAGGAGTTGATCGCCGAGGGCAATGTCCGTCGGTTGACGATCAACAACAGCGAGGGCAAGACGATGATCGAGATCCCGCTGACGATCGGGGTGGTTGGTGCGCTCATCGCCCCTGTCGCCGCGGCCATTGGTGCGGTCGCCGCACTGGTGACCGAGTGCACCATCACCGTCACCCGTGACGACGAGCCAACCGAATCAGACGAGGCCGCTCCGGAGTAGCCGCTCGGATTCGGCGTCGGCCGCAAAGAACGATTCGAGACGCAGCTCCTCGAGAGTCACATCGTGGGCTTCGCCGATCGTGGCGATTGTCGAGAACAGCTTCAACTCGATGTCTCCGATCCTGTAGTGGAACGGAACCAGCAGATCATCGGGCCCTGGGAGCGCCGGCGTCTTCTGCAACCCGGCGACGCCGGGGTAGGTGAGTACCTCCGTATGTAGTTCCCGCAGGACTGAATCTGTCGGGCGAGCAGCCATCTCGTGCTCGAGTCGCCGAAGGGTCGCCGTCGCGACATGCTCCCAGTTCACCACGAAGCGGCGGACGCCCTCGGGGTGCAGAACAACCCTGATGGCGTTCATCCCCGCATCCACCGATGGGCTGGTGGACGCAACCATGGTCGACACAAACTTCTGTGCGCTTTCGTTGGCCAACACGACATTCCATCCCCTGTCGACCACGACGGCGGGGAACGGCTGGTGCGCCTTCAGAACCGTCTCGAGGATCCCGCGCACCTGATCCAGCGCCGGGGCGTCGAGTGCGGTTTCTGAGTACTCAGCTGAATACCCGGCCGCCGCCAGCATGAGGTTGCGCTCTCGCAAGGGTACGTCGAGGGCTATCGCAAGGTGGATGACCATCTCCCGACTGGGCTTGGCGCGCCCGGTTTCCAGGAAACTGACATGCCGCTGCGACACGTCGGCGACTGTCGCCAATTCGAGCTGGCTGAGCCGTCGGTTGGCCCGCCAAGTCTTCAGTGTTGTTGCGTAGGTCATTGGGGCACGCTATCGGTTGCAAATGATCCACTGAAACTACCTGAGAGGTAATTGCAGCAATGACGTCTCCGGATGACGATGCCGGTGACCAAAGGAGACATCATGTCCAGAATGACATTACGCAAGGTATTGCGGTGGGACGCCGTCGCTTCGGGGGCATCGGTTGTGCTGACCATCGTCGGCGCCGGCTGGCTGGGAGATCGGCTGGGCGTGGCGACCTGGGTGCCGCTTGCTGTTGGGGTTGGCTTGGTCCCGTGGGTAGCGTTTCTCGTCCACGTGGGAAGGCAGGCGCAGCTGCATCGCGGGTCGGTGGCTGTGATTGCTGCCGGCAACCTCATCTGGGTCGTTGCCGCTGCTGTATTGATCTTCGGCTACCCGGAGTCACTCACCATCACAGGCAAATGGATTGTCGGTCTCTTCTCGTTGGTTGTGCTCGACTTCGGCCTCGCCCAATTGGCTGGGGTTCGCAACTTGGCCGCCGAGACGGCGTAGCTAGTGGGTTGCGTTTGCAGGAATGCGCGGTGATCGCTCTGTCAGCGAGCGAATCGTCAGCACGATGAAGAAGAGCGCGATCGGAACCACGGCCATCGTGGCCGACCCGGACGTGTTGGCGTGGTAGCTGATCACAAGACCAACGGCCACGGACACGACACCGATCGCTGCTGCGGTGATCATCATCGCCGGGACCCGGCGAACGATGAGAGCGGCGGTTGCGGGAGGCCCCACCAACAGCCCGAATACGAGCAGTGTCCCGACCGTCTGGAATGAGCCGACGATCGTCAACATGATCAGGCCAAGCATCGCAAAGTGTGCGAGCGTGGGACGCATTCCCAGAAGCCGAGCTTTGTGGTCGTTGAATGACAGCACAAGAAACGGCCGGAAGAGAAGGATCGTCGCTGTGACGGAGATCGCGGCGACAACCGCCAGCATCCACACGTCGCTAGTCGTAACTCCGAGTGCATCACCAAAAAGGATCCCGGTCAGGCTGCCGGTGTACGAAGCGGTCCGCGAGATGAGAATCACACCCGTTCCCAACATCCCCACGAAGAGCAGACCGATCCCCGTGTCTTCAGAGAATGTCGTCTGATGATGGACGAGGTTGATGCCCAGGATCATCACGATCGCAGCGAGCAACGCACCGAGCAGGATGTTGAAGTCGAACAAGATGGCGAGGGCGATCCCTGGGATCACTCCGTGCACCAGGGCATCTCCGAGGAATGTCATGCCGCGGATCACGACCCACGTCCCGACAACGGCGAGGGCTATCGCTGCAAGCGAGCCGCCAATCAGGGCGCGCTGTTGAAAGGCGAGTTCAAAAGGCGCGGTCAACCATTCCATGAAGCATCCGAGGCTGAAGCTAGGGCGGCTGCTGATCTGCGAGGAACTATCATTAGTATTGAGAATCATAATCAGAAAGTTGATCGATGCCGTCCGCCAGTCTTGATCGAGAGGTCGAACTGCGACTTCGCGAACGCGATGTTCGCTACACAAAGGGCCGCCGTGCTGTCGCCAATGCCCTAAACGAGGCCTCCGGGCCGATGTCGGCGGCGGAGCTTCACGAGACCATCGGCTCCGACGTTCCCTTGTCCTCGCTCTATCGCACCCTCACCGTGCTGGAGGAAGCCGAGATAGTCATCCCGCATTTCGGGTCTCGGGGATTGACCCGGTACGAACTCGCCGAATGGATCACCGGCCATCACCACCACCTGGTGTGTCTCGGTTGTGGGGCAGTCGAGGACATCGATATGCCGCCTGCCCACGAGGAAGAGGTGCGGGCGGTCGTCGCCAAGATTGCAGACTTGGCGGATTTCGCTCCGGCTAGCCATGTGCTCGAGATCGAGGGGCGGTGCCGCCGGTGCCAGTAGCTACGGCTGTCAGCGGGGACCGGGTTGTTCTGGGCTACGCCGGGACGGTCGCGATAGCGGAAAGCACATTCACAATCCCGCGCGGCACTGTGACTGCGGTGATCGGCCCGAATGGCTCGGGCAAGTCCACCCTGCTGAATGCGATAGCCGGGCTTCTCGAACCGCTATCGGGAACGCTCGATGTTCCCGCACGCGCCAACGGGAGTCAACGCATCGCGTATGTCCTGCAAACGACCAAAGTAAACGATGCCTTGCCGATAACCGTTGGTGAGGTCGTCGCGATGGGCAGATACCCGGGACTCGGCTACTACCGGCGTCTCTCGGCGGCAGACCGGGAAGCCGTGACCGCCGGAATGCGCCGCACCGGAATCGAGAGCATGGCGAACAAGCATCTCCACGAACTCTCGGGCGGGCAGCGACAGCGTGTGTTTGTCGCTCAGGGCCTCGTTCAAGAACATGACATCCTGATGCTCGATGAGCCGCTCACCGGCATCGACCTTCCCACCGCGCAAGCGATCGACGAGGTCATCCACGATGAACGGGGGCGGGGATGCACGGTCATCATGACGACCCATGACCTGTCTGAGGCCATGGTTGCCGACTACGTCGTCTTGCTGTCGGGCCGAGTGGTGGCGGCCGGCCCGCCCGCTGAGATCCTGACCACAGAGAACCTGACCGCCGCCTATGGGCAGTCACTCCTTCATGTCGATCAGGGCAGCGTCTTCATCGATGACCCGGCCCATATCAGGATGCCGGGTCGTCATGTCCACCTGCAGCGGACGATTCACACCGACGCCAACCCGAGTGACATCCACCACGGTGATGACGACTAGCGCATTGCTCTCAGCTCCTAGGATGTGCGCATGAAACTGAGCATCGAATACTGCGCTGTTTGAGGCTATCGCGACCGTGCCGTGAGCATGGCTGGGAAAATCCTCGAAGAGTTCGAGCATAAGATCGACGACTTCACGCTGATTCCATCAAGTGGTGGAGTTTTTGAGGTTGTGGTCGGCGACACACTGGTCTACTCGAAGAAGGAAACTGGCGAGCACACTGACTATGAAGCGATCGGGCCTGCGGTCCGAGCCCTTTTCGGTTAGCCCCCGCCTCGCCACTAGTCTTTCGGACCTCATGAAGAACGGGACCAGTAGGGCCGTCCTTGTAGGCGATCTCTTCGCCGGCGACGGCCCGTTTCTTTCGATTGCCAATGACTTCGTCGACCTCAGGTGTGGCTTTTGCGGGCACCCTGTCGATGACGATGCTCGATTCACCGCGGATGGCTTCTGGTGCTCGGCGTGTGCGACCGCCCTGGCGGCAGCAGTCCGCTAGTCCAGCCAGAGCGGGGCACTGCGATCGACAATCACTTCGCTGCCGTCGACGTAGGTAGCAATGACCTCCGTCTCTCGCAGCTCATCGGGCGTTGCGGCCAACGGATCACGGTCGACCACGATGAAATCTGCCGGGCTACCGATGGCGAGCGGAACGGGCTCTCCCAGCGCTTGGGCCGCTCCGGTCGTATACATCGCAAGAGCGCGGTCGGGGCTCAGACCCTGTTCTGGCACCATGCCCGCACGGTCCCTGGCCACTGCCATCCCGGCCCAAGGGTCGGGTGGTTCGACGGGACTGTCTGAACTGCCGGCGAGCGTGACGCCGGCATGCTCCAAGGCAGCGAAGGCATAGGTACGCGAGAGCCGCTCAGGGCCAAGCCGCTTGCCCAGCCAGTTCGCCTCGGACGTGAGGAATGGTGGCTGCACGACTGCGATCGCCCCGCTCGATCCAAGACGCTTCATGTCGGCGTGAGTTAACACCGAGGCATGTTCGATACGTAGCTTTCCCGGATCTGCGCCGTCTTCGATGAGGGCCGCGAACATGTCGATGACGGAGGCGCAGGCTGAGTCTCCAATCGCATGGATGGCGGCACCGCCGCCAAGGGCAAGGCTTGCCTCGGCGATCGTTCGATCAAGGGGCCCGAGCCGCATGGTGCCTGTAGTGGAGACGTCTACGAAGGGATCGTGCATCGCCGCGGTGTGGCCGCCAAAGCTACCGTCTCCAAACCGCTTGATGCCAAGCCAGCGCAAACGCGGAGAACAGGCATCGATTGCCGCCTTGGTCGCGGCGACTGCAGCGGGTGATTCTTCGATGATGTAACAGCCCACCTTGATCGGCATGCGGTCGGCCGCCGCCACGGCTGTCTCCACTTCGTTACCCAGGCTGGCCCACGCTCCTGCCCCCGGGCGAAGAATGGCTCCGATCGATGTGATGCCGACAGCAGCGAGACGATTGAGTGCATCGAGGAGTTCACCGGGGCCGACGGCGTCATCGTCGCCCAATCGCTCCGCAACCAGCTCGATTGCCGTCTCCCGGAGCACCCCGGTCGGCGTGCCGTCTGCGGCGCGGTCGATCACCCCGCCTGCCGGGTCCGGCGTGTCTGTTCCGATGCTGGCAACTGCGAGGGCTCTGGTGTTGGCGACAGCCACGTGGCCGCAGTAGCGGTGGATCAGAATCGGGCGATCGAAGACGGCGCGATCCAGGGTGGCGCGGGTGGGGAGTCGGCGCTCTGTCAGGGTCTCCTCGTTGAGACGCATCCCGATCACGGCGACCCCCGCCGCGGCGTTTGCGGCGACGGCCCGAAGCCGCTCGTTGATGTCTGCGAAGTCGTTCGCTGTCGCCAGTGTGGTGCCGCGCAAAGTTGCTGCGTATGCGACCGGGTGGAGGTGAGCGTCGCGTAGTCCGGGAAGAATGACCGCGCTTTGATACACGGTCTCAGCTGCGGTGCCGAGAAGCCGGGTTCTGTCGCCGACTGCGGTGACGGTCCCGTCCTCAACCAGGATGGCGTTGCCGATTACCCCGTCGGCCGTCGTTACCGCTGATGCAGAAAACAGGTGTGCACTCATATCCCCATCATCGCGCGTTTCTCATGGCCTCGATCAGTCTGCAAGGTGGGCGGGAAGCACCGGTTCGACGATTCGTCGTAGCTGATCATGGAGAAGGGGGTTGGCGGCCACGAAGTGAGGTGAGTCCACCGTGTATGGCCGGCCCCGGCCGTCGGTGATCGTTGCCCCGGCCTCTGTGGCGATAAGCACGCCGGCGGCTGCATCCCACGGTCCCAGCGAATACTCCCAGTATCCGTCGAAACGCCCGCAGGCGAGCCACGCGAAGTCAAGGGCTGCGCTACCCAGGCGGCGTATGCCATTCACACGTTCCAGCACGGCACCGACGGCTGTGGCGTAGGCGACGGCGTGTTTGTCGTGGTCGTATGGGAAGCCCGTGACGATGACGGAGCGATGCAACTCAATAGTCTGCGACACCCGAATCGGATCGCCGTTGCAGGTGGCACCTTCGCCGCGAACGGCGGCAAACACCTCATCGCGGATCGGATCATGGACAACGCCGACCAGAGGAGTGTTGCCGTCGTAAAGGGCGACAGAGACCCCGACCTGGGGGATCCCATGAATGAAGTTCACCGTCCCGTCGAGGGGATCGATGATCCAGCGGCGACCCGTCGACTCGCGTGCACTGCCCTCTTCGCCGAGAAGCCCGTCATCTGGTCGGATCTTGGTGAGCAGCTCGACAATTGCGTGTTCCGACGCATGATCGATCTCGGTCACCGGATCAAGCCTGCCCTTTTGCTCGGTGGTCTTGTGGGCGCCAAAGCCGTTGCGGACAATCTCGGCCCCCTTGGCGGCGGCGGCGAGAGCGAGTTCCAGGTCATTCATGATCAGCAGCCTACGGCATCGAGCCGGGCCCTAAATGGGGGGTCCGATCACGCAAGCGATCGGCTTGGCTACTCTCCATGTTTCGATGATTCCTTACACCGCTGCCATTGCCGGAGCCCTCCTGATGTGGCTCGCTTTCCCGCCGTTCGATATTGGGATCCTGGCGTTTGTGGCGCCGGCGCCGTTCTTGTGGGGTCTTCGTCGCGTAGAGACCGGGGCAGGCGCGCTTGCGGTTGGGTTTGTCTACGGGGCTGTCTTCTTCGGCCTCATGTTGTCGTGGATCGCGGTCCTCGGGATGGTCGCCTGGATCCCGCTGACCTTATGGCTCGGAACGCTATCCGCGGCGTTTGGGCTTCTGGTCTGGTCGTTTCGCACCTGGCCGGCCGCCCGCTGGTGGCTGATCGTCGTGGGCGGCTGGACCCTGTGGGAACTCATCAAGGCATACGTGCCATTCGGCGGCTTCCCCTGGGGATCTCTGGGCTATGCCGCCGCCGGGAACCCGGGTTTCATCGGCTCTGTCCAATGGATCGGTCCGAGCGGGTGGACCGTGCTCGCTGTGGGAGTCGCCGCTGGACTCGTGCTCATGGTGGAGGACCCTGAGCAGTGGCGACTGCTCATCGACCCGACAGTGGTCGTCTTGATGTTGGTACTTGCCGGGTTTCTATTCCCGCCGCACGCCGACGGAGAAACGGTGAACGCGGCGATCATCCAGGGTGGGTCCCCATGTCCGCAGACGCACTGCCAGAACGAGAACCAGCGCATCTTCGAAAGACACATGCAGCTCTCTAGCTCGATCCCGCGAGACACCGTCGACCTCACCGTCTGGCCCGAGAACTCGTTTGGCTCCCCGTTCGATCCGATCGGCAACCCCGATATCGACCAGTTGTTCAAGATCGAGGCGCAGCGGCTTGGCGCCTACATGCTGGTTAGCGGAACTCACCGCGTCGACAGTGAATCTTTCGTCAACTCCAACATCGTCTACTCCCAGATCGGAACCCAGGTGGGTCGCTACGACAAGCGGCACCCCGTGCCGTTTGGCGAGTACGTGCCACTTCGTGACCTTTTTGGCTTCATCCCCCAACTCGATCAGGTGCCGCGCGACATGATTCCTGGGGAAGAGGCCGTCGTCTTCCGCATTGGGGATGTGCTGCTGGGCTCAGTGATCTCGTTTGAGGGTGCCTTCAGCCGCGACATCCGAGCTGCGGCACAGGCAGGATCCCAACTCATGGTCGTCGCCACAAACGAAAGCAGCTACGGGCCTGGTGCCGCCGCATCAGACCAGCTCATAGAGAT
>CBDUNF010000145.1:0-9691 GCA_965368515.1 uncultured bacterium
CGGGTCTATCGGAAATCAGCACGCGGTTACATCTACGAGGTGCCGAAGGTCAGTTGGGTGATCGCCCCGACCGTGCCGCATCGGGCGGAAGATCTTTTTGGACAGCTTCTCAAGCAGAGTTTTTCCGACTTTGAAGCGATCTTCATGGGTGGCGACGATGAGGTGGATCGGCTTGGTGAGACACTCGCAGGAGATCCGCGGGTCACCGTCATCCCTCCATCCGAGGATGAAGCCGCCCACTTCCGAGCTGCCCTGGCCGCAACTCGTGGCGAGTACGTCGCCCTGCTCCACGGATGGGCCTCAATTGATCATCGGCTTTTGAGCCGGGCGGTGCGCCGGCTAGATAGCAATCCGAGAGCATCGGTGGTGCGAAGCGGTTACCAGGTGGTCGCCGGAGATGGAGAAGCGGTATACCTGTACGACGAGGCGATTTCCGATCTCGATCAAGAGTGGGGAGACCTACCCGTCTTTGCTCTCACCAGGCGTCGTGAGTGGGCCAAGGTGCTGCCGGATCAGGCCGATCCATCTGCTTTGTGGGGCAAGGTTCAACAACTGTCCGACGTAAAGGCATTGCGGGACGGATTGGTGGCGTTGCCGGCGCTGAGCCCAACGCGGGAACTTCCGCAGGAGTTTCCGGCCATCACGGGGGAGCGGACGCATTTTGTGGATGACATCACCAAGGGCGGCGCCAAGAGGAAGGCGCAAGCCCTGGCCCGGTTTGCAGCGGCGAAGGCGCAACGCAAGCCGTATCGACCCGTCGGCCTGAACACCCGCAAGGGCGATTCGCTCGGCCCGAAGCCGATGAC
Organism: uncultured bacterium; assembly: GCA_965368515.1. Taxonomy (GTDB): domain Bacteria; phylum Actinomycetota; class Acidimicrobiia; order Spongiisociales; family UBA5794; genus JAAETI01. The sequence goes on from CBDUNF010000145.1 coordinate 807, forward strand.
GGAGCCGCAGCCGGGCGTGTCGTACATCGGTTGGCTGGGCAGACAGAACTTCGGTGACGAGATAATGCTGCAGGCTGTTCAGGAACTGCTACCTGATGCACGTGTCGGCTACGAGGCCCCTGGGGCAAAACTGCTCCTTCTCGGAGGCGGAACGCTCATCAACCGGATCACCTACCTCGAGGCGTTGCGTCGTCACGACAGCCCAAGGGTCGAGCGGGTCGTGTTCGGGACCGGCGTTGCCGACCCCGACTACTGGGGTCTAACCGAACCCGTCGACCAGTGGCTCGACTATCTGGACTCGTGCAGGTATGTCGGAGTCCGCGGCCCACGATCTGAACAGATCCTGCGGGAATGGGGGTACACCGGCGATCTCGAGATCCTTGGTGACCCCGGCCTGTCGGTGCGTGCCGAGGCCTCGGTCGTCGTCGACGAGGGTCTGGTCGTAGTCAGTCCGGCTTTCACCGACGGCCAGCTTTGGGGCGAAAGCGACGAGCGTGTATTCGCAGCTCTCGCCGGTCTAGTCGAGTCGGTACGTGGCGCGGGGCGCGAGGTGGCATACCTGTCGTGCTACCCGGGTGACGACCGTTTCATCATGAACATCATGCGTCGCTCCGGGTCGATTGACGCCGAGTATGTCGCCGCGTACGCCGACCACGAGGCCGGCATCGAGCTGCTTGCCCGCGCCGGTGTGGTCGTCGCGGAGCGGCTGCACGCAGCCGTTGTTGCAGCCGCAGGCGGGACCCCTTTTGTCGCTATCGAGTACAGGCCCAAGATCCGGGACTTTGCCCGGTCCGTCGACCAGGACGATCTTGTGATCAGGAGTGACGAGATCACCGCAGACCGGCTCGCCGAACTCGTAGGAGCAGCGGGTGTCGGTGACCATGCGAGCCGCCTACATGACGCCGTTGCGAACTACCGGAACCGGCAACTCCGGGTTGCCGCGGATCTTGCAGGACTACTCGCCAAATAGTCGGTCTTTGCCCCCAGGCCCAACTATGGTCCGCAACTATGCGCACACTCTCTGTATCAGCAGCAATAGTTGTGATGGTCTTCAGCTTGGCCGCAACGGCGCTCGCCGACGTGGTCCCCGGCGGATCGTTCACCGATGACAACGGAAACATACACGAGGGCTACATCGAGGCTATCGCCGCTGAGGGTATTACCCGCGGCTGCAATCCTCCCCTCAACGACGAGTATTGCCCCTCCGATTTCGTGACCCGAGGTCAGATGGCCGCGTTCCTGGCGCGAACCCTTGGTCTCACCGATGATGGTGGCCAGGATTGGTTCAGCGACGACGATGGCAATGTCTTCGAAAGCGACATCAACAAGCTGGCGGCGGCCGGCGTAACCCTCGGATGCAATCCGCCGGACAACACCCAGTTTTGTCCGTTTGACCGAGTGACCCGAGGTCAAATGGCCGCGTTTTTGGTGCGTGCGTATGGATACACCGACGCCGGAACCGGCGACTTCTTCACCGATGACGATGGCTCGGTATTCGAGGCGAACATCGATCGACTTGCGGCGGCAGGCGTCACCAAGGGATGTAACCCACCGACCAATGATCTCTACTGCCCTTACTCGTCTGTTCCTCGTGACGAGATGGCGACGTTCATCGGCCGGGCTGAAGGCCTGACCCAGATCGTGCCGCCGCCGCCGAGCGTGCCCGTTGTTGCGACCGTCGCATCGGGATTCTCATTTCCCATCTATGCAACGTCGCCAGATGGGGACGACCGTCTCTTCGTTGTTGAGAAGGGCGGATACATCCGGATCGTCGAAAACGACGTACGTCTGCCGGGGGCGTTCCTCGATGTGCATACTCTGGTTTCGGGCGGTGGCGAGCAGGGCCTTCTCGGCCTCGCCTTTCATCCGAACTACTCCAGCAACGGATTGTTCTATATCTCGTACACCGATACCGGTGGCGACTCGAGAATCGTCGAATACGAGGTCTCAGCCGACCCCAACGTTGCAGACAGCGGCTCAGCGCGCCTGATCCTCGAGGTGGATCAGCCTTACACGAACCACAACGGTGGCATGATTCTTTTTGACCCCGATGGCTATCTGCTCTTTGGACTCGGCGACGGCGGCAGCGGCGGTGACCCGCAACGTTATGGCCAGAACACGAACTCCCTGCTCGGTTCCATGCTGCGCATCGGTGTGGACGGTGACGCCTTCCCGTCTGACGCCAACCGCAATTACATGATTCCGCCGGACAACCCGTTCGTCGGCAAGACAGGCGCAGATGAGATCTGGTCCTACGGGTTGCGCAACCCGTGGCGATTCTCGCTGGATGCAGAAACCGGGTTGCTGTACATAGGTGATGTCGGTCAGACCTCGTGGGAGGAAGTGGACGTCGCCCCGGTTGATGCTCCCGGTATCAACTACGGATGGAACCTTTTTGAGGGTGACCACTGCTACTACACAGCCGGCGGCTGCGATCCGGCCGGCCTCACGTTCCCGGCAGTCGAATACCCGCACGCAGAGGGGTGCTCGGTCACCGGCGGCTACGTCTATCGCGGTGACGACTTCGCCGACCTCGTCGGCCACTATTTCTACGCTGACTATTGCCGCGGTGAGCTACGCAGCTTCCGATATGTCGACGGCTTTGTAGGGGCGGAGCGAAACTGGACGAGCGAAGTGGGCGGCCTAGGCAACGTGACGTCGTTTGCCGTCGATAGCCAGAATCGCTTGTACATCATGAACACTGCCGGCAATCTCATGCGTTTGGAAACGGGAGCGTGATGAAGACACTCATACGCTGGAGCGTGGCCTCGCTTTTGTTGGCGACGCTGGCTACCCCGCTTCCTGCGGCCGATGCGGCCGTCGGCGAGGGCACTGCGACGACGTCAACCAACGAGTCGTGGGGCTGCGCTCAACCATCGACCGATGGCAGCTACGCCTCGCGAATCGGGTCGCTCTCAGATAGCCAATTGATCGGCGGTCCGCGCGCCGACCTGCTGGGTCGGAGCATCGGAGAGGTGCGCGATTCGCTCGTTTGGTGGACGGTCCCGATGTCCGGTGGCTATCAGGTACTCATGCATGAGCGCGCCTTGCCTGCCCTCGACCAGGTGACCACCAATCTGGCGGCCGAGCAGGCCAAGGGCAACTCCTACAACATCAAGCCAACACAGACATACGGTTTCTCCCCGCGCACCATCGGTGGCCGGTACCAGATCTCGCTGCACGGGCATGGGGTCGCCCTCGACATCAACACAGTTGCCAACCCCTACCGGGGTGACAACGTCCTCATCACCGACATGCCTGACTGGTTCGTCAAGGCTTGGACAGATGCGGGGTTCTGTTGGGGCGGAGACTGGAACACCATCAAGGATCCTCAGCACTTCTCTTGGAAGGGCCCCGCAGCCACAGATGGCTACGGATCGGTTCCGGCCGCCTACCCAGTGGATACCGCGACAGCCAGTTTCACCGACGAGGTACTCAACACAACGACGGAGTTCGGTGCAATCAACCCCGACTACCGCTACATCCTGGGTGACGGCGACAGCGATGGTGTTGCCGATGTCTTTCAACTGGTGCCTAGAGACAATGGGACTCGTCTCGAGTACTCCCAAACCGACCGCCAGCACAATTGGTGTGCCGTGGGGCGAGATCACGCTCTCGACGTCGAGGTGGGGAGCAGGGTCGCTCTGCTAGGCGACTATTCACGGGTCGGAAGGAACGATCTCCTTCTACTCGACACCTCTGGCGTCAACCTGAGCATTGAGGTCTCGCTCAAGCCAACCGGGTTCGAGGAATCCCTGACAATCGATACCAACATCCCCGTTGCTGCTGGCGACGACTATCTGCTGGGCGACCACAATCGCGATAGCTACGTGGACCTCTATGTGATTCACCACACGACCGAGGCCACCACGGTGCAGGTGTACAGCGGAGCCGACGACTTCGCCAGCAGTCTGCTGTCTGTCGATACCGGTCTCGGGGATACGACGGCGAGCCTGTTCACGCTCGGTGATACCAACCTGGACGAGTTGCCCGACCTATTCGTGGTCACCCCTGGAGCCGACTCATCGACAGTTGAGGTGCTCGCCAACGGCTACCAAGCCGTCACGTCGACATTCTCGGTGGGGGTTGGAGGATCGATCCTTGATGTCCTCGTCAATGACTACGACGGCGACGGACGCGGTGATCTTTGGTTCTGGGACAACACGGGAACACTCACGGTCCGGTTGGGAAACATGAGGCTCTCAGGTGTGGCCACGAACTTCTGGCACAACGCCCCCAATTGGGAATGCAGCCCCGACGCGCTGCCCTACCACTTCGACGGGGTGTTCCGCGATGACGACGGAAACATCCACGAGGACAACATCGAGAAGATTGCGGCCGCCGGCGTTACCAAGGGCTGCAACCCGCCGTTTAACGACTCGTACTGCCCTGATGCCAATGTGACCAGGGGAGAAATGGCGGCGTTCCTCGTAAGAGCGCTGGGTCTCACCGACGACGGCGGCAGCGACTGGTTCAGCGACGACGATGAATCGGTGTTCGAAGCCGACATCAATCGACTCGCAACAGCGGGGATCACGATCGGCTGTAATCCGCCCATCAACACCGAGTTCTGTCCCGAAGATCGTGTGACCCGCGGGCAGATGGCGGCGTTTCTAGTCCGTGGGCTCGGGTTGACCGCAGGCAGCGGTGCCGACTCGTTTGTCGACGACGATGCATCGATCTTCGAAGACCACATCGACCGTCTGGCGGCGGCTGGCATCACCCAGGGCTGCAACCCGCCGGCTAACGATCGCTTCTGCCCGTACAGCTACGTCGATCGAGACGAGATGGCCAGTTTCATTGCCCGGGCCCTGGCGTTGATTCCGTAGAACGACAAGTGCATGGCAAAAAATAGCAGGATGGTGCTGGGCATAGTCCCCGGTATGTACGATCATTGATACCCCGATGGCGCTCAAGGCGCGTCGCGGACCGTCGATACTTGGAAGTATGTCAGTGAGAAGGAAACTCCGTTTGTGGCGCGGCCTGGCGTCTGTGGCGTTGGTCACGTCGTTCGTTGTGCCCGCTGGAGCGACAGCTGTGGCGCAAGAGGACACAGACGTCTCGTTTATCGGTGCTGGTTGGGGCCACGGGCTGGGCCTGAGCCAGTACGGCGCCTACGGGGCCTCTCGGGATGGCTGGACGGTGGACCAGATCACCGGGCACTTCTACCAGGGCTCCACGATTGGGACGATGGGCGAGGGAGGCCTCGCTGCCAAAGAGAACCTCTGGGTCAATCTGGAGAAGGACCGTAGTTCGCTGCTACTGACCGCCGAGGAAACCGGGCTTGTCTTGCCGGCGGAACCGGTGGTGGTGACCCGTGACGGCTCCTCCTGGGAGCTGGATAAGGATCAACAACTCGAGATCACCTGGAATTCGTCGAGCGGGACCTGTTCACTCGACATTCTGGATGCGGGAGGGACGTCGATCGAGACACCGGGATCGGGGCCCTGCAACGTCGACATCACCTGGGACGGGTGGGTGGACAAGCCTTCTCGGAAGATAGAAATCGACGGATGCTTCAACTGGGACTGGAACTCCGTGCCCTCGCAAAACCGCCCCTGCGAGTACGCCCGTGGCGATCTCCATCTTCGCTCTGGCCCGGGAGGCATGGACCTGTCGGTTGAGATCGACATCGACGACTATGTGCTCGGCATCTCGGAGATGCCCTATTACTGGGGCTTCTCCTCCAACGGAGGTCTCGAAGCGCTCAAGGCCCAGGCGCTTGCCGCAAGGTCGTACGCCCGGGAGTTGCAGATCCAGCGGCCCCCGCCGGGCAACAACGTTTGCGCTGCCTGGTGCGACGTCCGTGACACCACCGTCGACCAGCGCTATGTCGGATGGGGCCACGTTGGGCTGGGGATCAACGAGTGGATCGACGCCGTCGATGCGACGGCCAATCAGGTGATCGCACACGACGATGCACCCAATGGGGGTGTGGTCCGGGCCTACTACTCATCTTCGAGTGGTGGCTTCACCGAGAACGTCCATGAGGTTTCGACCGCTTTCCCGACTCCGGTTGAGTATCTGTCAAGCGTCGACGACCACTGGGCGCTCACTTCGCTCAATCCATACGACGAATGGACGGCCACCTTCAGCGCGAGCTACGTTGCCGACAAGGTTTGGGGTTCCACCTACCCCGGTGACAGCCTCGTGCTCGAGTCGGTTCTCGTCACCGACAGGTACACGTCGACAAGCGCAGAGACCGTGCTCTTCACCGGTACCCGGAATGGGGCACCGATCTCAAAGGAACTGTCCGGCGCGACGGTCGACTCGATGTTCGGCCTCCGCTCGAAGTACTTTGATGTCCAGTTCGGAGAGGCTGAGTTGCCGCCCTTCAACGACATCAGCGGATCGGTGCACTACGACGACATCGTCTATATCGCCGAACTCGGCATCACCAGGGGTTGCAACCCGCCCACGAATACTTCGTATTGTCCGGATGGCCTGGTGACACGTGGTGAGATGGCGGCGTTCCTGGTCCGAGCGCTCGGCCTTACGGCCGGTGCGGACGTGGATCGATTCACCGATGACGACGGGACTCTGTTCGAGTCCGATATCAACAAACTGGCCGCTGCCGGTATCACCTCTGGGTGCAATGCGGATGGCTCGAAGTACTGCCCCAACGCGGCCGTGTCCCGGGGTGAGATGGCCGCGTTCCTGACACGCGGCTTCGGCTTCAGCGATCCCGGCGCAGGCGACTTCTTCGCAGATGATGACGACTCGATGTTTGAGGGCAACATCGATCGGCTGAAGGCTGCAGGCGTAACCGTCGGATGTAACCCACCGGACAACACCAACTTCTGCCCGGACGACTCGGTCCAACGTGACCAAATGGCCTCATTCTTGGCCAGGTCCCTCCGCGGTCAAGAGAGCTAACCCCTCTACACTCCGGTTTCCAAGTTCCGCAATGAGGGTTTCTATGCAAAACGATCGCGCCCGCTTCTTCGCCGAAGAAAGCTGGACCGGGGGAGTAATTGGCCTTGGCTACGTGGGTCTGCCGCTGGCAGTGACCATGGTCCAGAATGGGCTCAAGGCGATCGGTTATGACCGTTCGCCGCGTCGCGTCGAAATGCTGCGCAGCGGTGTATCCCCGGTTGAAGACATCACCGATGAGGAACTCGCAGCTGCGCTTGCTTCTGGTCTGGAGATCACAGCCGATGAGAGCGATCTTGCTCGGTCCGACGCGATCTTCATCTGCGTCCCGAGCCCGCTCGGTAGGCACCGTGAGCCGGATCTCTCCTACATCAAGTCCGCTGCCGAGACAGCGCAGAATGTGGTTAAGCCCGGCATGCTCATCTCGCTCGAGTCAACAACCTATCCCGGAACGACCGAGGACATCATCGTTCCTGCGGTGACCAGCGGTGGCCTGGTGGCGGATCAGGATGTGTTCGTGGCCTTCTCGCCCGAGCGCGTATCGCCAGGAGCTGAGATGAAGACCGGTGACATTCCCAAGGTGGTTGGTGGCATATCGGCCATATCGACCGAGGTAGCTGCGGCCGCCTATGCCCGTGTTGTCACCTCGGTACATCCGGTGTCGTCGGCTCGGGCCGCCGAGATGACGAAGCTGCTCGAGAATACCTATCGGGCGGTCAACATCGGTCTGGTCAACGAGATGGCGCAGTTGGCGCACGAGCTCGACATCAACATCTGGGAGGTTGTCGACGCCGCGGCTACGAAGCCCTTTGGTTTCAATGCGTTCTATCCGGGCCCCGGTGTCGGCGGTCATTGCATCCCGCTGGACCCGCAGTTCCTCGCCTGGCGGGCCAAGGAGGCGAACTTCTCTACCCGATTCATCGACCTGGCCGAACAGGTCAATACCAAGATGCCGGAGTACACCGCCACCCGTGTCGCCGACCTTCTCAATCGGCATGGCAAACCCGTGTTCGGTACAAAGGTGCTTGGGGTGGGTATCGCATACAAGCCGGATGTCGCCGACGATCGTGAATCGGCTTCAATCGAGGTGCTCAGAGAGCTAGAGCAGCGGGGAGCGGAGATATCCGTGCTTGACCCTGTGGTCGGCAAGGAACGAATCGAGTCCCACGGGTTCCATGCGGTTGGTGAAGCAGACGATCTCGGCGGCTACGCCATTGCAGTGCTGCTCACCGATCATGAGGTCCTCGATCTCGGCAAGATCGCCCGTGAAGTCCCGCTGGTGCTCGACACGAGGGGCGCATACCGTCGCAGCGGCGCGGACGATCAGGGTGTCGAATCGCTGTGAAACCACGGCTTCTTGTCGTAACCACGGTCCATCCGGCTGATGATCCGCGGATACGACGCAAGCTGATCGGGACTCTGCAAGACGAGTGGCTGGTTACATTTGCCGGCAAGGGCCGTGGTCCGGTCGACCAAGAGGGCATTGACTGGCGCGAGCTGACCGGGGGGAGAATCCGCCGATGGTTGCGAGCCGGAGGGATGCTGCTGGGAAAGGGATATGACGTCGCATCGCTCCACGACCCTGAACTGTTGCCCGTCGGGCTCCTTGCCGCGATGCGAGGCAGATCAGTTGTGTTCGATGTCCACGAGAACGTCCCGGCTCAGCTGCGAACCAAGGACTGGGTACCGCGCCCGTTGCGGCGTCCGCTTGCAGCAATTGCGGCATGGCTGCTGCGACTTGCTGAGAAACGGATGGCGATAACACTGGCTGAGGCCGGCTATGCAGGGCTATTCCGCGACGAACATCCGGTGTTTCCGAACTACCTGGTGGGTAATCCGGCGCAGCCACGGCCGGCTGATCCCGAGACGGGCATTGTCTACCTAGGTGACGTAACCGAGGCGCGGGGCATCGCCCTGGCGGTCGAAGCAGCCGGCAGAGCGGGGGCACCGGTCTTCTCGATCATGGGCAGATGTACGTCTGACTTCAGAGCCCGGCTTCTGTTGCTAGCGGG
>CBDUNF010000146.1:0-9496 GCA_965368515.1 uncultured bacterium
CGAGCGGGTGCAGCGTTGTTCGGAGGCGGTGGCTGAGGCCAACGCCAAGACCGGATTCAACTCCATCTACATGCCGAGCATCAATGCACCTTACGACCTGTTGGAGGAGAGGATCGAGGCTGCAATCGCCGCAGGAGCCGGCGGCGTTCTGGTGCTTCCCGGCATCACCAGCTTTGATCAGATGCGCTACCTCGCCACGAAAGTGGATATCCCGATCATGGGCCACCCCGCCTTCCTGGGGTCGTATTCGGCGTCGCCGACAAACGGCATCGGCCATGGTCAGCTCTACGGCACCTTGATGCGGTTGGCGGGAGCAGATCTCTCAGTGTTCCCTAATTACGGAGGGCGCTTCAGCTTCAGCCGCGCCGAGTGCCTGTCGGTCGCTGCCAAGCTCACCGAGCCGCTCGGGAACCTCAAGCCGGCGTTTCCTTCACCGGGTGGCGGTATGACGCTGGATCGGGTCGAGGAGATTGTCCAGCTTTATGGCAACGATGTTGCGCTTCTCATCGGTGGCGACCTCCACCGCGGCGACAATCTTGTGAAGGCTGCCTCCGGCTTCCGCGCCGCGGTTGGCGAGTAGCGAGTCGGGTTAGCGAGCTGTCTTCAGAGCGCAGCTGCACGCATCCGGAGAGTCGCTGTCGGAGGACCCGGCGTGAAGCACCATTGCGACGACCATCGGGATGAACACCAGCAGGTTATAGAGCAGATGCAGTTCGACGCGAGGGATCCACTGCTGGAACACGCTCATTGGACTGTCGCTGTGAAACAGGTTCGAGCCGACTGCTACCTGGCCCTGCAGCAAGGCGTGCTCAATGAAATGCCACGACTGGATGATGAGCGATGCGTACCACCACTTTGCTGCAGTTCCGCTGAATCCTGAAGCAAGCACGATTAGACCAATGAGCATGAACACCGCATAACCAAAATGCATCAGCTCGGACTGCACCAACCAAGGAGCAACCGCACCTAATGCACCGAGTGAATCCGGTCGCGCCATACCCAACACCCAGATCTGATAGCCCTGGACCAAGTGTTCCAGCCAATGTGCCAGCACAATGGCCGCATATACCCATAGGGCTCGCTCGTGCCATGTGGTGTTGAGTTCCCGCAACAGTCCGGTTCGGCCGGATTGTCTTGTCACTGCGTGGGTCGTTGTCATAGCCTCTTCTCCTTGCCCTACGAAGCCGTCACGGGGACGAGCCCGAAGGCTCGCTTCCGGCGCAACAGCAACCATCTCCCGAACCACAGGCCGATCGGCGTCACGAACCACAAAAGCGGCCGGAACCAGATCGGTGGCTCCATCGGTTCGAGAGCGATCACAATCCGCCCCGGTCCGGATATGTCGTTCCACTCGATCACTAGCTCGTCGCCGGCGGTTGCATCGAAGTCAAGAGCCCATATCCCTGCGCCGCGGCGCTCGACAGCCAGTGTGCCGAGGTGTTGTGTGCCGTGCTGCAGAGCCGCCTGTGGCGGAAGGCCCGCATTGATGGATTCGATCAGTGCGCTGGCGATGATGCTCGCATCGGCGTGTTCCTCGATCCAGACCGTCACTGAGTAATCCCCGGCCGGCTCGCGAAACGCGGCTGGTACAGCCCCATGGTCACCGTGGGCCAGGGCTGCCGGCGCGCCACCGACCATCACCGCAGCGATGGTGACGACTGCCGCCAGCAACCTCTCCCCCCGGCCGATTCCCCTCATTCCCATAACCGCAAAGTATCGGCATCAATGCGACCGTGCTATTGGGTATTGCCTTCGTGCGATCGGGTACGAACGCCACGTCGTGTGGGGTGTTGCCGTCAGTCGTCGAGTTCGAGCAGGCCGCGCCGGAAACCCTCTCGCATCAATTCGACGATGCTGTGAGCATCGAGCTTGCCCATCAGACTGGTTCGATGCCGCTCGACTGTCTTGACGCTGACCGACAGCTTGCGACCGATGGCGCGATTGGTGAAGCCATCGCCTATCAGTCGCAGGATCTCCAGCTCACGCGGAGTCAGGCCCGGGTTCTCTCGGTCCGTCCCCTCCGCAGCCATGTCCAGGAAGGACTCAGACGCGGCCACGCTCAAATAGGTGGCGCCCTGGTGGGCGGTGCGTACCGCCAGCAGCAGCTCCTCGGTGACCGATCCCTTGAGGACGTACGCCTTGGCGCCGGCTTGCATCGCCTTGCGGATGAGCGCCGGATCCGCGTGCATCGAAAGTATGACGACTTCGGTGCGACCATTCGAAGATCCGATGCGGACAGTCGCCTCGATGCCGTTGAGTCCCGGCATCGTCAGGTCCATCACGACGACATCGGGCTGTTCCTTCTCGACCAGAGCAACTGCCTCGAGCCCGTCGATAGCTTCGCCGACAACCTCAATGTCGCTGGCTCGCTCCAGGAGGGCGCGAATACCATCTCGTACCAGGTGGTGGTCTTCAGCAATAGCGACTCTGATCATCTTGCCGGCAGTGTGGCAGACAATTCCGTGCCTTCGCTACAACTTGTGATCACGAGCTGGCCCCCCAACATCTCGACCCGCTCCCGCATCCCGACGATTCCGAGACCTGCCCGCTCGCTCTCCTCGAGTATCTGGAGATCCATCCCTCTGCCATCGTCGGCGACATGCAACGAAACGCAGTCGGCGTCCTGGCGAAGGGTTACCGACACCTGCTGGGCCTGGGCGTGCATTGCCACGTTGGCGAGGGCTTCCTGGAGGAGGCGATACACGCAGATCTCCTCGGCGTCATCAAGGGCTTGGACATCGGTGCCCACGTAGTTGATGGCCAAGCGCGTGCGGCTGCCGAACTCTTGACAGAAGTCTTCGAGAGTGTCGTTGAGACCGAGTGCATCCAACGCCGGCGGACGGAGGTCGTGAGCGAGCAAACGAATCTGTTCTCGGGTGGTATCAACGAGATCCACTGCCTCACGCAGATTGCGTCGCAGTGTCTCACTGTCGGCGTCGGCATCGTTTCCGAGCAGTTGCAAGCTGATCTTTAGTGCCGCCAGGGCCTGCCCGGCCTCGTCGTGCAATTCTCGAGAGACACGTTTGCGTTCCTCCTCTTGTGCGGTGACCACGCGTCGTGCCATGTCGGCAAGCGCCATCTCGGCCTCGAGATGCGCAGTGACATCGTGGCTATAGACCCGAATCAATTCAGCGCCGGGAGCCGCTGAATAGCACACCTTCTGCTCGAAGACGGCCCCCTCCACCTCGACCTGGCGCTGCACGAATTCGAGGCCCTGTCTGCGAAACCCGGCGACGGTGTCGAGGATGCCTGCGAGCAGGGGATGGTCGATGCCGCGAGTCCCCAAGTCGGGGAATCGTTCCTTTGCTTCCGGGTTTAGGTACGTAACGGATCCAGCCATGTCCGTCTCAACAACTGCGTTCGGGTTCTGTTCGGGGAAGGTGGCGAGGTGAGCCAGACCCAGCGTCGTGTCTGCGTAGTGCGCGAAGGAGGCGGCATCGCGGGCTTCTGGCCTGCTGCCCTGATCCATTTCGCGCCTCCGTGCTCGATCCAACGATCTTTGTGGGCAGGCTACTCCAGCAGCGCCACTGCGAGAGTGTCGTCGATGGCCAACTCGTCGATGATCCCGGCAGCGATGGCACCCTTGACGGCTGCGGTCTTCTCCGTGCCACCGGCTGCAGCGATGACACGTTTCGAGTGACGCAGGTCATCGAGGGTGAGCGATACCGGGTGCAGCGGCGACTCTTCTATGCAGTTGCCATCAGCGTCGTAGTACAAGCCGAATACCTCGCCGACCCCACCGGCGGCGACGATCTTGTCCATCTTCGTTTGGCTCAGGTATCCGGCGGTGATCAACAGCGACTCGGAACCGACGATGCCGATCGCAACCATGGTGAGGTCAGCGGCGCGGGCTCGCTCCAGTGTCGAAGTAACGGACTCGGACTCGTAGAAGTTGGCTGCGATCGCAGCTGTGGGGGCGAACCCCGGCGACGGGATGTGCATGACCTGGGCGCCAAACTTGATCCCCAGGTTGTTGGTCACCTCAACCGCAGGGGCGATGTCGGGTGTTGTGGTGTGGCCAAAGGCATCGATAACCGTGACGTTGGTCGTATGCATACTGCGCACCGTTTTGGCGGCACTTCCCAACGTCCGGCCCCACCCGGCGGCGATGGTGATCGATCCGGCAGCGACGACGTGCTCGAGGCGACGGGCCATGGCGGCACCGGCAGCATCGCGCGGCGATTCGCCTTCGAGAGCTAGCTCAACGGTTGCACCCTGTAGGCCGTACCGTTCGATGAGGCCCTCGGCAAGGCGTGCCGACTCGGGCAGCGACTCGGTAACGATGACTCGAACGATGCCTTCGCGCTCGGCGTCTGCGAGAAGGCGGCTCACGGTTGATCGGGAAACACCGAGGCGGTCGGCGACTGCTTGCTGGTTGAAGCCCCGTTCGTGATAGAGCCAGGCCGCCCGGATGGTTAGCTCTCTACGTTCATTGTTCTCAGCCATTACCAGGGAGTATCATCTGGTGACGGGCATTTGTCCAACCCAGGCACAATTGTGCAGAGCCCCAAGAGGGAGATGACAGTGAAGACGTCAGGCGTCCTACATCCCTAGTTGCTTGATCTTATCGCAGCTGCCGGTCACGGGGACATTATCGTCCTCGCCGACGCTGGTCTCCGTGTACCCGAGGATAGGACACGTCTCGATCTGGGGATCTCCTGCGGGGTGCCGACGATGGTTCAGACGCTGGCGGCGGTCAAGCAGGAACTCGTCCTCGAGGCTGCAACCGTCGCTTCTGAGTTTGCGGATTGGAACCCCGACGTCTGCAACGAGGTCGTCGCTCTCCTCGATGTTGAGCCCGATGCAAAGCCTCACGTTGATCTGATGGCGGAGATGGCCCAGAGTGCGTTTGCGTACGTAAAAACCGGTGAGTGCTCGGCCTACTCGAGCGTTGCCCTGGTTTGTGGCGTCAACTACCTCGAAGAGGCCGTCGAGCTCTACAAGAAGCTCCACCCCGGCGCACCCGATCCGTTCTGAGGCGCTGATTGCCGTCTCCGCCCGACCGAGGGGCTTCCACACCATCCGTTAGGGTCCGCCCATGCCCTCTAGTGTGACCACGATGGCGGGAGTTCCCTTTGGCAGCTCCATCCTGCCCCGAAGGGGCAGCCGATGACCCGCGGTGGTGGTTGGTTGATGGCGGGAGTTCCCTTTGGGAACTCCATCCTGCCCCGAAGGGGCAGGCAATGACCCTTGCCCTGGCCCTCGGTGGCGCTGTGTTCTATGGCTTCGCCGACTTCTCCGGCGGGTTTGCTTCGAAGCGGCTTCCGCCGTGGGGGGTCACCTTCTGGTCGCAGTCGATCGGTGTCGTCGCCCTTGTCGGTGGATTGATCCTGTTGCCCGCCGAGAAAGTGACCGCTGCCGATGTGCTTTGGGGTGCCGCCGCAGGTGTTGGCGGCGTCGTTGGGGTGGGTCTGCTCTACCGGTCGCTTGCCGAAGGAACGATGGCGATCGTCTCACCGCTGACCGCGGCCACCACTGCCGCGATTCCCGTAGCGGTCGACCTTGCGACCGGCGGTTCACTGACCCCCTTGGCCATCTTGGGGGTTGTTTTGGCGTTGGTGGCGATTGCGACGATCGCGGGGGAACGGTCCGCTCGCCGGCTCAGCCCGCGACTGCTGCTGATGGCGCTGGCTGCAGGGACCGGGTTCGCTGCTTTCTTCATTGCGATTGCACAGACCAGTGAGGCGAGTGGCTTCTGGCCGCTGGTTGGTGCCAGGGCGGTGACTATCCCGCTCGGTTTCATCCTTCATCGATCGCTCGAGACCAGCATGCGCCCGAACCGAATCAGCGCCCGTTGGGTGGCTGCGGCCGGGTTGCTGGACATGGGGGCGAACCTATTCGTGGCCGTCGCTTTGCAGCGCGGTCCGCTGGGAATCGTTTCGGTGCTGACGTCTCTCTACCCCGTGATCACAGCACTGGCCGCCGTCGTCATCGTCGGGGAGAAACTCACGAGAACGCAGCTTGCCGGGGTCGGTACTGCGATGGCTGCCGTCCTGCTGCTGGTGAACTAGGAGTCGCTCTTCTTGGTGGTCTCTTCGCTCGGCAAATGCAGGACAAACGTCGCTCCCGGATCGGTGTTCTCGGCCCAGATCCTGCCATGGTGCTTGTCGACGATGACCGAGTGCGCAATCGACAGGCCCTGTCCTGAGCCCTTGCCGATTTCTTTTGTGGTGAAGAAGGGTTCGAAGATACGGCCGATGATGTCGCTCGGTATTCCCGGTCCGTTGTCGGAAACCCGTATCTCGACGATCTCGCCAAGGTGGCGGGAGCTGATCTTGATCCTGCCCTTGCCCTCGACTTTGCCGTCCATGGCCTGGGCCGCATTGACGATGATTATGAGAAGGCTCTGGCCGAGCGGCCCGGGGAGAGCAGGAACCATCGGCAGTGTCTCGTCGAGATCGAGTTCCACGTCAGCGACGTATTTCCACTCGTTTCTCGACACCTGCACCGTTGTCTCGATGATGCGGTTGATGTTGCTCGGCGTCAGATCCTCTTGACCAGGGTGGGCAAACTCCTTCATCGCTTTGACGATGTCGGCGACCCGGGTCGCGCCTTCCAGAGTCTCCTCGATCGCATCGGGAAGCTCTTCGAGGAGGAAGTCACAATCCGCATCTTTCCACTGCTGGCGGAGATCACGGATCTGCTGCCCCAGTTCTGGGTGGTCGACAAGTTGGTCGAGGATGGCGATGTGGGCTTGGCCGAACCCGGCCAATGCGATGGCGGAATCCTTGATGAATGAGACGTTGTCAGATACGAACTGAATGGGAGTGTTGATCTCGTGGGCGATGCCTGCCGCGAGACCGCCGATTGCCTCCATCTTCTGTGCGCCGAGCAACTGCGTCTGGGTATTCTTCAGCTCCTCGTGGGCCTCGTGGACGCGATCACGGTTGGCCCGGAGCTCTTGGTAGATCTCGGCGTTGCGGATGGCGACTGCGGCCTGGGCTGCCAGCATCTTGACCAGAGCCAGGTCCATTTCTGTGAACTCGGGGGAGTCGGCTCCGTTGAGCGTGGTGAGGGTGCCCAGGACGAGGTCGTCACTGATTATCGGAGCGATCGCAACTGAGGTTCCCGCATACCGAGTAGCTCGTTCCTTGGCCTTCCCTTCGTTGCGAGGATCGGTTGCGATGTCGGCGCAGAGGATGCCGTCGCGGGTCTCGATGGCTTGGCCGCTCATTCCCGCCATCACCTCCCCATATGTGTGGTTGCGCATTTCGGCCGCGGGATATCCCTCGCCTACGACGTGGGTGAGCTCCTGATTCTTGGTATCGACGAGGAGAAGTAGTGCTTCATCAGCCCCCAGCAACTCAACTGCGGTGGCTGCAAGCAGTTGCAGGATCATGTCGATATCGAAGGTCGAAGCCACCCCACGGCTCATGTCGAGCAAGATTTCAAGTTGGGACACGTTCTTCCGCATCAAGCGCTCTTCGGCTCTTTGCACACTGACGTCCCGGAGCAGAACGACCACCCGCGAGTAGTCCGGTTTGTCACCGATCATCGGTGCAGCCCAGTCGAGTTGGAACTCGAGATCTGCACCACCCATATCGACGCCGTTGATTACGAGAGTTATGGCGGATTCGGTGTTCCAGACCACCATGATCTGGTCTATCAAGGAGCGCAGCGCTCCTCCGTTGAGTAGATCGCCGGGGAGAGTCCCCAGCAAGCGTTCCGAGCTGTCGGCGCCTACAAAATCTACGGTCAGATCGTTGACGGCGGTTACGTTGATGCGGGAGACGACATCCCGCAGCGACGCTTCATCCCCCTCGAGAATGCTGCGAAGGTCGGTGACACCGAGCGCTTTCTGCCGGGCGCAATACGACTCGATCTCGGTCCAATCCTCAATCCAGATGGGCGCTGGAACGAGGTCGATGAGGGCGCGGTCTGATCGGCTGGGGCATGGGCGATCTAGGTGTTCCGTCGTCATGGCACTCCGTGGGCCGATTGTCTACCGGTCGGCCATCGCGCCAGCGCAATAAGACAAACGTCGGAATGCCAGACGCAGCCTCGACGTTTTGGTACGTGCGGCAGCACATTGGATCGCATCTACCCTGGACCAATATGGAATACGACCGAATACTCATCAAGGATCTGAGCGTCCCGGGAATCCTCGGCATCAATCCCGACGAACGCATCAACGAGCAGGAGATACTGATCAACGCCGTTCTGTGGGCCGACACCCGGCCGGCGGCGATCAGCGACGACATAGATGATGCGGTCAACTATCGGACCATCACTAAGGCTCTCATCGCCCACGTACGTGACGGCAAGCCGATGTTGGTAGAACGGCTCGTCCAAGACCTCGTCGACATCTGTTTCGACCTCGAGCCCCGAATCATGCAGGTAGAGATGACAGTGGAGAAGCCCGGAGCATTGCGTTACGCCAGGTCCGTCGGCATCAACATCACTCGACGACGAGATCAGGATTCGGAGGAGTAGGACCATGAGCAAGCCAGTATTTGTCGAGACGGTCATCGCGCTTGGCTCGAACATCGAGAAGGAGCGGCACCTCCCTGAGGCGATTCGGCTCATGCGGCGAAATCGCCGGATTGAGGTCAGGAGGGTCAGTCGGTTCTTTGAGAGCGAGCCGGTCGGCGGACCCGCCGATGCGCCCAACTTCTTCAACGCCGCAGTCGTCGCCTGTACCGACTTGGCCCCGCCGGAGCTCCGCGAGGAGCTGAGGCACATCGAGAAGGTGTTGGGACGGGAGCGGACCGAAGATCGGAATGCTCCGCGGACCATTGACCTCGACATCGCCTACTACGGGGACCTTGAAGCCGAGTTCGATGGCTGGCAACTGCCGGACCCGATGGCCGCGACCGCGCCTCACGTGGCCATCCCGATCGCCGACGTTGCACCGACCTGGGTCGACCCTCGCTCCCAGAAGACTGCATATGACTTGATGCTCGAGGTCGATGCGGCGCAGGAAGCGGTCAAACCGGTTTCGACGATCCGTTTGGCGACACCGTACGAGTCGCGTGGACCAGAAGAATTCGATCAGTCTGGCGATGTCTATGCACCGCAGCTCGAATCAATCATTCGTGCCCAGCTACTGGAGATCGGGGAGAACCCAGATCGCGAGGGTCTTGTCCGGACCCCGCTTCGTGTGGCCAAGGCGCTCGACTTCCTGACGAACGGTTACTCGACTTCGCTGTCCGACGTCGTCAACAACGCTGTGTTCGATGGTGAGGGCGCCGACGAAATGGTGTTGGTCAAGGACATCGAGTTCTACTCAATGTGTGAGCACCACATGCTTCCGTTCTTCGGCAAGGCCGCCGTTGCCTACTTGCCGAGAGGCAAGATCATCGGGCTCTCCAAGGTCGCTCGGGTCGTCGATCTGTACGCCCGTCGGTTGCAGGTTCAGGAGCGTCTCACCAACCAGGTTGCCGATGCGATGACCGAGATTCTCGATCCGCTTGGCGTCGGAGTTGTCATCGAAGGACAGCACCTCTGCATGATGATGCGTGGAGTCCAGAAGCAAGACAGCTCAACGACCACCAGT
>CBDUNF010000147.1:0-9386 GCA_965368515.1 uncultured bacterium
CTGCGAATCGGCGCCAGTTCCGCGATGACCGCCTCAGCCACAACCTCTTTGAAGCGCCCATATCCGGCATCGGCGTACTCATCGACGAGATCGTCGATGGAGCGGCCCGTGCACGTAGCCATGATCTCGAGCAGGTTCGAGATACCGGGCTTCGCTTCGCGGTCAAACCTGACCTCCGGATCAGAGTCTGTCATAGCCGACTTGATCTTCTTGCGCACAACATCAGGTGAATCGAGGATGAGCACACGGCTCTTCTCATTCGGATCCGACTTCGACATCTTGGAGGTGGGGTCCGCAAACGACATCACCCGGGCGGTGGTCTCCGGAATGAGAGCCTCCGGCACCGGAAAGACCTCGCCGAAGCGGTTGTTGAAACGCTCCGCGAGATCCCGAGTCATCTCGAGATGCTGCCGCTGATCATCGCCGATCGGTACCAAGTTGGCGTGATAAAGCAAGATGTCTGCCGCCATCAGCACCGGGTATGAGTACAGACCGAGGTTGGCCGCCATCCCCTTGGCAACCTTGTCCTTGTATTGCGTCATGCGATTGAGCACACCCGTTGGGGTCATCGTTCCCAGAATCCAAGCAAGCTCGCTGTGCTGTGGCACCTGGCTCTGGAAGTAGAACAGGGAGTTGTCCGGATCGATACCGACCGCCAGCAGGACCTTGGCCGCCTCAATCCGATCCTGCTCGAACTGCTTGGGGTCGTAGTCGACGGTGATCGCATGCAGGTCGACAACGCAATAGACGCAGTCGTAGGAATCCTGAAGCTTCACCCAGTTGCGCAACGCTCCCAGGTAATTGCCCAGATGAACGTTCCCGGTGGGTTGGAGCCCGGAAAAGACTGTTTGCCGATCCACTTGTCGGTCCTCTCGTAGAAAAGAAAACGCCGGGGCTGGGCCTCCGGCGTACGTAACTGACGTGCGAAGGCAGCTATCGCCTCGACCTCCACCAGTTGCGTGTCAGTGCCATGGCGGAAGACTACCTCCGCCCGAGCCTGCGAACAATCCGGGCAAAGCGAAAGGGGCCGGACAGGCCGGCCCCTTTGCTGTGTGTTACCGATTTACTTATCAGCCGGTGACTACAGGCTCGCCGGCCTCGACCCAGGCGGCGTAGCTGCCGTTGAAGACCTTGAAGTTGTCAAAGCCCAGTACACCCAGCACCGGAGCCGAGAGAGCCGCCCGGAAACCGGACTTGCAGTGCACGATGACACTGACGTCGGTCGGGATCTCACTCATGCGCTCGGTGAGCGTACGAAGGGGGATGTTGACGGCGCCCTCAATGTGACCTTCGGCGTACTCCGCCTCGGTGCGGATGTCGAGAACGAATGCACCAGCGTCAATGCCGGCCTTCACTGTCTCGAGATCGACGATCAACCAGCCCTCAGGGATGGTCGACAGGAAACCGTCGACGGCCGCGACGAGCTCGGGCTCGAAACCGGGATCGCCGACAACCTCGGCCTCGACGGCCTCAGTGGAAACCTCTTCTTCAGCGGCGGTCCATGCCAGCCAGCTTCCGGAGAACGACAGAGTGTTGTCATAGCCCATCATGCGCAGCGAGGAGTTACCCACGGCGGCGCGATAGCCCGACTTGCAGTAGACGAAGACCTGCCGGTCGGTCGGGATCTTGTCGACGTTGGCGGCCAGCTCACGCAGCGGGATATTGATGGCTCCCGGGATATGGCCTTCCTCGTACTCGCTCGGCTGACGGATGTCGATCACCAGCGCATCGCTGGCGGCAACAGCGTCCTTGAAGGCGACGACGTCGCCAACATTCATCCAGCCCTCGGGCATCGTGCTTTCGTACTCGAAGACTGCGGCCACAACATCGAACGCAGGAGCTGCGGTCGTTGTGGTCTCTTCCGCAGGAGCTGCGGTTGTCTCAGCCGGAGCCTCAGTGGCAGCCGGTGCTTCAGTCGTCTCGAGTGGGGGGACCGTTCCTTCAGTCGTATCAGTTGTGTCGTCGCCACCGCAAGCGGTAGCAATCAGTCCGAAGGCAAGGATTAGCCCGACCAGAGACATGCGACGGAGCATGTTCATTACTTTCCCTTTCGTTGAAATGAGCTCGGCTAGCAAGCTCGTCTTTCTCAAACTTTTTCTGATTGTTCGTCAGCCATCTCGGCTGCTTCTTGCTCGAGTTCCTCTACCCACTTGGCGTGCTCGAGACGAGCGTCGTCAACGTCGATGTAGCCCCGGGTCATACCCGAAAGCGCCTTGTAGACGAAGGTGAAGTAGAGGTGCCCAACCAACAGGAGGCTGAGCGCCAACATCGAGAGATCGTGGATGATCGCCGCCCATGCTTGGCCGGTGGGCCCAAGCGAAGGCATGAAGAACCACATGACAAGCCCCGATGCGACGATCGAGGCAGACAGCAGCATGACCAATGCGTGGTGCATCTTCTGCCCGGCGTTCAGCCGACCCTGCTTTGGCATGTTTGCGGTGTGGCCGAAGGCATACGACCAGAAGCGCTTCACCCAGCGGTAGTCGTCTCGGTCATACTTGAACGAGTCGATCATCAGCTCTTTTGCGCCTTCGCGATCGGCTATCAAGTAGACGAACGGGACCGACATGAAGCCGATCGCTGCGACCCGGTGCAGCCAGCGAGTGGTGCCACCCGAAGCCAGGAACGAGAGAGGGCTCCACAGAATCACCAGTCCGGTTAGGAACAGGATCAGGAACGAGCTGGCCAGGATCGCATGCACGATTCGAGGTCGTTTCCGGTAGCGAAGAACCTCACGGTCCCCGAGGGGCTGCTTCTGCGTGGTCATCAGCTTTCCTCCTGTCCGTCGGTCTCGCTTGCGTCGCCGACAACGCCTTCCGCTTCGAGCACGACGAGTTCCTCCTCGTGCCTACGCCTGGCGATAAAGCCTGCAGCGCCGGCAACGACTGCCGCTCCGATCGTGATGCCCACCGATGCGGGCTGAACGACCTTTTGCCAGGCGTCGGCCATGAATGGCTTCTTGGGATCGATCGGGATGTCTAGGAGCTCGGGATCATCCGGCATCACCACCAGCATGCCGAGACCGCCGGCCTGAGTTTCGCCGTAGACATGTGCGTTCGGATAGCGACCGCGCAGCGCCTCTGCTCGTTTGTGTGCCTCGGCCTGAATCACTTCCCGGGTTCCGTACATGAGGGCAGCGCTGGGGCAGGTGCCGACGCACCAGGGGGTACCACCGGCCTTGGTGGTGTCGGCACAGCCGTCGCACTTGCTTGATTTGCCGTCATACATCACCGGGATGTCGTAGGGGCAGGCCTCCGTGCAGTAGGAACACCCACTGCAGGAGTCTCGGTCGAGCCTGGTGAGACCGTCTTCCTTGTACAGGGCGCCGGTGGGGCACACGGACACACAGGCGGCATCCGTGCAATGGAAGCAGCGATGGTTATCCCAGCCACCGGTCAGGTTCGGGAACTGACCGTGGGTCTTCTCGATGAGCTCGATGTACTGCTGATCTTCGCCGAGCTCGTTGCCGACCTTGCAGGAAGCAACACACGCCTGGCAACCGATGCAACGACCTAGATCGAGGAGGATTGCATAATCAGCCATGTCACACCCCCTCCTTGTCGAGTCTTACGAAGTTGACACGCATCCCGGCTCCCCCGCTGATCGGATCGAGCTTGTAGCGGGTCTGCAACTTGGTGTCGCTGGCGCCCTTGCCATGAGCCCGAGTGAGCCCAGGAGCGTCATGGCCAAAGCCATGAGCCATGAACACCGCGTCGTGACGGATACGCTGCGTGGCCTTGACCTTGACCGGGCCGTTGCGGGCCCCATCCTGGTTCTCGAGCATCACGTAGTCGCCGTCCGTGACACCAAGTTGCTCGGCGGCGTCGGCGTTTACCCAGATTTCGTTCTCGGGGTCGATGTCGTTGAGCACCGGTGTGTTCTGGGTCTTGGCGAAGGTATGCACCGGACTCCGGCCATAGAGCAGCCGGAAGTACCCGGTTGGCGGCTCGTCGGTCGGCTCATAGACCGGCATGGGATCATGACCGGCCGCAGCCAGCTCTTCCGAGTAGAGGTTGATCTTTCCGGACGCGGTATGGAACGGTGAGGAGCCATCGAAGTCTTCGAGATATGGCTTGCCATCTTGTGTGATGATCCCGCCCTCGGCCCGCATGTCCTCGAGACTGGAGCCAACGGACACGAGCCGCTTATCGAGGTACTCCTCGATATTCTCCCACTTGTAGAAAGCCTCGAGACCGACCCTGGTCCCCAGCTCTCTGGATATCCACCATCCCGGCTTGGTGTCGTAGAGAGGATCGACTGCCGGCTCGCGCATCGCGATGTATGGGGTCTTGTGTGGCACGGTCCACAGATCGTCGTAGCGCTCGAGGTAGGTTGCTTCTGGCAGGACGACGTCGGCCCAGGCGATGTGCTCTTGAGGGAGCACATCGATGGCCACGACAAAGTCGAGAGCCTTCAGAGCTTCGATCGTCCGATCCCGCTGTGGCACCGAGTTGAGGAGATTCATGCCGTAGACCATCAGTGCCTTGATGGGGTACGGATCACCGGTGATCATCGGGTCAATGAGCTCCTGCAATGCGGTCGGGCCCCGCATGAAGGAGTCACGGACACCGTCGGCGCGTGCCTTGCCTGTTGGCCCGAGCGGCAATTCTGCGGTCTCCTCACCCGGCTCAGCCGAGCAGCCACCGGAGCTGCCGGTGACGGTATAGGGCGGGTATGGATAGTGATCCAGGTAGACCGACTTGTTGAAGTACATGCCACCCTCGCGCCCGTAAGCGCCGAGCAGCGTATTGACGAGGTAGGTCGCCCGCATCCGCTGACTGTCGGTGCCGTACCAGGTGACATGACGGCCAGGGATGACTGCAGACCGGGGCCGGTTCTCGGCCATGACAAGTGCGGACTCCCGGATCTGGGCGGCCGAGAGGTCGGTGATTCCGGCCGCCCAGTCGGGAGTGAATTCGGCGACATGGGCCGCCAGCTGATCAAAACCGTCGGCCCACTCGTCCACATAGGCCTTGTCGTAGAGATCTTCGGCGATGAGCACGTTCATCCATGCCAACATCAGCGCAGTGTCGGTGCCCGGCTTGATGGGTAGCCAGAAGTCTGCCTTGGCGGCAACGCTTGAGAAACGGGGGTCGCCGACGATGACCTTGGCGCCACGGGCATGTGCATTGGCGAAGTCCTGCATCGTCGTGTTGCGGGCGTCCTCACCGATGTGGCTGCCGATAAGGGTGAATGCCTCGATGGCGTCCCAGTCGACAGGTTCGTGGCCACCAACCGCAGATCCGTAGGTGAGCGTCGCCGCTTCGTCACGCGGGCTGAGGCACAGCGACGAAGAAGGCTTGGCGGCGTTTGGCGTTCCCCACGCCTGGGCGAAGTGGTCGGCAAACCAGTGGTCGCCGGAGGTGTGCCCAAAGACAGCCAGGGACTCCTCACCGTACTTGTCCTTGACCTGAAGCAGAGCAGCGGCGACGTAGTCGAGCGCCTCTTCCCAGGACACCTCTTTGAACTGACCCGAGCCGCGTTCTCCCGTCCGAATCATCGGCGATTGGAGACGGTCCGGGTCATACATGAACGACACACCGCCCTGACCGCGGGCACACAACATGCCACGGCTCTTGGGGTCAGCGGGGTTTCCATCAATCTTGCGAACTACACCGTTCACCGAATGGACGACGACACCGCACCGCCAGGGGCAGATGTCACAGACGTTGTAGGTTGTCTCGATCTGGCCCTCGCGGTACCAGGGATCCTGTGCATTGAGCATCCCGGCAGCCGAGCCGATCGAGGCGGTAGGCGACATCAGTGCAAGTCCGCCGGTGGCGACGCCACCTTTCAAGAACGAACGACGAGTGATATCAAGCTTTACGCGTGCCACGGTTTCCGACCTCTTTTTCGATTCACCTCCCCGCATATGCGGGGCAGCTAATGCGAATCATTCCATTCACGCGCCGCTATATACAGGTGCCGATATATCTCTCCGGGTAGGCCGAAGGCCTTGAGGCGGAGGTCCTTCGAAAGCTGGGACTTGAGGGACCTCGAAAGGGACCCGAGGTCCCTGCGGGTCGGGACCTTTCGACGGCCCGCATCGACCCCGTTTGACCCTGCGGCTTGTCTGGTCCATACTCACGGCCAATGACGCACCGATTCATCATCATTCAATAGGCGCCACGCCCCACCGATGGGCGTGTGCGCCCCTGCAACCCTCCGCAAGTAGCGGGGGGTTTTCCTTATCCAGGAGAACCCGATGAGCAGCCAATCAGTCGAAATCTATGACACAACCCTCCGCGACGGCACCCAGCAGGAGGGGATTTCGCTGACGGCTCGCGACAAGCTCAAGATTGCCAAGCTGCTCGATACGCTCGGTGTTGCGTACATCGAGGGTGGCTGGCCGGGGGCAAACCCAAAGGACGACGAGTTCTTTCAGCGTGCCAAGACCGAACTCGAACTGGAGCACTCAACGCTTGTCGCCTTCGGTGCTACTCGGAAGTCATCAAGCCTGCCGCAGGACGACGAACAACTGGCCGCACTGTTGGCAGCCGACACCGATGTGATCTGCCTTGTCGGCAAGACTTGGGACTATCACGTCGAGCATGCCCTGCGCACGAGCAACGATGAGGCGGTGGCGATGATCGGCGACTCGGTCGAATACCTCCGTGCCCAGGGTCGCCGGGTGTTCTTTGATGCCGAGCATTTCTTCGACGGCTATCGGGCCAACCCGGAGTTTGCCGTTGCGGCCCTCCGCACGGCTCACGACGCCGGGGCGGAACGGGTGGTGCTTTGCGATACGAACGGCGGCTTTCTCTCTCACGAGGTACAACGAATCGTCGGCGAGGTGGGCGAGGCGTTGGGGGACGCAACACTCGGCTGTCACTTCCACAACGACTCAGGGATGGCTGTCGGCAACTCGATCACCGCCGTCTTGGAAGGCGTGCACCAGGTGCAGGGATGCATCAACGGCTATGGCGAACGAACCGGCAACGCCGATCTCTGTTCGCTCATCCCCAATCTGTCGCTGAAGATGGGCATCGAGACAATCCCGGCGGACAAGCTCCCCCGCCTCACTACTGTCTCACATCATCTTGCCGAATTGGTCAACCTCACGCTGGATCCGCACATGCCGTATGTGGGCAACTCTGCCTTCACGCACAAGGCCGGCCTCCATACATCGGCGTTAGCGCGTCGCAGCGACGCCTACGAGCACATGAACCCCGACACCATCGGCAACGCCACGCGAGTGGTGGTTTCGGAGTTGGCCGGCCGATCAACCGTCGTTGCCAAGGCACAGGCACAAGGCCTGGACCTCACGAGCGAGGATGCGCAGAGGGTCGTCGATCGCATCAAGGAGCTGGAGCACCTCGGATATCAGTTTGAGGCGGCGGATGGCTCGTTCGAGCTACTCCTCCGCGAGGCTCAGGGATGGCGCCAGGACTTCTTCGAACTGGAGTCATACCGGGTCTTTGTAGAGCACCGGGATGGCGAGGTCGTCGCCGAGGCAACAGTCAAGGTCCACGTCGGCGACAATCGCGTTGTCACCACCCGCGAGGGGGATGGGCCGGTGAGCGCCCTCGACCGGGCACTGCGTGCGGCTCTCGTCGATGCCTACCCCGAGGTCGCCGAAATCTATCTCACCGACTACCGGGTTCGCGACCTCGATTCGAGCGACGGAACCAGCGCTCGCGTTCGAGTCCTGACCGAGCATTCCGATGTCGATGCGTCCTGGGGCACCGTCGGTGTCCACGAGAACATCATCGACGCCTCGTGGAAGGCTGTGGTCGAGGGCCTGATCATTGGTCTCCTTCGCCATGTTCAGCGGAACGGCGGCTGATGAAATCAGCTTGGAATTCGATGCAATCGAACTCCAGGCACACACACAGCGGCTGATGACGGCTGATGAAAACAGCGGCTGATGAAATCAGCTTGGAGTTCGATGCAATCGAACTCCAAGCACACACATCAGGACGGAAATCGATGCAACCGAACTCCAGGGCACGTGCGACGCCTGGGTATCGACCGATTGCTCTAGGTTCGAGATATCGGAGGGGATCGCTAGCCGGCCGCACTCAACCCATAAAGCGCCTCGACCACGCGGAGCGTGATCATGGGACTACCGGATCGACTGCTGCGACGCTCCAGCCCCGGCAACTGGCTCGGCTTGAATGTACGGAGTAGCGGCCAGGTGCCATCCGGGAGCTGGTATTCGGCGATCTTGTCGATGGCAGACTGCAGCCGCGGGTCCGCTGGTCCGGTGTGGGCGACGAAATTGGCGGCCTCGATCAGGTCGATTCGCCAGTCCAACGGGTAGGAGGGGGCGAGCCAGCCGTCAGCCTTCTCCGGTGAGACGGCAAGCGGCATAATCATTCCGCCCGAGGTGAACATGAGGTCCCGCTCCAGGAACGCCTCGCGAATCGCAGCAACGACCGGAAGCCCCTCGGGCCGTCCCCACCGGGCCAAGGCCCACCCTTCCCTCAGCAGACCAACGAGGCAGGTGGTCTCCGCCATGCACCCGCCGTATTTGGTCTTGAGATAGGACCCCCACTCCTCCACGGGCGCTTGCCGCCGATCCTGACTATTGGTCCGGATCTCCTGGTATCGCAAGATCCAACGCAAGTGCGGTTCAGCCAGGTCATCCAACCCGCCGTCGAGATAGATGAGGGCGGCAGTACCGATGTAGCAGCTGAGGACCCCCTCGCGACTGCCCCGAATGGAGAACACGTTGCCTTCGGTATGCCCGACCTCGACCAGGAAACCGACCGCGTCCATCCATCCCGCGTGTGTCTTGTCCAGCCCTAACTCCCCCAGCGTCTTGACCATCCACAGAGTGGGAAGCAGCCGCTGCGCCGGATGATCCTTCTCTCCCCAGCTCCCATCAGCTCGCTGGGTCTTGAATGCGCCGAGGACCAGATCAGACCTCGCCAACCGGCTCCGAGCCTTTGCCGAGTCTGTGTTGTGGCCCAATACCCGGGCCAACCGCAGATCAACCGTTGGGTTGTCGAGCGACTCGAGGAAGCCGATCGCGGCATTAAGCGGCGGCAGCGAAAGCACGACCTACAGGGTCTTCTTGAACTTGCGGATGAGCTTGCGAGCCCAGTCATAGTGACTCGAAGTCGCCGAGACCGCATAGCTGAGGACCGATGTCGACCCGGTCCAGCTGAACCGCCGCTTGGTGGATAGATCGTCGTCGGCATACCCCGCGACGATCGATCGCACCCGATCGTGTGAGCTAGCCAACCTGGCGATGACCTCGGCGTAACTATCGTCCTTCGTCTGCAGATAGATCTGCTCGTTGAGCCGCGGAGTGTCCTTCCAAGTGAAACCAGGCGCGGGCATCTCAATAGCCTCACCGGCTGCCCCGGCACTTTCCCACCGCAGAAACAGCTCATGCCATGCATCGAGATGAGCGAGGATGTCCTTCACCGACCAGTCTT
>CBDUNF010000148.1:0-9150 GCA_965368515.1 uncultured bacterium
ATAGCCGACAGCAATGACTCCGTATAGGGATGCTGCGGCGCTCGATACAAGGTCTCCTGGTCGGTGATCTCCACCACATTGCCAAGGTACATGACGGCGACCCGGTCGCTGTTGTGCTCGACGACGGCAAGATTGTGGGCGATGAACAATAGGGTCAGGTTGAGCTCGCCTTGCAGCTCCTTGAGCAGGTTGAGCACTTGAGCCTGCACCGAGACGTCGAGCGCACTCACCGGCTCGTCGGCGACGACGAAGTCGGGTTTGAGGATCAGCGCTCTGGCGATGCCGATGCGCTGGCGCTGGCCACCAGAGAACTCGTGGGGATAGCGTCCGGCGTGGGCTGCCCGAAGCCCGACGAGTTCGAGCATCTCGGACACGCGCTCGTGGCGCTCGTCCTTGTCGCCGATTCCGTGGAGGCGAAGCCCCTCGGATATCGATTGACCAACCTGAGCACGCGGATCGAGTGATGAGAACGGGTCCTGGAAGATGATCTGCATCCGCTTGCGGTATGGCTTGAGAGCCCGCCCCTTGAGGAAGGTGATGTCGTCGCCGTCGAATCGAATCGTCCCGGCGGTTGGTTCCAGCAGTCGTACCAGCACTCGTCCCAAAGTGGTCTTGCCGCAACCGGACTCACCAACGAGGCCGATGGTCTCGCCACGATGGATGTCGAGGTTGACGTCGGAGACTGCATTGACGGTGGCGATGGTGCGGTGGAGCACCCCACCCCGCACCGGGAACTGCTTCACCAGGTCGCGGATCTCGACTAGCGGCTCACGCATCGGAGCCTCCCTCGGGATACAGCCAGCAGCGAACGTTGTGCCCGGGAGCCACCTCGTGGAGGGGAGGCTGTTGTTCGAGGCAGATGCTGAGGTCGTTTTGCAGTCGGGCGACACACCGTGACGCAAAGCGGCAACCGGTCGGCAGATCGATCAACGAAGGAACGATTCCAGGGATCGTGTCCAGAACATCGATTGTTGCCCCCAACACTGGAATCGAACCGATGAGACCCTTGGTGTACGGATGCAGCGGCTCACTGAACAGCCTGGTGACCTCCGTCTCTTCGACTATCTCTCCGGCATACATCACGGCGACCCGGTCGGCCATCTCGGCGACAACCCCAAGATCGTGGGTGATGAGGATGACCGCCGTTCGCGACGATTCCTGCAGGTCGCGGAT
This sequence comes from uncultured bacterium, assembly GCA_965368515.1. Classification (GTDB taxonomy): domain Bacteria; phylum Actinomycetota; class Acidimicrobiia; order Spongiisociales; family UBA5794; genus JAAETI01. The sequence goes on from CBDUNF010000148.1 coordinate 1,174, forward strand.
GAGGTCGAGGATCTGCGCCTGAATGGTGACGTCGAGCGCAGTGGTCGGTTCGTCGGCGATTAGTAGCTCCGGTTCACACGACAGCGCCATCGCAATCATGATCCGCTGCGCCATGCCTCCCGACAATTCGTGAGGGAACGCCCTGGCCCGCGTCTTTGGATCGGGAATGCCGACCTTGGTCAGCATCTCGACGACCTTCTCCTCTTCGAGGTCTTTGGACCAATCCCGATGCAACTGGAAGACTTCTTTGATCTGGGCACCGGCCCTTTGCACGGGGTTGAGCGAGGACGTCGGTTGCTGGAAGATCATCGAGATGTTCTCGCCACGCAGGGCTCGCACCTCGTCCTTGTTCATGTCGACGATGTTCTTGCCGTCGAAGATGATCTCGCCGGCAACGACCTTTCCGGGGTGGGAGACCAAACCCATGATCGACAGTGCTGTGACCGACTTGCCACAGCCAGACTCGCCGACCACACCGATCACCTCACCGCGGTTGACGTGGAAGCTGACCTCGTCGACGGCCTTCACCACACCATCGCGGGTGTCGAAGTGAGTTTTGAGGCCGTTGATCTCGAGCAGCCGCTCGTGAGGATCGCGCAGCTCCTTCGGTTCGGGTGGGGACATCGGCGTCACACTCATCGGTTCAACGTGGGGTCGAGAGCGTCCCGGAGGCCGTCGCCCATCAGGTTGAAGCCGAGGACGGTGATCATGATGGCCAAGCCAGGAAAGAAGACAAGGTGTGGCGATGTGAAGACTTGGTTGCGCTCTGAAGCCAGCATCGAACCCCACTCGGCCAGTGGCGGCTGAGCTCCGAGTCCCAGGAAAGAGAGACCGGCAGCTTCGAGGATGGCTGTAGCGATACCGAGCGTTGCCAAGACCACCAGCGGGGTCAAGGCGTTGGGCACGACCCTGCGCAGCAAGATCTGGCGCGGTGCTGCGCCCAGCGCCCGGGCCGCAGCCACAAAGTCGCTCTCCTTGATCGAGAGCACCTGGGCCCGCATCACTCGGGCATACGCGGGAATAGTGACGACGGCGATGGCAATCAAGGCGTTGCGTAACCCCGGACCGAACACGGACACGATCGCGATGGCCAGAAGCAGTGAGGGGAACCCGAGGACCACGTCCATCACGCGCATGATCACGTTGTCTAACCAGCCCCCTGTGTATCCGGCGATCGCACCGAGCAGGCTGCCGACGACGAGGGCGAGGGTGACGGTGAAGAGACCGAGCGTCAGGCTGACCCGGCTGCCGTAGACGATGCGGGAGAATTGATCGCGGATGTTTCCGTCGGTTCCGAGGATGTGTTGTGGCGTGTCGGCATCGCAGCCGAACAGGTGGACACACGGTGGTGCTCGCCGGACCACGCCCTCTTCCTTGCCGACGAGGACGTCGTCGGGATCAAACGGGGCGATCAATGGAGCAAACAGCGCCATCACGACCAGAGCCAGCACGATGAACAAGCCGACCATTCCGGACTTGCGGCCGCGGAAACGGCGTAGCGCCAGACGGCCCTGGCTGAGCGGCTTCTCGGTGAGACCGGCGCTGTCGGCGGCGAGTGCCTCCAACTGCTCCACTGCTTGTCGCTGTGTCAACATGGCTACTGCACCCGGACTCTCGGGTCGAGATAGGCGTACGACAGGTCGACAAGTAGGTTCACAATGACGTAGCCGCCTGCAATGATCACGGTGAACCCTTGCACAATGGCGTAGTCCCTCCCCGTGATCGCATCGAACAAAGCTCTACCGACTCCGGCCAGGTTGAACACGGTCTCGGTGAGAACCGCGCCGCCAAGAAGCAGGCCGACCTGAAGGCCAATGATGGTGACAACTGGCAGGAGCGAGTTCCGCAGAGCGTGGTGACGAACCACCCGCTTTTCGGCAGCGCCCTTGGCGCGGGCCGTTCTGATGTAGTCCTTGCCCATCACCTCGAGCAGCGAGCTGCGGGTGATGCGGGCGATGATCGCCAGCGGGATCGTGGCTAGGGCCACTGCCGGCAGGATCATGTGTTTGACCGCGTCGCGGAAGATGTCCCATTGCCCGGTGATGAGTGAATTGAGGATGTAGTGGTTCGAGACGTACTCATGGAACTTCGACCAGAAGCTGCCCTCCTGGAGAGTCCATCCCCAAACCTCAGGGTACGGGGTCGAGAAGACGCCGGCCGTCAAGCGGCCGGATGGAGGTAATGCAAGCGGGGTGTCTTTCAGGACGAGCGCAAACACGTAAGCAAGCATCAGGCCGAGCCAGAACACGGGCATCGAGACTCCGACGTTGGCTAGGGCCATGGTTCCGGTGTCGATTGCGGTGTTGTGCTTGCGAGCTGCGATGACGCCGAGCGGGACGCCGACCGCCACTGCGATCATGAGTGCCGAGAAGGCCAGTTCAGCAGTGAGCGGAAGCCGCTCAATCAGCAGCTGGTTGACCGGCCGAGAGAATCGAATGGAGTCGCCGAGATCAAAGGTGGCGACGTTCTTCAGGTAGATCCCGAGTTGGACGACGGTCGGCTCATTGAGTCCGTTGGCCTCGTTGAAGCGTTCGCACGCCTCGGGTGAGGCTTGCTCGCCCAGGATGGCCGTACATGGGTCGCCGGGAATCGCCCTGATCAGAAAGAACACGACAACAACGATCCCGATCAGAACCGGGATAGCCAGCAGCGTCCTTCTTGTGATAAATCCGAGCATCTAGGTAGGGATGCACCATACACCTGCAGGGAAGGGGGAGGTGCTGAGCACCTCCCCCTTTTTTGATTCCCTACTTGTCTATGCGCCTAGCCCTCGTCGGCCGGAGCGTTGATGAGGCCGTCCCACAGGTAGTCGTAGTACGTCCATGCACCGGTGTTACCGACGTGCAGCGGGTTGGCTGCGTCGAGTCCGGCGGAGAACGATGCGACAACATCGTTGGCGTCCAGTGACGAACCGTCATGGAACGTAACGCCCTGACGCAGTGAGCAGGTCCACGACGAGAGATCGTCGTTTGGTGCGCACTCTGTGGCCAGCTGCGGTACGGGATCGCCGTTCGGGGCGTATCCGTACAGTGCCTCAACGACCTGGTTGCAGGCTCGCAGTGACTCACCGTCGGATTCATCGGCGCAGTACAACGAGATGGGCTCGTTGCCCTGCATGAACACGAAGGTGTCCTCACCGTTGTCCATCAGGTGGAGGAGAACCTGGCCCCATGGCGGGGCGTAGGCGCCTTCAACGTTCGCCCCGTAGGCAAACGCGGTTGCTGAGTGGACGATCGGCACCATCGGGACGAATTCACGCAGAGCGTTGTTCGCCTCGGCATACAGCGGCTGGGCCTCGGCAAAGTCGGCGAGCTTGGAAGCTGCCAACAGCGGGTCCGTGTAGCTGGGATCCGGGGTTCCAAACTGCGGGTTATTCGCAGTGAAGTGGAAGTCCAGGAAGTTGGTGATGTGCGGGTAGTCACCCGTCCAACCCAACAGGTAGATGCCGTCGAGGTTTCCGGCCTGGGATTCAGCGATGAATGCTCCAGATTCCATTACCTCGATGCTTGCGTTGATGCCCAGATCAGCAAGCTGAGTCTGGAGATCGACTGCTACAGCGCCCGGCTCGGGCAGGTAGCCGCGGAACACATCGCGGTAGTAGATCGTCGTATCGAACCCGTTCGGGAATCCGGCGTCGGTTAGCAATTGCTTGGCCTCGTCCGGGTTGTAGTCGTACCAGGCGTCGCCTTCACAGCCACCCTGCACTGAGCACGGAGTGAAGTGAGATGCAACCTCTGATCCAGGTGGATAGAAGATGTCGACGATGCGCTGGCGATCGATGCCGACGGCCATTGCCTTGCGCACGTCCGGGTTGTCGAACGGAGCGAAGGTGTTGGTCATGGCTACGTACAGGATGTTGGCTTCGATCTTCGGCACGAGGACCGTATTCGGGTCGCTCTCGATGACGTCGTAGTCATCGGTGCTTGGGAACGTGATGCCATCAACGTTGCCGGACTGCAGTTCGAGAAGACGCTGTGCGCCCTCAGTTGCCCAACGCAGCACTGCAGTTTGATGCGGTGCTTTGGGACCGTAGTAGTCATCGTTGCGCTCATATACGACCGAGTCGCCGGCTACCCACTCGACGAGCGAGTATGGGCCGGTTCCAATCGGGTTGCGCAGCGGTGCGCCACCGGTCGCTTCGAGATGCTCTGCCGGCTGGATACCGAACACGCTAAACGCCAGCTTGGCGAGGAACGCGGGGTCAGCGCTACAGAGATCGAATTGGACGGTGAACTCATCGACCGCCGAGACGGTATTGATCTTGCCGCCGTAGTCACAACCGCCTGAGTCCAGGACGGCACCGACAAAGTCGGGGTCCGGGGCACCGGTTGTGGTTGGGGCAGCAGTCGTTGTCTCGCCTGCCGTGGTCTCGGTTGCGGTTGCTTCGGTTGTTGTCGTATCTGCTTCGTCGTCGGTGCCGCCGCACGCGGCCGCGATCAACGCAAATGCGAACAGGATCACAACAAACTTTCGCAATGAAATCATTGTGCCTCCCTCTCTTTCATTGGAAAAAACAGACCCGTAATGGGCCTACTCCGCGGATCAGGCTAGCCACGAAATGGTCGTGGTGGCTACCGCGGGCGGTGCCGCCGCCGATTTGGGAGCTAGACACCTAAGGCTGTTGCGAGCTGGTCGGGCTCGGCAACGCTCACCCAGAGCGCCGAATGATCCCGAACTCCGATCACTCTCGGCACCGACTCGACGAAGGCAATACACAGTCCCAATCGATGGTTGGTGCCGAAGGTGATCCCGTCGTCAACCCGGCTGAGGCGAAGTCCGACCGCGGTATACCAACGATGCGGACCGGTGACCTCGGTGTGGTCGATGTTGGATAGCGGAGTCTCTACCTTCCATCGCCCGAAGGTGGCCCGGAGTGTTCCATCCGCGGTGATGGTGACCCCATCGGTCTTCTTCACTCGCAGCGTCACGAACGTGGGGGCCCAGCGGCGATCTAGGCGATACGGGAAGAACTGGTCTGAGTCGCTCATGGTTCCAGCGTAGATCCGTGGTGGCCCTAGCCAAGCCGGGACGGGTTCTGCCCATGTGCAACAAAGTGGGCACCCCCTAGGGAGCGCCCACTCATCTAGCTGCCCGCGGTCGCCGACTAGCTGAGGTAGTCCTCTAGGTCGGCTGCCGTTTTGTCTTCCCCAGCTATGAACGCTTTGAGATTCTCGACGGCATCTACATCCCGATACTGGATCGGAGGACTCTTCATGAAGTACGACGATGCCGCCAACAGCGGTCCACCGATACCGCGGTCCATTGCGAGCTTGGCTGCACGCACCGCATCGATGATGACGCCCGCGGAGTTGGGGGAGTCCCAAACCTCGAGCTTGACCTCTGCATTGAGGGGCACGTCGCCGAACGACTTGCCTTCGACCCTGATGTAGGCCCACTTGCGATCGGTCAGCCACGGAACATGGTCTGAGGGCCCTATGTGGACGTCATCGGCGGCGATGCCGTTGTCGATCTGTGACGTCACCGACTGGGTCTTGGAGATCTTCTTCGACTCGAGACGCTCCCGTTCCAACATGTTCATGAAGTCCATGTTGCCGCCCACGTTGAGCTGGTAGGTGCGCTCGATGACGACGCCGCGGTCCTCAAACAGGCGGGCGAGGTTGCGGTGCAGGATGGTGGCGCCAACCTGCGACTTGATGTCGTCGCCAACAATCGGCAGGTTGGCCTCGCTGAATTTCTTGGCCCACACCGGATCAGAGGCGATAAACACCGGGATGGCGTTCACGAACCCAACTCCAGCGTCGATTGCTGCCTGCGCATAGAACTTCTGGGCTTCCTCGGACCCAACCGGCAGGTAAGACACGAGCACGTCGGCACCCGAATCCTTGAGGGCCTGAACAACGTCAACCGGCTCCTCGGGAGACTCTTCGATGGTGGTGTTGTAATACTTGCCGAGGCCATCGAGGGTTGGGCCGCGCATGACCTCGATACCGACCACATCGATATCGGCGAACTTGATGGTGTTGTTCTCGCCTGCCCACATCGCCTTCGAGAGGTCCTGGCCGACCTTGGTGCTGTCGACGTCGAATGCCGCAACGAACTCCACGTCGCTGATGTGATAGCCGCCGAAATCGACGTGCATGAGGCCGGGCACCTCGACGGATGCCTCGGCATCGCGGTAGTACTCGACACCTTGGATCAGAGAGTTTGCGCAGTTGCCGACTCCGGCAATCGCTACTTTCACCTTGTTCATTTCATTCCTCCTGTACGGGCCCCTCCGGAGAGGGGTCGGGGAACCTCAGCTTCTTGTTCGGTACGTGCAAACGCGATCAACTGGTCGAGCCAGTCGATGTCCGCCTCGGTGGTTCCGATGTTGTGCCGCAGCAGCGCTGCGGTGTAGTGGTCGACTTGGTCTTCGGTCATTGATCGTTGCAGCGCCGACTGGGCGGTCCGGAGCCGCGCAGTCATCTGGTTGCGTCTCCGCTTGAGTGTGCGGAGGCGCGCCGCCGGCTCGAGATACTGGAAGAAGGCGAGCCGCATGTTGAAGCGACGGTCCTCATCGTCATCGACTGAGTCGAGGATTCTCACGAGTTCTGCTGTGCCGCTATCGGTCAGCTTGTAGGCCTTGCGGCGCCCCGTCTGACGCAGTGCCTCGATGAACCCGCGTTTTTCGAGTCTGCGCAGCGCCGGGTAGAGGGTGCCGAAGGACACTCGCGAGAACCCGAGTTCCAGCAGACGAGCCTTCAGCTCGTAGCCGTGGCGCGGGTGTTTTCGCAGCAAACCGAGTACGGCGAGATCAATCATGCGGCCAACTATATCGAATCGATACAACTATATCGAATCGATACATTGTGTCGTGTTCAAGGGGATGGCAACCACTATCAAGAAAACGTACCTATCATCCCGGCGCTATGCCTCGCTGGTCCGTACGTGTACTAACGGTCGCTGCTCTCGCTGTCGCCGGACTGCTCCTCAGCTCCGTTGCTGCCTGGGGTGTGGACAGAGTTGTCCACACCGATCAGGTGAACCGCAACGTGTCGCTCGGTGGTGTCGCCATTGGCGGGATGACCGAAGGCGAGCTTGACGTAGTAATCGACGACGTGGCTGCTGCGATGGCGGTCGATCAGGTTGTTATTGCCGCCCCGGGACTCGACATCGTTGTTACCCAGGCAGAAGCCGGGATCACAATTGATCGTGCTGCCATCAAGGATGCGGCATTCGCCGTCGGCCGCGATGGCAACATGCTGGGCTCGTTCTCCTCGTGGATTGGTGCGATAGGTGATCCTGTCGAGATCGATCCATTGTTCAGCATCGACGTCGCGGTTACCGCCGAGATGATTAGGTCGGCTCCCGGTTGGGTCCGACTAGCGCCGGTAGAGCCCAGCTTCACAGCTGCGTCGGGGGAGATTGTCGTCAAGTCCGGCGAACCGGGCATCTACCTCGATCCCGACGTAGTGGCGGAAGCGCTTGCGGCTGAAGTCGCGTTTGGCGAGGCCCCGTTTGGGGTAGGTGTCTCGTGGAGTCCGATGGAGCCCAGGTTCGATGAAACGCATGTCGCCGCGGCGCTCGAGGTAATGGACGATCTCACAGATACCGACCTCACCGTCCGTCTCAATGGGCGAACCGCGTACGTCGGGGAGACGACGTTGCGGAGGTGGGTCGACTCCGAAGTCGGAGCCGATGGTCTTGTCCCCGTGTTCAACGAGGATCGTGTGCTCGGCTCGCTGGAACGGCTGCTCGACGGCTACGCAACCCCGGTTCCACAGCCCGCCTACCTCGTCTCGGATGGTCAGGTCACCTATGGCCTGGACGGTCCGCCGGCTGAGACGTGTTGTGATGCCGGCGCTGCCGATGCCCTATATCGGGAAGCACAACGCGGGGGAAGCTCCTTTGTCTTCCTGCCGACGCGGCTCTTGGAAGAGGACGGCGGCGTCGAAAGGGTCGAGACCCTGGGGATCACGGAACTGGTCAGCGAGTTCACCACCAATCATGGCTGCTGCGAGAACCGTGTTATCAACA
>CBDUNF010000149.1:0-9028 GCA_965368515.1 uncultured bacterium
GGCGTGTGTCGAGACGCGCATTGTCCGACAACCTAGACCGGGCAGGGTTTGGCTCGGGAGACGAGGCGACCGCAGATGACGGTCGTTTCTTCGCGTCGATGATGAGCCGGGCAATCCGCCTGGCGGCACATACCCAGCCGCACCCGAATCCGCGAGTTGGCGCCGTGGTGGTCTCCGACGGCGCCGTGGTCGGCGAAGGCGCCCACGTTCGCGCCGGCGAGGCTCATGCCGAGGTCCTGGCGCTGCAAGCCGCAGGCGAGTCCGCTCGTGGAGCGACGATCTTCGTCACGCTGGAGCCATGTTCGCACCATGGCAGGACACCGCCGTGTACCGAGGCGCTGATTGCTGCCGGAGTGTCGCGGGTTGTGGTCGGTGCGATCGATCCTGATAGCCGAGTCAGTGGCACAGGCATCGAGGGGATGCGCCAGGCCGGGCTCGACGTTACGACAGGGCTGCTTGCTGATGCCGTCGAGGCGATGGACCCCGGTTACTTTCACCACCGTCGCACCGGGCTACCTCTGGTAACGCTCAAGCTGGCGACCACATTGGATGGCCAGATTGCCGCTGCCGACCGGACATCGAAGTGGATCAGCGGCGAAGCTGCTCGTGCAGACGGCCATCGACTTCGGGCAGAATCAGATGTCGTATTGGTAGGGGCCGGCACGGTTCTCGATGATGACCCACGGTTGGACGTCCGGCTGCCTGACTACGCAGGACGTCAGCCCCGTCCGGTGATCGTGGCCGGGGAACGCCCACTGCCGGCAAGCGCGGCGTTGTTTGAGCGAGATCCGTTGACCTATGCAGCGGAAGGAACCGCTACTTTCGGCGAGTGGGTCGAACTCGGTAGCGGCGGTCGGGTAGATCTGGGCGCCATGGTCGCCGATCTCGGCCGGAGGGGCTATCTGACTGCCCTCATCGAAGGTGGAGCAACACTCGCTGCCGCGATGGTGCGCGGTCGGCATGTCGACCGCATCGTGTTCTACCTTGCCGCAAAGCTCGGGCTTGGGCTCGGGATCCCAGCCTTCACGGGCCAGTTCACCACGATCACCGAAGCCGTTCCGCTCTACATCTCGGACGTTGCCCGGATCGGTGGCGACCTGAGAATCGAAACAAGGGTAGGTAGCTGATGTTCACTGGCATTGTCGCCGCGCTCGGGACAGTCCACACGGTCACAGAGACGAGTACCGGGCGTCGGCTCACGATCCGTGCGGCTGAGCTGTTCACCGACATGAGTCAGGGAGACTCAGTGGCGGTCAACGGGGTGTGCCTCACCGCCGTGGAGGTGAACGGGGGAGAGGTCACGGTCGATGTGGTCCGGGAGTCTTTGGATCGAAGCAACCTCGGTCTGCTCACCACCGGAAGTTCGGTGGACCTCGAACGACCTTTGCCGGCCGCCGGCCGCTTCGATGGGCACATAGTGCAAGGGCATGTCGATGGAGTCGGCACCGTGACCGAGATCACGGCTGAAGGTGAGGCGCGTCGGATCCGGATCACATTGCCTCCTGATCTGGCGCGGTATGTCGTCGAGACGGGCTCGATCACCGTCGATGGGGTGAGTCTCACCGTTACCGCCGTCGGCGCCGAATCATGGTTTGAGATTGTTTTGATCCCCCACACGTTGGACGTGACGGTCCTCGGTATGCGCAGTGTTGGAGATCCGGTGAATTTGGAAATGGATGTTCTTGCAAAGTATGTGGAAAGGCTGATGAGCAAGTGAAGACCGCAACAGTCGAAGAGGCACTAGCTGCCATAGCGGCGGGCGAATTTGTGCTCGTGGTGGACGACGAGGATCGAGAGAATGAGGGCGATCTGATCATCGCCGCCGAGAAGGTGACGCCCGAGAAGGTCGCGTTCATGGTGCGCCACACGAGTGGTCTCATTTGCCTACCAACTACGGGTGACCGACTCGATGAGCTCGGTCTGCCTTTGATGGTGTTGGAGAACACCGACTCCCACAAGACGGCATTTACTGTCTCCATCGACGCGGTTGGAGAGACAACCACAGGGATCTCAGCCGGGGATCGGTCGGCGACGATCAAGGCGATGGTCAATCCCGATACCGGTCCTCGCGATCTAACCCGACCGGGACACATCTTTCCCCTGCGCTACAGAGAGGGTGGAGTACTGGTCCGACCGGGTCACACCGAGGCGGCTGTTGATCTAGCCCGTCTCGCAGGGCTATTCCCGGCTGGCGTGCTGTGCGAGGTAGTCCGCGACGACGGCTCGATGGCGCGCGGCGAGTACCTGGTCGAGTTCGCAGAAGAGAACGACATCCCGCTCATCACGATTGAGGACCTGGTCACCTATCGGTGGAGGAACGAGGCGCTTGTGTCGCGGGTGGTTGAGACCACTCTGCCGACCGATCACGGAGTGTTCCGTGCGTTTGGCTATGAATCGAAGGTCGACGGGTCCGAGCACCTCGCCCTTGTCTACGGGGATGTCGCGGGTCGCGATGATGTACTGACCCGGATCCATTCCAGGTGCCTAACCGGTGACGTTCTCGGGAGTCGACGCTGTGATTGCGGCCCGCAACTGGCTGCGTCGATGGCGAAGATTGCAGACGACGGCGCAGGCATCGTTACCTACAACGAATCGCACGAAGGACGCGGAATCGGTCTCCTCTACAAGCTGCAGGCGTACAAGCTGCAGGATGAGGGACGCGACACGGTCGATGCGAACCTGGAACTCGGGTTCCCGGCCGACGCCCGTCACTACGCCATAGAAGCCCAGATTCTGCATGACCTGAAAGTTTCCAGCGTTAGGTTGATGACGAACAACCCGAACAAGATCCAGTCCCTGCAGGAGTTGGGGGTCGAAGTCAGCGACCGTGAGCCCCTGGTCGCGGGCGTCAACGGCGACAATCGCGCATATATGACCGCCAAGGTGGATCGACTCGGTCATCTGGTCGGTCATGGGGAGATTCAGTGATGGGGGAGAGTCAACCTCTCGAGGTTCTCGACGCTCAGGGGCTGCGCATCGCGGTGGTGCGAGCACGCTACAACGATCACATCACCTCCGGGTTGTTGGCGGGTGCCAAGGAGTATCTGGAGGCAGCCGGAGCCCATGTCGCTGTCTATGAGACCCCAGGCGCATTCGAGTTGCCGCTGATCTGCGCGGAACTTGCCGATTCAGCGTATGACGCTGTCGTTGCCCTCGGGGCGGTGATCAACGGAGATACCGACCACTACGAGCATGTGGCCGGGCGGGCATCAGAGGGCCTGATGCAGGTGACACTGGAAACCCGCAAGCCGATCGCATTTGGAATCCTGACTGTCCAAGAGGAAGAGCATGCGATCATCCGCAGCCGGCCCGGACCCGGTAACAAAGGGGCCGAAGCTGCTGCCGCGGCCGTTGAAACGGTGCTTCTGATGCGGGATATCTTGCGCCGTCGGTAGGCTTACGCAATTGACTGGCTGCGATACGGTCGTATACTCCGGGCTAGCCCGGCTGCAGAGTCGGGTCGTCCTGATCTCCGGATCAGGCATTCTGACTTACAAGTCAGAACCAAACCGACGCAAGAGGAGGCGCTGTCTCCCACCCGGCCGCGATAAGGCGTGAGCCGAGGTTCGATATCAGACAGCACCTTTGTGCTGTCTTTGTTTTTGTGTCGAGCAGCAGACAAATAACCAGGAGGTTTCCCCATCGCCAACGAACCCAGGGTGAACGAGAAGATCCGTGCCAAGGAAGTACGGCTCGTGGATCCCAGCGGCGGCCAGGTCGGAATCAAGGGTATCGATGAAGCAAGATGGCTAGCCGACCAGCTCGGTCTCGATCTTGTAGAGGTAGCCCCTGAGGCACGGCCACCGGTTGTCCGGCTCATGGACTATGGCAAGTTCAAGTATGAGGCATCCGTCAAAGCACGGGAAGCTCGCAAGAACCAGACCAGGACCGTGATCAAGGAGGTCCAGTTCCGACCCAAGATCGCTTCTTCGGATTTCGACGTGAAGCGGAAACGGGTGGAGAAGTTCCTTCGCAACGGCGACAAGGTCAAAGTTGTGATGCGGTTTCGGGGACGTGAAGTCACGCATCCTGAACTCGGCAGGGACATCCTCGTTCGGCTCGAAGCAGCCGTTGAGGAGCTAGGCATTGTGGAGACGATGCCCCGCCTCGACGGCCGGCAAATGACGATGGTGTTAGCTCCGGTGCGTAGGCAGCGGACGTCAGATCAGAGCGGCTCGAAGGAACCGAGCGAGCCTGTAACAGAAGAAATCAGCTCGGAGACCGAGCCCGAAGAGGAGTAGGAAGTGCCCAAGCAGAAGACTCACAAAGGCGCCGCCAAGCGCTACAAGGTAACCGGAAGCGGGAAGATCCGGCATGCCAAGGCATGGCGTGGGCATAACCGCCACAGCAAGAGCGCCACTCGCTGGCGTCGCGTCGCCGGTGAGGACACGCTTTCGGGCAAGGACGCCAAGCGCGCCGCTCGTCTGCTTGGTCGCTAGGAGGTCAGTAGGACATGGCAAGAGTCAAGCGCGCAGTCAACGCGCACAAGAAGCGCCGCAAGGTCATGGAGCGGGCCTCCGGGTATACGGGGGCACGTAGCCGCCGGTATCGGACCGCTCGCGAGCAGACCCTCAACTCGGGTCAGTACGCATATCGTGACCGCAAAGCACGCAAGGGTGAGTTTCGTCGTCTATGGATTCAGCGCATCAACGCCGCTGCCCGTCAGAACGGCACGACCTACTCGCAGTTGATCGCCGGCCTCAAGGCCGCCGAGGTCGAGGTAGACCGCAAGATGCTGGCCGACATGGCCGTCACCGATCCGGCCGCCTTTGCCCAATTGGTTGAAGTGTCGCGAAGCGTCAAGGCATAGTCAGATGAGCGGGAGGACAGTGTGATCACATCATTCCGAAACCCGCGTATAAACGAAATACGTCGGCTGAAACGCCGCAAAGAGAGAAGGGCCACCGGTCGGACGACGATCGACGGTCCTTTTCTCCTGCAAGAGGCAGTGGCCTCTGGGGTCAAAGTACGCGAGGTGTTTGCACTACCCGAGGACATCGACGCATCGGCCGCGGCCGATAGTGCCGGCGCCGAACTCACCGAGGTCGCCGAGGATGTACTTCAGAGGATTGCTTCGAGCGTGAACCCGCGCGGCCCAGTCGCCGTGATCGACATCCCTGCCGCCGGCGCAGTTGGGTCCGTCGATGCGGTAGTGCTGTGGGAAGTCGGCGATCCGGGCAATGCGGGGACCATCATCCGCACGGCGGCTGCTTTTGGATTTCAGGTCCTGGCTACGCCGGGAACCGTCGACCTATGGTCGCCGAAGGTGTTGCGGGCGGCGGTTGGCGGCCATTTCCACACCACATTGGTTGAATCTGTTGACGGACTCGAAGCGCTCGATCATGCCGGGCTGATTCCGCTGGCAACTGCTGCCGATGGCGTGGACATTCGCAAGGTCGATCTCGCCGACGAGTCCCCGATCGCGTTCATCATCGGAAACGAGGCTCACGGCGTCGCCGCCGAGATAACCAACCGAGCCGCAACAGTTGCGCTTCCGATGCCCGGCGGGACCGAGAGCCTCAACGCCGGTGTTGCTGCCGGTGTCTTGATGTACCTCCGCATGTCGAGACGTCCGTAGCCTGTCCTTGCAATATCAGCAGTCCTTGGATAGCGTTGCGGCCGTGATGACCAGTCTGCGACGCCGTTTCCTCTTTACCGGGCCCGAGGCCCGGGCGAGCAACGCGTGGTCGTGAACCAACCAGGAACCGACACCAACCTCGCCCGGAGCTAGCTCCGGGCTTCTTTTTTGCCCACACGACCGAACCGCAGCTGCAGGAGCCGTTAGCAATATGACTAGTAACCTGACCGATCCAATGGATCTCCCCACCTCACTCGAATTGCTTCGCACCGAAACTGTTGCCGCGGTGGCCTCGGCCGACAGCCTGGACAGGCTTGCCGTGGTCGAGGCGGACGCCATCGGACGCGAGTCACCCATCGCGGCCGCCCGGCGCAATCTCGGCAAGCTGCCGGCCGACGAACGTCGGGATGCGGGTCGTCTCATCAACGAGGTAGCTAAGTCACTGGAAGCGGTGGTAGCTGTGCGTCGCGAAGAGCTGAGCGCGGCGGCGAGAAACTCTGCGATCAAGGCTGAGGCTATCGACGTGACCGTCGACTACACCAGTCTTCCCAAGGGCCGTCTGCATGTGATTCAACAGGTGATGGACGAGGTTTGTGACATATTCATCGGGCTTGGCTACCACATCGCTGAGGGGCCGGAGGCCGAGCTCGCTTGGTACAACTTCGATGCGCTCAACACCCCGCCCGATCATCCGGGTCGTCTCGAGTCGGACACCATGTATCTCGACTACGGCAAGCCCGAGGACGAGATGCTGCTGCGTGCGCACACATCGCCGATACAGGCGCGGTACATGGAGAAGCATGATCCACCGGTCTACATCGTGGCCCCGGGGCGGGCCTACCGCAACGACACGATCGATGCGTCGCATCTGCCGGTGTTCCATCAGATCGAAGGCCTGGCTGTTGACAAGTCCATCACCTTCTCGGATCTGAAGGGAACGCTTGCCGAGTTCGCGCGACAGTTCTTTGGCTCGACCACGCAGGTTCGGATGCGGCCACACTTCTTTCCGTTCACCGAGCCTTCGGCGGAGCTCGACGTCTCGTGCTTCAACTGCGATGGCGGCGAGTCGACCTGCCGCGTCTGCCGGGGAGTCGGCTGGCTTGAGATGTTGGGCTGCGGCATGGTGGACCCGAACGTGTTCGAAGCGGTCGGCTACGACCCGGCCGAGGTCACCGGTTTCGCCTTCGGCATGGGAGTCGAGCGGCTGGCCATGGTCCGGCACGGCATCGACTCCATCAGACACTTCGTGGACAACGATGTCCGCTTCCTCAATCAATTCCCGGGATAGGCAATGCGAGTATCTCTCAACTGGCTAAAAGAATAGATCTTCCGACCGAGGATCCTGTCGAGCTGGCACGTACCTTCGACATGCTTGGTCATGCCATCGAGGAGGTTGAGCACTTCACCGTCGGTTGGACCGATGTGTACATCGGGAAGGTGCTCCGGATCGAAAGCCACCCGAACGCCGATGCGGTTCGAGTGACACACGTCGACATTGGCGACGGTGAGGAGCATCAGATCATCTGCGGTGCTTGGAATTTCGGGGCCGGCGCGGTGGTGCCGGTGGCGATTCCGGGTGCGATCCTCCCCGGAGACTTCAAGATCGGGTCACGGGCGATCCGCGGTGTCGAGTCTCACGGGATGATCTGCTCGGAGCGTGAACTCGGTCTCGGTGATCTACATGAAGGCATCATGGTGCTCGACGACGACGCTCCCATCGGGGCACCGTTCGAGTCGATCCTGGCGCTACCGGATGTGGTGTTCGACCTCGAGGTAACCAATAATCGGCCCGACGTCATGGGAATGGTGGGGGTCGCTCGCGAACTCGCGGCCTGGTACGGCACCGACGTGAAGCATCCTGATCTCAGTCTCGACACGGTCCCTGGAACTCCCCAACTCAGCGTGACGATCACCGCAACCGACGGGTGCAACAGGTTTGTCGCTCGTGAGTTGCAAGACGTCGCCATCGGGCCGGCACCGCTGTGGATGACCGAGCGTCTGCGGAAGGCCGGCATCCGGGCAATCTCCAACATCGTCGATGTGTCTAACTATGTGATGCTGGAGATGGGTCACCCGATGCACGCTTTCGACGCAGATGCCATTGCAGGCGATCAGCTCGAGGTCCGCTGGGCAGCGCCTGGCGAGGTCCTGGAAACCCTTGATGGATCCGAGCGAAAGCTGAGCGAGAAGGACCTTGTGATAGTCGACCGCGATGGTCCGACCTCCCTTGCTGCGGTGATGGGTGGGGCCCGGTCCGAGGTGGTCGACACGACGAGCCGGGTGATCATGGAGGCCGCATCGTGGGATCCACCGACTGTCATGTACACGTCTCGTCGCCATGATTTGCGGTCGGAGGCTTCAGCACGGTTTGAGCGAGGTGTCGATCCCAATCTGGCTCCGGATGCCAACGCACGGGCCTGCAAGATCTTGCAGCAGATCGCCGGGGGCACGATCCTCGAGACCGTTATCGATGTGAACCCGAATCCGGTTGCGGAGCTGACGATCGAGCTTCACGAAAGCGACGTGACGCGCTTGTTGGGCGAGGAATTCACAATCGGCAAATCTGCAGCGCTGCTGCGGCGGCTCCACCTCCAGGTTGTCGACGGAGATCCGCTGGCGGTGACCGTGCCGACGTATCGCCCTGATCTGACCCGTCCCGCAGATCTCGTCGAGGAGATTGCCCGTCTGGCCGACTTCGATACGTTTGCTGAGTCCGTGCCCACCGGTCCCGCCGGCGGTCTCTTGATCGAGCAGAAGCGCAGCAGGCTGGTCCACAACATCCTCAGGGGTCTCGGACTGACCCAGGCGATCAATCTGCCGTTTGTGTCCGATATGGAACTCGGCGTATTCAGCGACGATACGTCGGGCGACGTGACGCCTGACGTTGTCACGGTGCGCAACCCGCTCCGCGACGACCAATCGAAACTGCGCCAAAGCCTGTTGCCCGGGCTGCTTCGCAATCTTCGGGACAATAGGAACCGTGGTCAGGATTCGGTTGCGCTGTTTGAGAGCGGACGGGTCTTCTTCGCTCGGCCGTGGGCTGATGACGAGCGTGTCCCTGAGCAACCGGTGCGCCTCGCAGCCGCAATCATCGGTCCTTACGGTGCTGACGGGCTCGCCAAATCGACGGCGGCGGCGGATGCGACGACGGCGCTCGCGCTGGCAGGATCGATCAGCGATGCATTAGGCGTGCCAATTGAGAGGCGGCAGTCG
Source organism: uncultured bacterium (assembly GCA_965368515.1). Classification (GTDB taxonomy): domain Bacteria; phylum Actinomycetota; class Acidimicrobiia; order Spongiisociales; family UBA5794; genus JAAETI01. The sequence goes on from CBDUNF010000149.1 coordinate 8,792, forward strand.
TCCAGAGCCGGTTTCCATCCGACCCGCTCCGCCGAGTTGTTCCTCGCTGGCTCACCTATCGGGTTTGCAGGTGAGCTACATCCGGATGTTGCGGACCTGTTCGAGCTGGGAGGCCGTGTCGCCATTCTCGAGATCGATCTCGATCCAGTGGTTGCCGAGCAGCCAAGTGTGCAGATGCAGCAGGTATCGACGTAACCCTTCGTCGACTTTGACCTTTCTTTCGAGGTGGCGCTGGAC
>CBDUNF010000150.1:0-8827 GCA_965368515.1 uncultured bacterium
GCGTTCATTTCCTGGAGGATGACGATGTTCTTCCCCGCGGTGCTGAAGCACGGCTTGCCCCATTTGAGCTCTTCGGTGAGTCCGCAATCCAGAAGGATCATTCGCAGTGCCGCAATCTCTTCCGGCCACTTGTCCGACTTCCTGATGTACTCGTCAATCTTGGCGTCCACAACAACTCCGATCGGGTGCGCAGCGGCGTCACCGCCTGCCGTCCTCGATTCACGATATCGTTGGATTCCACCCGATGGCGCCGCTTGGCTTCCGCCTCAGTACGCCCACAGCCCGATCGTTTTCGCAAACGACTCGGTGACGGTGGCTATCACACCGTCGAGGGCTGCAGCGACTGTCTCTCTGTCAGGCTCACCGGCCCGGCTCCAGTTCACGAGCATCCGCAGGTCGGAAGCGAGGGTCGGTTCGATCTCGGCCCATCGTGCTGCTGCCGCCTCGCGGTCGGTGGTCCACGTTTCATCGTGCACACTGACCAATCCCGCCACGGCGAGAAGGCTCTTGCGGGCCATGCGTCTGCTCAACTCCGCGGGATCACAGCCGGCGTCCAATTCCATTCGCCAACGTGAGTTGTGTTGGGCGATGTCACCATTGAAGCCCCGGGCGGCTTGTCTGTCGGGCAGAGAATCCGGTAGCGACGAGTGGAGGTCGGGTCCGCCCAGGTGCACGCAATAGTGCTTGAGGAACACTCGGCCGCCGTGCGCTTCATCGCTGTCGCCCAGGAAATCAGGATGTTGGGCGGCGGCGACCTCGACCGCTCGACACAGATCCGAGAAGCTTCCAGACAGAGCTCGTGCGATATCTCCGGCGGCAGCTAAGGAGATACCCACCGACAGCAGATCGACGTCGGAGACCCGAGGCTTGGCCATCCCGGTTGCGACCGACCCGTACACGTACAACGACGAGTCCCCATCGGCGGCACGGACCAAGTCGATGGCGGCCTCGAGAACGGGCTCAAACACGGCGGGCACCCGACTTCTGCTTGCCCCGGTCTGAATGGTCCCTAGCGGTGTGACACCCTCCCGGGGATCGTGCATCCGAACCGCCTTCCTAGTTCGGCTCACCGCAGATAGGGAACGCAACGCGAGTCATGAGCTCATGTGGTGGCACGACTTGCGGATCGTTGAGATAGATCTCGCGGGTCGCGGCAGCAATCTCGTGGCCGTGCTCGGAGATCCAGGCCGTCACTGTGTGATAGGCCGGGGCGATCTCCTCATAGGGGCCGTGGTGGACCGTGGTCGCCATCGGTCCGCCCTCCAACTCACGTGCATACACCTTTGCGTCGCCGGTAAACGGACTGTCGATCGGGACGCAGATTTCGATGTCGCCCCCCGTTTCCTCGTCGATGACGTTGTGATAGAGGATCATGGGCGCACCGGACGGTGTGACCCCTTCCCTGCCCAGGCCTCGAACCAGAGTGCCGAACCCCGCCCCGATATCGGTTCCGATCCGTGCCACTGTGGTGTGCACCCGGGTTGCGGCCACCATCTGAGGTGCCTCTTCAATGATCTGAACTTCGTAGGGCATGATCCCCTCTTTCCGATTGATGAGTGTCTCGAGGTAGTTGAGCATGCGTTCCTGTGCCGCCAATCGCTGTGCCAATCGCTCTCGGTGCGTCATCAGCAGCTGCCGAGATGCCTCGGGATCGTCGGCGTCGAGGATGGCACGGATCTCGTCAAGCGGCATCTCGACCGAGCGGAGAATGCGGACGGCTTCGGCCCGGTTTGCCTGACCGAGCTCGTAGTAGCGATACCCAGATGACGGGTCGATATGCACCGGTGGCAACACGCCGTTCTCGGCATACAGGCGTAGCGCCCGCACCGACAACCTGGTCATCTCCGAAAACCGTCCAATTGGGACCAGATTCAACTCACGTACCTCCTGTTATCCCCATCGTCGTGTCTTCCCCTAGGTGAGAGTCAAGCGGATTCGTTTTAGTTTGTGTTCGACCGAAGAGAAGAGTCCTGTGTATGGCCTCCAGCGCGCCGCCGAGCGCTCCGAAGGAGGTCACTGTGCCCTATTGTTAGGCGGGTAGAGACATGTACCTCGAGCACTGGGGCCGCAAATGGACACCGACCAAGAGTCGGCCGACCGCTACGAGCGGGAGCGCAAGGAATCTCACGAGCGCCATGAGCGGGAGCGCAAGGAATCTCACGAGCGAGCTGCGCGAGAGCGCAAGGAGTCGGCTGAGCGAGCCACCCGCGAACGCAAAGAGGGCGCAGCGCGTCACGCCGCCGAGCGCCGGGATAGGTAGCGGCCCCCGACAGCCGGTTTGTTAGCGGTCGTCGACGACCGGTGCGAAGCCAATTCTTCAGGTTGCTTTATTAGCCCGTGCATGTCGAACATCTCCCCTGAACACGTTGCGGTCGACGTGTTCCTCCACGCCGTCGTTCGGCCCGGGGCGTGTGCTGCCACAAGCGAGAGGAACAAACCGGCGTCCGGGAACGGTTTCGTGTTTCGTGTTTCGGGGCAAACCTGTAGCAATGGCGATCGGTTTCGAGGCATGATGTGGGGTAGCGCCTAGCGACAGGCATCCGATGGGCTCCCATCGACGGAATCCGGTATCGAGGTTCTCCGGGGAAACCGAGCCCGACTCCGTTTGCGATGCCGTCCTGGCCGGGATTGATCCGGAGCTCGAGGCGCTGCAACCGATGGCATTCGCCGCACCTGTGCGGCCCGATGCCGTCGCGCACGAAATGGGGGGGGGGTTGCGCTAGGGGGAATCGGGAGGAAGGACACAAGATGAAGAGGAAGCTGATCACGCTCCTCGCAGTCGTCGCCGTGATGTCGGTCATGATGGCGGCACCGGTGAGCGCAGACGGACCGCGGCACCATCCGTTTGGGGGCGAGCAGGTGATGGTCCTCAATCAGAACGACGATGGGAGCCTCGGGCTCTATGGATGTGAGGACATCTCGTGGTTCGGGACCATCGAGCTCTATGGGCATACCCTGGGCATGGCCCTGTACTCCATGGGTGGGTATGACGGTGATGACGGCCTATTCCACTACAAGGAGGGATGGAGGATCTTCACCGGCAAGTTCAAAGTGAAGGACGGTCAACTGAAGCGATGCGAACCCGGCGCACTCCTGGCGGCGGGTGTCGACGAGGGCGTGTGGGAGATGGAAACGGGCGAGTTCGAGTCGTATGGCACCGTTGACTACGCATCACCCCGTCTTCGGCATTGGACGGGTCGGACCGTCTACCAGGATGGTGTGACCGGCCCCGGGGTGTCGGTGTCGGGTGTCGAGGACGCCTTCGGTCTGATCGGATCGCTGCAACTGAACTAGGCAACGCTTGGATTGGGGGTGTCCTTCACGTGAGTGTGGGGCACCCCTGAAGTCGGATCTACAGGTCCTTCTTACGCAACAAAACGGCGGCGGTTACGGCTGCCGCCACGCCGGCGACGGTGGCCCCGGACCACCAGGGATTGGGTGACGGGAGACGGGTGCGGAGGCTGACCTGGCGCTCGAATTCGAGTATCGGCCATTCGCGCTCTTCTGCGATCTTGCGCAGTTCCTTCTCCGGGTTGACGACAACCGGGTTGCCCACCATCTCCATCATTGGGAGGTCGGTGGTGCTGTCGGAGTATGCGTAGGAGTTCTGCAGATCGAGCCCATCTCGCTCGGCGATCTCGTTGATGGCGTCGACCTTGCCCTCGCCCATCGCATAGAGCTCGAGCTCCGGGAGGAAGAACCCCGCCGCGTCCGTCTTCACCCGAGTTGCGATGAAGTCGGTGACACCGATGTGTCGTCCCAGCGGTCGCACGATCTGCTCCGGGCTGGCGGAGACGATGATGACTTTGCGGCCCTCACGCTTGTGCTGGTCGATGAGCGTCAGCGCCTCTGCGTAGACGATCGGGTCGGCGACCTCGTCGATTGTCTGCTCAACCAGCTGTTCGATTTCCGCCCGGTGCCAGCCGGATGTGAGCATCAGCATCTGATCGCGAGCGCGTTCGAGCTGGTCTTCGTCCGCTCCAAAGAGCACGTAGAACAACTGGGCGAATCCCATCTTCATGAGAGCGCGCCTGCCAACAAACCCTGCCTTGTAGAAGGGCTTGCCAAAGGCGAGCGTCGAAGACTTGGCGATCACCGTTTTATCGAGGTCGAAGAATGCAGCCTCCATAGGTGAATACTACGGCGGGTTCGGGACAAGGGTTGAGACCTATTGCCAGGTAGGGGTTCCGATGACCGGAAGTCGCACCTCTTGTATTGGCCCTTGCCAGCACATATGTTCGAGACGCTTCCCCAGAAACGACAAGTGGAGGGGAAGATGGCGACGCTGGCGATCACCTGTGAAAGCGACGGTGTGCTGGGGGTCGTTGCTCCACTGGCGCTCGCCGCCGCGGCAGGAAACGCCTTGGTTGTAGACCTGGATCGTCACGGGCCGACCTATCCCGGGCCCAGCTCACTTGCTGCACTGGTCGAACACGGGCCGCGTCTCGATGATCTGCGTCCGACCGACGTAGGAGTCGCGGTCCTGTCCAATGGAGGCATAGATGCCGCTGAAGCCGGTGAGGTCGTGCGTGCGCTGGTGCAGGGGTGGCCGAATGTGGTGCTGCGGTTGCCGCGAGTTACTGGGTCCGAGTCGGTCCCCACGGTTCCGGTGGTTCCGCTTCTTCCTGGTGGGATGACACCGCCTTGTGATCGCCGTGCGGTCTTCCAACAGATTGGTTGGCACGAGAAGGCTCCCGGCCCCGGTTTGACCTTGCCGACACCATCGCGCTCCGCCGTACGGGCCCTGCTCGAGGGACGGGTGCCGCTCCGCAGCCGCTGGATCAAGGCGTGGCGGCAGGTCTGGGAGACCCAGTGGGTGTAGTCGACCGACTTGCACGAAGGGTCATGGACGACCCCATCGCGCTCGACGCAGACACGATCGCAGCCAGAGTCCGGCAACTGGCTCCCGTCGAAGCGCCACTGCTCGATGGAGATCCGGCGACATGTGTTGTCGATGCTGTCTTGGGTTTGGGGCCGCTGGAGCAGCTGATGAGGGACTCTGCCGTGAGCGATATCTTTGTCAACGGCGATGGTCGGATCTGGGTCGAGCGCGGCGGCAACCTGGAGAGATCCGAGGTGAGCTTCGGCACTGCGATCGACCTGACCTCCGCAATCGAGCGCGTCGTTGCACCCTTGGGCCTGCGCCTTGACCGAGCCAGCCCCGCCGTCGACGCCAGGCTGCCCGATGGCTCGCGGCTGCATGCCATCGTGCCTCCGGCATCGATCGATGGTCCGGTTGTAGCCATTCGACGTTTCACCGAGGCGGCCAAGAGCCTTGGTCAGTTGATCGAGCTGGGGAGCATCGATGAAGACGGTGCCACCTTGTTGCAGCATCTGGTGCTGGATCGGCAAAACATACTGGTGTGCGGATCAACCGGCTCCGGCAAGACGACCTTGCTCAACGTCCTGTCCCGGGAGATTCCTGATGACGAGCGGGTGGTCACTGTTGAAGACGCTGCCGAGCTGCGACTGAGCGGTCATGTAGTGAGGCTCGAGGGTCGACCGGCCAACTCGGAGGGAGTCGGAGCCATCACCCTCCGCCAACTGTTGCGCCATGCCCTACGGCTTCGGCCGGACCGGCTGGTCATCGGAGAGGTTCGTGGGGCCGAGGCCTTTGACATGCTGCAGGCTCTGTCGACCGGACACGAGGGTTCAATGTCGACCATCCACGCCAGTTCGCCCGACGAGGCCCTGTGGCGACTGGAGACCCTGGCAATGCTCGATTCGCATTTGGCAGTGGACAGTCTCAACCGCCAGGTGCGCCGTGTTGTCGATGCGGTCGTGGTGGTGGGGCGACAACGTGGGAGACGCGTGGTGCGCGGAATCCATATGGTCGACCCAGATCCGGTGGCGGTGTACGAATGCTCGTGACCGCAGGGCTGCTGCTCGGGATTGGCGTGGTGATGCGCCCTCATTTCGGATTGCGGTTGCATCGGTCGTCGACGGCGGTTGACGAGCAGCGATTTCTAGCCGCCGTTCATGCCGAGTTGCGAGCCGGCGCATCGCTGCGATGGGCTCTGGCCGACGCGGCTGCGGCTCAGGATTCCCCGATTCTGGCGGCGACGCGACGGCTGGCGGCGGCAGGAGCGCCGATCCAGGAGGTTGCCGACGTGCTGCGCAGCCTGCCGGTGAACGGTCGGCGCCTCGCAACCGCAATCGAGGTGGTGGCGATATCCGGCGGGCGGTCCGCCAACCTATTCCTGAGACTGGCCGACCGGGCTGCCGCGGATGCCGACCTCGCCCGCCAGCAACGCACCCTGACGACCCAAGCACGTATGTCGGCGCTCGTGGTTGGGGGAATGCCAATCCTGTGGATGGCCTTTGGTGGGCTCGGAAGACTGCAATTGCTAGTGGAAAGCGGGGCGGCAGCAGTTGCCGTCGTCGGGGTGATGCTCGAGGGTGTTGGGGTGCTGCTGGTCTGGCGCATGGCGGTCTCATGACAGCAGTGTTGGTCGGAGCCTCCGCGCTCGTCATGACCCCAATGAGCCCGTGGCGCATCCTCGTATTGACGGGACTGGCGGCGGCGTCGGTTCATGTACCCGCTCTGGCTGTGTCCGTTGCTGCGGCCGCGATGGGTGCGAGCGGGGTCCGCAGGATACGTGGGCGCACCCGGTGTCGGCGTGCGGCTCTGGAGCATCTGGCGGCATTGGCGGACTTGACCGCAATCGGGCTGTCCGGAGGGTTGGGAATACAAGCAGCGCTCACTGTCGCCGGCCAAAGCCTCGGCGGTGCCATCGGCGATGAGATTCGAGCTTTGCTCCGTCGGGCCAGGGTGATCGGGCTGGCGGCGGCCCTTTCTTCTGCAGCCGGCGTCGGCCAGGATCTCTATCGAGTCGTCGGGCGAGCGGCAGCCACTGGCTCGGCGCTGCTCGACCCGGTCGCTCGCATTGCGGCCGAATCCAACGCCGAGTTGGCCGCGGCGCAGCTCCGGGCGGTGCGGCGGCTGCCGGTATCGATGCTGTTTCCCCTCACCCTGCTGATACTTCCAGGCTTCCTGCTGCTGACGGTGGCTCCGGCGTTGCTCGATGCCTTTGGGCGGCTAGAAATCTAGAAATCGCTTCCCACCGACCCGGCCGGTGGCCGGACAAGGAGAAAGAAATGAACCACCTGCGACATGACGAAACCGGGCAGGCGACTGCCGAGTATGCCCTCGTGGTCGTGGCTGCGGCAGCAATCGCCGGGACACTGATCGTCTGGGCGACCAGCACCGGAGCGCTCGGCGCCCTCTTCGATGCGGTCATCACCCGCGTCTCGAGCTTCATGTGAATCAACGGGGGAGCGCCACGGTGGAACTCGCACTGCTGGTCCCGGTCGTCGTGCTGTTGTTGATGATGCTCGTAGAGGTGTCCCGAGCGGCACGGCTGCAGATCGAGGTGGTCGCGGCGGCGCGGGAAGGAGCGCGGGTGGCGGCCACAACTCCCGACCCGGCTGCCGCTCTCGGAGCGGCGTCAGCCGCCCTCGGCGGACGTGGCGTCGACGCACGTATCAACGTGCACCGCCCCCATGTTGTTGGCGCCGACGCCAGAGTCACCGTGTCGCTTCCGTACCAGGTGAGGCTGCCGCTGATCGGTGGCCCTTCCGTCCCGCTATCCGCCACAGCAGTAATGCGAGTCGAACGTTGAATCGGGAGACCGGGGCGGCCGGGCTGCTGGTCGCCGCGCTTGCGGCCGTCTCCCTGATTGCTTGTCTGCTGGTGGTCGACGTTGCCAGAGTTGTCTCCGCCCAAACCCAGCTGGCGGGCGCGGCTGACGCCGCGGCATTGGCCGCGGCCCCAGTAACCTTCTCACGGTTCGGAACCGACGGAGTGCCGGTGCGTGCGGCCGCGGCGATGGCCGCCGCCAACGGTGCCGAACTGATCGCGTGTACGTGCGTCGTCGATTCGAGTTGGTCGGCACGGACGGTCACCGTCACCGTCGGCGCGGTAGTCGATCTCGTCGTGCTGGGAGATCGTCTGTTGACCCGGCGCGGTGCGGCTGAATTCAGGCCGATCGCACTCGTTGATCAGTAATCAAGATGGCACCCAAAACTTCGCCGCAGCGGTAAATTGGTGGACTCACCGAGAGGGTTCCCATCACTGACACCACAACCATCGAGCGCGAATTCACCGATGGCGCCACGGCGATCGTACGCGGTGCACTCGCAGCCGGGTGCAACTTCTTCGCCGGATATCCCATTACTCCCGCATCACCCATTCTGATGATGATGTTGCGGGACCTGCCGGCCCGAGGCGGTATCGGTATGCAGGGCGAGGACGAGATAGCATCGATCGGCATGTGCATTGGTGCCTCGATGACCGGTGCCCGGGCGATGACCGCCACGGCTGGACCGGGGATCAGCCTCTACAGCGAAAACATCGGCATGGCCATCATGGGTGAGGTTCCGCTGGTCATCGTCGATGTGCAGCGACTCGGTCCCTCGACCGGGGCGGCAACCACAACGGCACAGGGTGATGTCCAGTTCGTCCGTTGGGGCACCGCAGGCGGCTTCCCCGTTATCGCGGTTTGCCCGTCCACTGTCGCCGAGTGCTACACCCTCACGATGAAGGCGTTCGATCTCGCCGAGCGATTCCGTTGCCCCGTGTTTGTCATGGCCGACAAAGAGTTGGCGCTGACCATGCGGTCTGTCGACGCCGCCGCTTACGAGCAGGTCGACGTCAGAGACCGAGACGTGATTGACCCCAGCGATCTAGACCCGCCAGATGAATACCGCTACGACCCTTCGGGAGAGGTGGTGCCGATGCAGCTCTACGGAGGGAAACATCCGGTGCGATTCACCGGGAGCACCCACGATGAGCGGGCCTTCATCACCAAGAAGCCCGGGATTGTAG
>CBDUNF010000151.1:0-8692 GCA_965368515.1 uncultured bacterium
GCGGCAGCATTGCGGGGAGGCAGGCTCCCAGACTTCCTCCGTTCCTCGATCGCTGAAGAGGTCGAACGATTGCGGTTGTGGGAGATCACGAGCGATGGTCTGATCGTTCGCTCCTCTGCGACCGTAGAGGACTCAGCGGAATTCTCTTTTGCCGGCATCTTTGAATCCTTTCAAGTCGGCGAACCGGAACAACTCGAAGCCACCATCATGGAGGTCTGGAGCTCGGCCTTTGCCAGACGGGCCATCTCCTATTCAACCGAAAGTGGAGTCGGTCAAGCTCCGAAGATGGCGATGGTCCTCCAAGTGTTCCTCGAAGCGACTCGCAGCGGCGTGATGTTCACGACTTTCGGCGGCGACAGGACCCTGGTTGAGCATGTCGAAGGGGGGTGCGAAAAACTCGTCAAGGGTGAAGTCATCCCGGCCCGGTTCTGGATGGCGCGGACGAACGGCGAGCCCGAAGGGGACACGGTGACACTCACAGCGGCTCACACTCGCAGGCTGGCCGAACTTGCGAACAATCTCGAGTCCCGTTTTGGCGGACCCCAGGACGTTGAATGGTGCGTTCATGACGATGCCGTACACGTTCTGCAAACTCGACCGATCACCGCAGGGTTGGATCAGCCGACGGCGGGCGACACCTCTGGCGCCATCCTGACCGGTGTGTCCGCCAGCCGGGGTATCGGCGCCGGAAGTGTGCATCTCGTCTTCAACATCGATCAGGCGCTGGCGCTCGAGGCCGGCCAGGTGCTAGTCACACCGATGACAAACCCAGACATGGTGGTGGCGATGCGAAACTCGGCTGCCATTCTCACCGACGTTGGCGGCATGATTTGCCATGCCGCGATCGTCTCGCGCGAACTCGGCTTGCCGTGCGTCGTTGGCACCGAGCATGCGACGAACACGTTGACCGAAGGCGAGGTGGTCACTGTGGACGGCTCGCGTGGAGCGGTCTACTCAGGTCTGGTTGAGATCAAGGACGTCGCGGATGGCCTGGCGGCGGCAGAGTGGACCGACGTGTGGGACCGGTGGATGGACTCTCACTTCGATTTCGACCCGGTGGTGTCCTCAGTTTCGAGTCTTGCAACCGCTCCCTACGGCCTCGAACGTGTAGTGCTTCGTCCGGAAATCGATCTCCGAGCTGACCTGAAGGGGATGTGGGCAGATCTCGAACGAATGCGAGACGTCGACCTCCGTTCGTTGACGGCGCGATACCTGGCCAAGGTCACCGACGCTGCCGCCGCGGCAGGCGTGCATCGGCTCGAGATCACGACGGACCGTCTCGGACCTGCGCTCGCTGAGACACTGTCGACCCTCGCTGGATCCGAGTTGATTGTTGTCGGTTCGCCTGTCAACGCCACCCCCCTCGGCAGTGCACTTGCGCCAGAGGATTCCTCTGGTGACTTCCGACGGCGCCTCCCCTCCATGGCCGAAGCGCGTGACGCGGCTCGTGACACCATCAAGTTCTTTGGCCACGAGCCAAGCGCACGAAGCACCCCCCTGCCGGAGGTCGAACGTCGACGCGAGTGGTGGAGGCTGCTTCCGGAGTACGGCAGGTTCCACGCTGAGCACGAGACCTCGGAAGCGAAGGGTGACCACGATTGGCTGGAGGTCCGACCAGAGCTCGTGATCTCGGCGCTCCTCAAGTCCCTGGTTCAGCCTGGATTCGAGATGGTGCCGCGTGTCTTGGGATTCCCTAACGTGGCTCCGCTCCACATCAAATGGATGCAGTGCCGGTACCGTTTTCGCTCGGACGCCTTCGCCGACGTTTGGGCCGGCGTTGTCCGTGCTACATGGAACTCCGAATACATGGCCGATCTCATGCACCGGGTGCGGTCCTCATATGACCAGCTCGCCGAGGTGCTCGAGCTCTTTCCGCAAGAAGACGACGCCATCGCAGCCCTGCGCAACGACGAGATCGTCGCCCTCGTCACATCCTGGTGGCCCAGATGGGTCGAGTTTTTCTCGCTGTGTTGGTTCATCCAAGCCCAAGGCGACGACATCCTCTACCCCTTCATCGAGGAGACGGTCGCAGCAAATCTCAACACCGTCGGGAGAACCCATCGCGATGTCGTATGGCCAACCGCTGCCGATCTGGTGCTACCCACCACACCAGTACTGAGCGGCGACTACATGGCCAGCATCGCAAGATTGAGGGAAGCCCTCCTCGCTGGCGGCCTGACCACCCCGCCGTCCGCGGTCTCGGCATTGGCCTCCGGGTCGGCCCCTGAGATCGCTCGGCTACTCGAAGAGCATCTCGTCGACTGGCACTGGATGCGGGATCGCGATCTTCTGTTCGAACCGTGGGACACCCCCGCGAAGGTCATCGAAACCGCGCTTCGAACCGACTCTCACATCGCAGTCGATTACGCCGAAAATCTCCGCCGCAACCTCTTTGGGCTCTCGCTCCATTGTGATCTCGCCGAAACGTCCGGAAGGGCAGACGCGCTCAATCACGCGGTGCGGTTTCTCCACGATCTCAATGTCGAGCGGGAGAACCACCATGTGCTCTGGCTCAAGTACTCCTATCCCCTTCGGAGGATATTTCTGGAGGTGGAACGAAGGCTGATCGCCAACGACTCAATTGAACCTGGCGACGTCTGGTTTCTCCAGGCGCCGGAACTGATCGCCACTGTGCGGAAGCTCCCCAAACGGATGGATCCGACGCTCACCTCGGTCGTGAAGAACCGGCGTCGAGGGTTCGAGCAGGAAGCAAGGCTCTCGACCAAGGACCCATCTCGGGTCGAAGCCGAAGACGATTACCTCTGACCACGGACATCAGGTGTGTGCGCATCGGCCGCGGGCCTCGGGGTAACCATCACCTCTCCGGTCGAACCATCCAGCTCGACGAAGTCACCCGACCCGATGGCATTGGTTGCATGAGGGACCCCGACGACGGTCGGGACACCGAACTCTCGAGCCAGAATCACGGCGTGCTGGAGCAAACCGCCCTCCTCGACCACGAGCCCGGTCACCCGGCGGAGTACCGGCGCGAAATATGGGTGGAACACGCGCACGACCAACACCACTCCGTCGGCCACGTCCGCCACCCTGCCGTCGATGTCGGCGACGTGGGCCAAGCCCGAAACTCGCCCGGTAGCCGCGCCGGTGCCTCTGAGTCCCTCGTTCATGGGCGGGCATCGAAGAGAGCGTCCAACCTGCCCACGTCCGCCGAGTTCTGGCGCAGGTAGGCCACGTCCCTCAAGTAGAGCTCGATCCTCCGGTCGATCGTGTCTCCGGATGGGCATGCCCCCGAGATCTCATGTCGGCTCAGGAAAAGAAGCTTGACAGGCGACCATCCCCTGATCCGACCCAGCTCGATGAGCAACGGAACGAGACCCCGGTAGAAGGCAGAGCGGACGTACCAGATCTGCAGCTCGATGAACTCCAGCCACCCGGCCAGGACCCCTTGCAGGTCGAGTGGCCGTCCAGGGGCTGGAATCAGATCCTCAAGACGTGACGAAGGGATGGCGGCCTTGGATACTTGGCCAGACCCCAAACCGTCCATGGCTTGCAAAACATACCGTGGATCATCAAACCCGGGTGCCTCCCACGCCACGGGTCCGAATCCGGCATGATCGGCACAGAATCTCCACACTGCATCGGAGACCTCCGAATCGACGTCGGGCCATCGGGCGCGGAGGAGCCGAGGGGGCCAGCCCCTCTGCTCGCACCAAACCGCCAGTGTTTCGAGGGACCGGGTCAATCGAAGCCCGGGGCTCGGCATAGCTGGCCTGGGCAGAACGGTGGCGCCGGTGGCAATCAAGCGCTCGAAGAGCAACGCAGGTACGAATTTCGAAAGGATCGGATACGGCAAAACGTCGGCGATTTGCTGAAGGAGGAGACTCGCCACGTCGACAATGTCTCTTGCCGAGCCTGCGCCGAAGTCGCTCGATCGCTCCATGGTCTCCACCAGTGCTCCGCAGCGGGCGCGACGCGTTTCTTCGAGGGCACCAAGGAACTCGGCATCAGGGTGGGTCGGAAAGGCATCGGAAAGCGCATCGACGTGATGACGATCAATGCGGAGGTTCCCGTCGTCATCCAGATATGCTCCGAACAGACCGTTCGGGAGTGCATGTTCAAGCCCGATGACCGCGCCCGCCGAAGAAAGCTGGTCGAACGTCGATCGCTGAAGAGGGAGCCCTATCAGTCTCTCCCTCAGAATCCCGGCCGCTGGAGAGGCTGTCAGACGTTATCCTCACCCATGGCGGCCCGCTCCCGGAGTTCGAGCGCAGCGAGCTGCGGGAACGCGCCTCGCAACGCGTCGATCCTTCCCTCGGGTCCCAGCGAGGTCATTCCGAGGCGAACCGAGTCCTGCGGGTCGTACATCACGAGGTCGACGTCCACCGGGTCGAACCGAGCCTCCAGGTGTTGCAGAACGATCACAACTCTCGTTGCTCCCGGTGCAACCGCTTCGTCAGGCAGCGACACCTGGTACACCCCCGGTGTCAAGGCCGCATCGATTTCCCGGACGGGCAGGGAAATCGGGCGTGCAGCACTCCCGTCGTCGCGGGCGTAAGCTACCCGGATCGACGCCGGATCGAGACCCGTTGCCGGGAGTCCATTCGGCCATTCGCCGCACACGAGCACACTTCGACCAGACGACCCTGCCCTGATCGTGTACATGTGCGTCGACATCAGGACTCTCCTCGTTCCGCAAGAAAGTCCGCCAGCTTCTTCTCGTGATTCATCCCGGCCTCGAACTCCATCTCGGTCAGATTAGGGAGGGCTCGTCGCAGGAATTCGTGCCGTTTGTGGTCCTGAAGTTGATGGATTCCGATACATGCTTGATCGCTGGGGTCGTAGGCAACAAGTTCGATATCGACCGGCGCCACCCACGCTTCGTCGAAACCGATCCACACCATGACATGCGGGGAACCAGCTGCCACGACACCAGCAGGAAGGTCGAGTCGGTAGGCGCCCGGCATCAGCTGAGCGTCGACTTCCGTCAGTGAATGGAGCGGCAAAGCAACCGCAGGCTCATTCTCACGAACATACGCAGCTTTGGCGCCTGGCGAAGAGGGGCGAAGACCAACGACGCCCCCTCCAGAGTCGTCTCGGGCCATGAACAACAGAGAACGACCCGTTGAGCCCCATTGGATCGTGTACGACGAGTGGACCGGCATGACGTCGTCCTCCCCTTCACCTCGAGCCGACCCGATTGACTCTACCCCTCGCTGAGCGCGGCGTGCACGGCCGCTTCGGCAAGACCACACACCTTCTCGATCTTCCAATCGGTGGTGTCGATCTCGATCTTCCGTCCTCGATCCTGGATGAGGGCACGAATCGCGTCCGTCCACTGCTGGGCGAGAGCCTCGGAGCGGCCCGCCTGTCCCGTGCATGTGGTCCTTTCGGTACCCTACCAAGAGAGGAGCAGCCGTATCGCGATCGGCTGGCGAGGTGGCACCGACGACGAAGACCATTCGAATGACGCTACCGACGAACGCCCGGGTGGGTGGATCATGATGACCGAACCATCGCTCCGGACTCCTGAACACCGGTCCCCAAGTTTGTCTTCGGCGCATCATTCTCCACCGCAACGAAAAGCTCAGCCGAACAGATCGGTTTTGGTGCCGTTGACAGATCCTGGAGGGGCAGGCTTGTACCCGATAGGAAACGAAATGCCCATCCACCATCGAAACGCAGCGCCGGTCGTCAAACCGATTGATGGAGTCATCGGCATTGCGGCCCTCGGTATGTCGAACGGTTTGCAGGAATGGGCTCGCTTCACGACGCTCGCCAATGCGCGCCGTCGCCTCAATCCGAGCGTTGTGATTGCCAACGGAGCAGTGAGAGGCCTCACCATGAGGGATTGGATCGACCCGCGTAACGAGGCCTGGCATCTGGCATCCGAGGGCATCGCAGCAACGGGACTCGAACCTCGGTCCGTACAGGTGGTGTGGCTGAAAATGGGCTCCAAGCTTTCTGACCTCGGCCACGGGGACACCAACGAAAGGGTCGATCGAGAACGCGGCTGGCTTACGACGATTCTCGAACAGGCGGTCGAGCACCTCCCTAATCTGCGCCAGGCCTTCGTGACGTCACGAAGCTATGCAGCGTACGGGACACCAACCGCTCATCTCGAACCGGTCACGGGTTTCGACAATGGCCTGGCGGTCAAAGCCTTGGTCGCCGACGCTGTTGCGGGTGCGACGCCGGTTTGGACGGCGTGGGGACCGTACTTGTGGGCTAACGGCGCAACACCTCGCATCGACGGGCACCGCTGGGAGAGGAGGGACTTCGAGACCGATGGCATCCATCCGTCTCCACTGGGGGAGCAGAAGGCTGGCCGGCTTCTCTTGGAGTTCTTCGCAAGCGAGCCCCTCACCCAGAGTTGGTGGTCCGCCGAGTCACCAGAGCCGGGGCATCGCTATGAATGAGGAGAAGGGCTCCAACTTCAATCCTCGGTGAAATGGCAACCACCTCCGAGCCCCGTAGCCGACAAAGGTCTGCACTTGTGGCGATCCGGTCCCGACAGAAGAACCAACCGGTCCTGCCGTGTCCTGCATCTCAGCCGGTACGCGATCTCGCTATACATTCGCAGGTTTGTTTCCAACGCAGCCAGGCGGCTGCCAAGGATGTCGCCAGCGTGCCGGATTCATGATCCATGTTGGGGTGCTGCATGTTTGCTGGTGCCGCGTCGTTGAACTTCGACAGGTGCGGTTCTCCTTCCTTCGGACAGCCCAGGGCCGCTGAGATCGAGCTTGTGACTCAAATCTCCGGGTTGGCTATCCATATCTCAGTGGTCCGCGCCAATGCTTCTGCATCGCTGCTCCCTACCTTGGCCTCACGCAACTGAGTCCACGAGTGACTCACCTGGAGGAAACGATGGACAGGTCACAGTCGGCGCCCGCGGCGCTACAGACACAGCCAGATAGGACGATGAAGGGACGACTCGTCGTGATCGGATCGATCTTGGTGGTGGTGGTCGCTTTTGGCGCGGCGACCGCACTCGGATCGGCGGACAGCTCGACGGTGGGGGTGAATTGGCACCCGCAACAAGCGTCCCAGGGCAATGAGGGACCGGTGGACAACGCCTCGGCGACCCTGATTCGCAATGCGAATGGGATCTCGTACCGATTGGCGACCAACTCCCTCACAGCGAATAGCGCCTACACGCTGTGGGTCGTCGTCGTCAACAATCCAGCGGCATGTGATCCGTCGC
The DNA here is from genome assembly GCA_965368515.1 of uncultured bacterium. GTDB lineage: Bacteria > Actinomycetota > Acidimicrobiia > Spongiisociales > UBA5794 > JAAETI01. The sequence goes on from CBDUNF010000151.1 coordinate 7,163, forward strand.
CGTGCACCGCTCCTGACATCATTCAGAACCCCGCAACCGACTCCCAGATCTTGTTCGGAACCGGATCGGTGGCGGGCGCATCCGGAATGGCAACATTCGCAGGGTCGCTGAAGGAGGGTGACCTGCCGGGCTGGCTACAGGATCGAAGCTTCGACGACGCCGCAACTGCTGAGATCCATCTGGTGCTGAACGACCACGGCCCCAAGATCCCGGCGATGTTGCCCGGGATGATCAAGACCTACCGGGGCGGGTGTTCGGACGACAGCCCGTTCCCGGGCATCTTCCCTGCAAGTGCACTTGCCGATGGCGAGGTAGGCCCCAATACCTGCCGGTTGTCCCAGTCGGCGATATTCGCTCCTTCCTGAAAGCAGCTCGACGCCGACGCACGGCCTGTGCTGAAAGCACAGGCCGTGTCGTATTGACCGCCCATGCCCACTGGTTTCCCGACGCCTCACCACTGAGTGTGGCAACTGTAGGCTTCGGCCCGTGCTGCTTGAAAGGGAAGCCGAGTCGAGACTGATGGCCGACCTGCTGGCCGGGGTCGGGTCGTCAGGGGGAAAGGTTGTCCTGGTTCGAGGTGAGGCCGGTATCGGCAAGAGCGCTCTGGTCAGAAATGTTGTTGAGAAACATCGGGATGAAGCGTTCGTTCTCTTCGGTTCTTGTGACGATCTGCTGACCCCACAACCGCTTGGAGCTTTCTGGGAGATAGCCAGGGAGGAGACGGCCCTCTTTCGGCCTCTGGAGATGGGCGACCGGAGAGCTGTGATGGGGAACCTGCTGGACTTCCTGTCACGACGGCTGCGCCCGACGGTTCTTGTCATCGAGGACACGCAATGGGCGGACGAGGCGACGTTGGATGTGATCAAGTATCTGGGCCGACGAATCGCCCAAACCAGCGGATTGCTTCTTCTCACCTATCGTGACGGCGAGGTCGACCACGACCATCCGCTGAGACAGGTCATCGGAGGGCTGCCCCCGGAGGTCCTGGTGCGCATTCATCTCGACGGTCTCTCTCGTCGCGCCGTCGCAGACCTTGCCGGTACCGCTGACCATGAGATTGACGAGATCCTGGCCCTGACCGATGGGAACCCGCTCTTTGTCACCGAAGTCCTGGCGTCCGGAGTCGAGAACGTGCCGACCTCCATCCAGGACTCCGTGCTCGCCCGTGCGGCCAAGCTCTCTCCTGAAGCCCGGGAGGTTCTCGATCTTGCCTCGGTGATTCCCCGAGAGGCTGAGCGATCGCTCATCACGAGCATCCTGAGCCCGGAGCGGGAGCACCTGGCGGAATGTTCCCGTCAGGGTCTGCTCCGAATAGGGGACAGTGGCGTGTCCTTTCGTCATGAACTGACACGCCGATCGATCGAGGCGGCCTTGGACAACCAGGACCGTCGTCGCCTCAACCAGCTTGTTCTGAACGACCTCGCAGGGAGGGCCGACCCGGCGCGGCTTGTCCACCACGCTCATGAAGCGGATGATGTCGACTCAATCATCGAATATGCACCAAGGGCAGCTCGAGCCGCGATGGCCATC
>CBDUNF010000152.1:0-8630 GCA_965368515.1 uncultured bacterium
CGACTCCTGGAATTGCGAGAGGCATGGGCATAGCGAATGGCTGATCTAACCCTGACTCCCGAAGACATCACCGGGGCACTCCGGCGCAACCTCGAGGGGTGGAAGCCATCCATCGAGGCCGAGACCGTAGGCTACGTAGAGTCTGTCGGCGACGGCGTTGCCCGTGTTGTGGGTCTTCCGAACGTCATGACATCCGAGTTGTTGGAGTTCCCCGGTGGTCTAACCGGTGTGGCGCTGAACCTCGATGAAGACTCGATTGGTACCGTCATCATGGGTGACGCTTCCAAAATCGAAGAGGGCGCTGAGGTGCGCTCGACCGGCCGGGTGCTGTCCGTGCCTGTCGGTGATGGTCTGCTGGGCCGCGTTATCGACCCGCTCGGCAACCCTATGGACGGCAAAGGCCCGATCGAATACACCGAGACCCGTCTTCTCGAGACGCAGGCCCCGTCCGTGGTGGAGCGGCAACCTGTGTCCGAGCCGCTGCAGACCGGTATCAAAGCCATTGACGCAATGACGCCTATCGGGCGTGGTCAGCGTCAGCTGCTCATTGGCGACCGCCAGACCGGCAAGACGGCGATCCTGATCGACACGATCCTCAACCAAAAGGGCCTTGGCGTTAAGTGCATCTACGTCGCTATCGGCCAGAAGGCATCGACCGTCGCCGAGGTGGCGGACGCTCTCGAGCAGGGCGGAGCGATGGACTACACGGTCATCGTGGCGGCCCCTGCATCTACCGCCGCCGCTCTTCAGATGTACGCCCCGTATTCCGGGTCGGCTATTGGCCAGCATTGGATGTACAACGGCGAGCATGCGCTGGTCATCTTCGACGACCTCTCCAAGCAGGCCGTCGCCTACCGTGAGATCTCGCTGTTGCTCCGTAGGCCTCCTGGTCGTGAGGCCTACCCGGGCGATGTGTTTTACCTCCACAGCCGTCTGTTGGAGAGGTGTGCGAAGTTGAGCGACGAGCTCGGGGCTGGGTCGATGACTGGTCTTCCCGTCATCGAGACAAAAGCGAACGACGTCTCGGCGTATATCCCGACCAACGTGCTTTCGATCACCGACGGACAGATCTTCCTCGAGTCTGATCTGTTCTACTCAGGGCTCCGCCCAGCAATCAACGCTGGTATCTCGGTCTCCCGAGTCGGCGGCGCAGCCCAGGTAAAGGCGATGCGCAAGGTCGCCGGGCCGCTGCGTCTGAACCTGGCGCAGTTCCGCGAGTTGGAGGCGTTCGCCGAGTTCGGTTCCGAGCTCGACGCAGCCTCGCTGGCGCAGCTTGACCGTGGCGCCCGCGTGGTCGAGGTCCTCAAGCAGGGTCAGTACGCCCCGCTCCCGGTACAGGAGCAGGTCGTGTCGATCTTTGCGGTAACCGAAGGACACATGGACGACGTGCCTGTCACCGAGATCAGCGACTTCGAGGCGGGTTTGCTGGAGTTCGTCAGAACAAGGTATTCCGGCCTGCTCAATGAGATCAGGGATACCGGTGCTCTGCCCGAGGAGGGCCTGGTCGCGGCCATTGCCGAGTTCAAGGCTTCGAGAGAGGGCTAGCGAAGACCCATGGCATCAGCTGAAGTACGGCAAATCCGACGGCGCATCAAGAGCGTCGAGTCGACGATGAAGATCACGCGGGCGATGGAACTCATCGCCACGTCGCGGATTGCCAAGGCCCGCGTCCGGGTCGCTGAGTCGCAGCCGTATACGGACAAGATGAATGAGGTCATCAGCAATCTCGGTGCCGGGAGCGGAGCGGTGAGTCATCCTCTCCTGGAGAAACGTCCCCTGGTGACCGCAGGCGTTGTCGTTGCCACGTCAGACCGTGGTCTGGCCGGCGGCTACAACACAAACATCATAAGGATGGCCGAGCACCGCATTGAAGAGTTGCGTGAGCAAGGCACCGAGGTGCGGCTGTACACGATAGGGGAGAAGGCCAAGGCCTACTTTGCGTATCGTAAGTTTGCGATTGAGCACGCCTGGCTCGGCGTGACCGATACCCCCGGCTACGGGGATGCCCGCATGATCGGTAATGCGTTGCTGGAGGACTACGAGACCGAGCGTGTCGATTCATTTGAGGTGTTCACGACTCGCTACGTCTCTGCTCTCACCCAGAAGCCTGTGCTCTGGCCCCTGCTTCCGATCGAACCGCCGCAGGCCGAAGGTGAAACCGGAGCATCAGCGGCATACACGTTTGAGCCCTCCGCAGCAGCGATCCTGGCACGGCTGCTACCGCGCTACCTGGAGGGCACCATTTTTGGGATCTTGCTCGAGGCGTCGGCATCGGAGCACGCAGCACGACGCCGAGCGATGAAGGCGGCGACGGAGAACGCTGAAGAGCTCGTGCGTCTCCTCACCCGTGAAGCCAACCAGGCCCGACAGGCCGAGATCACAACTGAGATATCTGAAATCGTCGGTGGCGCCGAAGCGCTCGCCGGTGGATAGGCAAAGGACGGAGAGACAGTGACCACAACCACCGCACTCCCAACGGGGCGGATCGTCAAGGTGGCCGGCCCGGTCGTTGACGTGGAGTTTCCCAGCGATGCAATGCCGGAGATTCTTTATGCCCTCGAGGTTGACTTCGAGATTGCTGGAGAATCCAAGACAGTCAAGTTCGAGGTTGCCCAACATCTTGGTCACAACACGGTCCGTGCGGTTGCCCTGGCTCCTACCGACGGCCTGGTCCGTGGGTCCGTTGTGCGCAATACCGGGCAAGAGATCACGGTTCCCGTTGGGGATCAGACCCTGGGTCACATCTTCAACATGTGGGGTGTCGCGCTCGATGCTCCCGACCTCGAATTCACAGGCGATTGGTGGCCGATCCACCGTGAGGCTCCCCGTTTCGAAGACGTCGAACCGCAGAAGAAGGTCTTTGAGACAGGGATCAAGGTCCTCGACCTGATCTCTCCCTACCTCGAAGGTGGAAAGATCGGCCTGTTTGGCGGCGCCGGTGTCGGCAAGACGGTGCTCATCCAGGAGATGATCAACCGCGTCGCCACCCAGCACGGTGGTGTCTCGGTATTCGCCGGTGTTGGGGAACGCACACGTGAGGGAAACGACCTTTTCCTCGAGATGACCGAATCCGGTGTTCTGGAAAAGGCCGCCCTTGTGTTCGGTCAGATGGATGAGCCGCCCGGCGTCCGGCTTCGTGTCGCCCTGTCGGCCCTCACCATGGCCGAGTACTTCCGTGACGTGCAGCGCCAGGATGTGCTCCTGTTCATCGACAACATCTTCCGGTTCACTCAGGCGGGCTCCGAGGTGTCGACGCTCCTCGGCCGTATGCCCTCAGCTGTCGGCTATCAGCCCACACTGGCGGGCGAGATGGGCGTCCTTCAGGAGCGCATCACATCGCTCAAGGGACGTTCCATCACATCGCTGCAGGCGATTTACGTGCCGGCGGACGACATCACCGACCCGGCGCCCCACACGGCGTTTGCCCACCTGGACGCAACAACCGTGCTGTCCCGCCCGCTCACCGCTCTCGGTATCTATCCCGCGGTGGATCCTCTCGACTCGGGAAGCCGGGCGCTCGATCCACAGATCGTGGGCGAGAAGCACTACAACGTTGCGACGGAGGTGCAGCAGATCCTGCAGCGCTATCAGGACCTGCAGGACATCATCGCCATTCTCGGCATCGACGAGCTTTCCGAGGAGGACAAGCTGATTGTGGGCAGGGCCCGGAGGATTCAGCGTTTCTTGTCGCAGCCGATGTTTGTGGCTGAGGCGTTCACCGGGCAGCCGGGCGTCAACACTCCGCTGGATGAGACAATCGAGTCGTTCTCGATGCTCATCGATGGCGAGCTCGACCACCTGCCCGAGCAGGCCTTCTACATGGTCGGTGGCGCTGAAGACGCCATGCGCAAGGCCAAGGAGATGGAGACGGAGTAGTGGCCGGCAAACTCTTTCACGTTGACGTTGTGACGCCCGAGGCGATCATCTGGTCGGGAGCCGCCCAGATGATCTCGGCTCGCACGACGGAGGGCGATATCGGGATTCTCGCTGATCACGAGGCCACGATGGCTGCCCTTGCGACCGGTCCGGTGCAGATAACCGATGCTGATGACAAAGTCACAACCATCGGGATCCACGGCGGATTCCTGCAGATCTACTCGAACCACGTGACGTTGCTCACCGACCGTGCGGAGACGACCCAGGGTGGCCGGGAGGAAGCGCTGCGGCTGGCTGAAGAATTCAAGGCTGCCGAGGAGCGGGCCGTCGAGCAGGCTGGCTAGCCCAGAGACTCCGCAAACGTGTCGACCTGGCCCGGTAGGCCTTTTGCGATCGCTTCACTGACTATCGGGAAGAACAGCGTTGAAAGGGTGCCTCGCGACACGACCTCGAGAGTCACGGTGACGATCGTTGTACCGTCGCCGTTTGGTTCGAGGTGTGTCTCCAGGCTGCCGGCGACCTCCCTGGCGTCGAGTTTGAGCACCATGCGTTCCTCGTGCTCGGCGACGGTGACCTGAGCTGTGCCGGGGTATCGCTTGGCGGCGACGCTGGTTGACCAACGGAAGCCCTGCAAGTCGCCAGAGTCATCGAGCTCAGGATCACTCACATCCTCGACCGGGCCGATGTTGGCCCACGTATCAGCGTCCTGGAGGCGAGCCCAAACGAGCCCTATGGGGGCTGCAGCCGTGGCCTGGTGAGTGAACGTCGCTCTAGGCATTCGGGGACCTTAGCCTCCGCGGGTGGTTGATACAGAGCACGGACAGGTATCCTTACGCCCAATGCGTAGGAAGTTTCTCCTCTCCGTCCTCGCTTCGGACTTGTTTGCCCTCGCGGTCGCGGTTCTTGTTGGATCCGCGATCACCTTTGGCGGGCCGTTTCCATGGCAGGCGACCCGAGCCGATCAGAATGTGTGGCCCATGCTCGGGCTGCTTGCATCCGGCGCGCTATTGGGTTCCTACGCCAGCGTTCGGATGTGGGCGCGAGGCGCACCGCGGCCATCGTATGGGCGAGCACTTGCAATCGTCGCGACGGCTGCGGCGTTCACGGCAACCGGCATCGCCTTCGGCCGTCCCTCATACTGGTCACGCAGCTACCTTGTCGCCACAATCGGGCTCTGGCTGGCTGGAGCCTTGTTGCATCGATTCCTGCGTCGGCGGCGGCCCTGGGCGGAGGACCTTGTCATCATCACCGGGGAGAAGGGGCTCGTCGAAGACCTACGTGATGCGGACCACACCAATGTCATAGAGGTCTATGACCCGGCTGGGGAGCCTCCTGCCGAAGCGCAGCTTGGTGCCACCCTCATCGTTGACCTGCGGCCGGTGATGTCAGACCGCATGGCCCAATTCGTCTCGTCGTGGAATCTTGCCGGATATCCGGTTCGAGCCCTGTCCACGGTGTATGAGGAATACACCGGTCGGCTGCCGATGGTGCATCTCGCTGAGGGATGGGAGTTGTCCGCTCCGGTCAGTCGCAACGAATATGCCGCCGTCAAGCGTGTGATAGATATCGTTCTGGTTGTCGTGACTGCGCCGCTCTGGCTGCTACTGGCTGCATCGATCTGGGTCGCAGTCAGGATGGATTCGAGCGGCCCCGCCATTTATCGGCAGGAGCGGATCGGGCGCGATGGCGAGTTGTTCACCCTGTACAAGTTCCGCACGATGATCCTCAATGCCGAGAAGGATGGGCCCCGTTTCGCCGCAGCCAACGACAGCCGATTGACCAACATGGGTAAGTTTCTCCGTCGTTTCCGGATCGATGAGATCCCGCAGCTACTCAATGTGCTGAAGGGAGATCTGAGCTTGGTTGGTCCGCGACCGGAGCGTCCTGTCTTCACCGAGCAGTTCGAGGGCACAATCCCGTTCTACAGCTATCGACACCTGGTCCGTCCCGGCGTAACCGGCTGGGCGCAGGTGAACTTTGGCTACGCCGACAACGAGCGAGAAACTGTGGAGAAGCTGACCTACGACTTGTACTACGTCAAGCACATGTCGCCATGGCTCGACCTTTCGATCCTCGGTCGCTCCATGTGGACGGTGCTCAGCGGGTTTGGAGCTAAGTAGTCGACGGAGTCGACCTTCGTCCTTCGACCCTGACACAAAAGAAGGGGCCCGGAGGCCCCTTCTCGTAGTTGTTGTCTTAGGTTTCCTACGGCAGCAGAGCCGCGGCACGTTGCAAGAACGCTGCCATCTGACCCCTGGTCACGAAATCATGCGGGCAGAAGTTCGTGTTTGCGGGCGGGTTGCAGCCCTTCGTGATCCCGGCTGTTGCCAGGATGTCGATGTTGTTCTCGAACACCAGACCATCATCATCACCGAATAGGTCACCCGCACCGTTGTCGGTGAGGCTAAGGGCCCGCACCAGGAACGCCGCCATCTGGCCACGAGTCACGCGATCCAGCGGGCAGAAGTCCGTGTTGAGCGGCGGGTTGCAGCCCCTCGTGATCCCAGCCGTAGCGAGCTTGTCGATGTTGTCCTCGAAGATCGAGTTGTCATCGTCCTCGAACAGATCGCCGGCTCCGCTGTCGGTGAGGTCGAGGAATCGGACGAGGAACGCCGCCATCTGACCTCGAGTGACGAAGTCGTTCGGACAGAAGCTGGTCCCGTCCTGCGTACAGCCCTTGGTAATGCCTTCTTCGGCGAGCCAGATGATCTGGTCCGCAAAGACGCTGCCCGCGACATCGCCCATCACCGTGAAGTCGATGAAGAAGGCAGTGCTGCTGATATCGTCGCTGATCTGCGCCCAGATGACGTAGGTGCCGCCATCGTCAGGCGTGAACGTGAAGGTCGAAGCGGTCCCCGACACGCCGGGCAGGAGCAGGTTGTTCTCGAGCACCTGCCACAAGTAGACAACATCACCAGTACCGCTGGCGTTCTGGATCGCTTCGAAGGTCGCTCCGATGCCGGGGACGCCGAAGCTGGGTCCCTCGATGGATACCTGGAGCTGATCAGAGTTGGTGACCATCACATCAACGGACGCGACCGCCAACCCCTGGAATGGCGGATCAGCCGATGCCGTACTGTGCTGAATGGTCAGGGTTTCTGTCGGCTCGGCGGCGCCATCTGCAACCCCCGACACCGTAACCGTCTGCGCGGTGCTCCAGTTGCTGGTAGTGAAGGTCAGGCTGGTCCGGTCGAGGCTGAGCTCGGCTGCGTCATAGTTGAACGAGACCGTGACATTCGATGTCGGCCTGGCGTCGAGTACAACCGTGTAGGTGTCCGACCCGGTCCCTTCTGTTACCGCCGTACCGGCACCTGACTCGGTGATCGTTACGCCCGCAGTGTCGTCGTCGGTGATCGTCACCGACTCCGTGGCAACCACGCCGAGATAGCCACCACCTGATGCTGTCAGCGTTATGACCCCGGCGAGATCGCCATCGTCGTAGGCGTCGGGGACGCCGGTGACGGTGACGGTTTGATCATCCATCCAGTTCGAAGCGGTGAAGGTCAGCGTCGTCGTCGATAGGTTGAACTCGTCACCGAGCGTTGTCTTGGCGAGCGTCACCGTCACAGTGCCGGTCGGCGCCTGAGTCAGGTGAACATCAAATGTGTCGGTCCCGTTCGCCTCGGCGACCACAGTGTTGCCCCCGCTTGGTGTTACAACGAAGTTGCGTGTCTCGTCGTCCACGATCGTCACGGTGTGCGTCGTGTTACCGATCCCGACTTCACCTCCCGAGGTGACGTTCAACCCGAATACGATCGTCTCGGGCGACTCCTGGGCGCCGTCATCAACGATGCCGATGTTTGTGAACTGGTCCCAGCCATTGCTCCATCCGGTCTGGAAGGTGATCGTGTCCGTGGCGAAGTTGTAATCAACACCCCCGCCGGTGGCCGTCCCCCCGGTCTGTTCCACGTCGACGACGAGTGGAGCCAACAACGCCCCGCCGCCGGGAACGGCGAGCCGGACCGTTATCTCGTGTCCGCCACCGTCTTCTTGGGCGTTTGAAGTCGGATTGAGGAAAGTGACGGTTGCCGGGTTGTTGTCGGTGATGTTTGCGGTGACGTTTGCGACCGCAATCCCGTCATAAGCCAGGTCGGTCGACGCAGCGGTCTGAGTAACCAATCCCGTATGCGGGTCTGCCTCGTGAATCGCGTCATCGACGGCCGAAACAGTCACGTCCTGGGCTGTATCCCAGTTCGTGGCGTCGAAGGAAAGCGATCCGCCCGAGTCGGTCAGCACCTGGTCGTCAACGGCGACTGTGATCGTCACTGTCGCCGCCGGTTCGCTGTCCAGGACGACTGAGTATATGTCGACAGCCCCGTCCTCGGAGATATCGGTAGTCCCGTCGGTCTCCGTCACAGTGACGCCAACGGTGTCGTTGTCGGTGACGTTGACGGTGACGTCTGCGACGGGTTCGCTTATGTAGCCGCCGCCGCTGATGGTGTGGGTGATCACGTCCGAGCTGTTGCCATCGTCAACGTCGTCGTTGACGGCTGTGGCCGTGACGGTTTGGGGGCTGTCCCAGTTGCCGGTGGTGAACGTGAGCGACGATTTGTCGAGGGTGAACTCTGTGGTTCCGCCGTCATCGATCGTGATGGTGACAGTGCCGGTTGGTTCTGACAATAAAACGACGTCGTATGAGTCGGAGGTTGCTCCGGCTTCGAGGGTGTTGAGCGTGGTCGGTGTGACCGAAACACCCTTGGTGTCGTTGTCGGTGACGTTGACGGTGACGTCTGCGACGGGTTCGCTTATGTAGC
>CBDUNF010000153.1:0-8574 GCA_965368515.1 uncultured bacterium
ACTCCCCCAAAGCCGCGCATCGCACCCGAAGGCGGGTTGTTGGTCTTGACTGCCACTGCATCAACGAAGACGTTGTCACATACGTACGGACCAAGTGCGAAGTAGCCGGCATTCGCAATCACCGCGTTCGACGAAGACTCGTAGGCTCCGCCGTCAAGTATCAACCTTGCGTCGACCTTGACCAGCTTTCCGTTCGCATCGGCCTCGTGCCGGTACCACATCTTGGCCGGGTGGCGATGTACGTGTGCGACAAATGATTCTGCCCGATCGAACATCATCTTCACCGGACGACCGGTTCGTAGTGCGGCCATGCACAGGTGGATGTGCATGCTCACGTCTTCGCGCGATCCGAACGCGCCACCCATCCCGACCGGGTGACAGCGGATCTGCTCTGGCTCCAGATCAAGGCAGGGGTAGATCTGCCAGTGGTCGCTGTGCACCCATTGCGACACGGCATAGAGATCGACGCCGCCTTCGCCGTCCGGGATCGCCAAACCGGCTTCGTTCCCGAGCGGCGCCTGATCCTGCTGCCCGACCTCGTAGACGCCCTCGATGACCACCGCACCGGTGGCCTCGGGGTCTCCACGCCTGATCTTCATCCGGCGGGTCTGCGAGTCGGCAGCGTCCGCTTCTTCCATGTCGGTCAGCGGTTCCAAGACCTCGAACTCGATATCGATAGCGGCGACGCCGAGCTTGGCGGTCGGCAAGTCGGAGGCGACAACCACGGCGATTGGCTCGCCCCAGTAGTTGCAGACGCCGTCGGCAAAGACCGGCTGGTCGGGAACGTGCATGCCGAACCCCCACCGCCCGGGCACATCTTCCTGAGTGAGCACCGTGACCACGCCACCGACGGTCATTGCCGGCGTCGTGTCCAGCTTGGTGATGCGAGCGTGCGGGTGCGGGCTGCGCAGAGTCGCCGCCCAGAGCATTCCCTCGGCGTGCAGGTCGGAGGCATAGGCATAGTTGCCGGTGACCTTGGGGACACCATCAACGCGCTGTGGGGATTCACCGACTCCACCACGCACCTTCTTCCGTGTGATGGGAGCAGTCGTCATGTTGTCTCCTCGGCAAGGGCTTCCAGGGATCGCAGAATCGCACCGTATCCGGTGCAGCGACAGATGTTCCCCGATAGCGCTTCCTTGATCTCATCGCTGCCTGGGTGCGGGTTCTCCTCGAACAAGTGGGCAGCCGTCACCACGAATCCCGGCGTGCAGAAACCACATTGCACCGCACCGTGGTCGAGAAGAGCCTGCTGCACAGCGTGCAACTCCCGATCGCCACTGACCCCCTCGACTGTCGTAATCTCGGACCCTTCGCAATCGGCGGCCATCACCAGACATGAGGTGACGACGACGCCATCGAGGACCACCGAGCACGAGCCGCATTCGCCCTGCTCACATGCGTTCTTGGAGCCGGGAAGACCAAGTTCCTCCCGAAGGACAGTGAGAAGGCTCTCCGAGCCCGCGACGTTGGCGACTCGATCCTCTCCGTTGACGTTGAAGCTAACAATCATGATGCCAGGCACCTTTCCAGGAGGCGGCGGGCCAGCACACCGGCTGCGTGCCTTCGATACGACTCTGTCGACCGGTGGTCGGTGATGGGGCTGACCTCTGCAGATACCGCGCGAGCAAACTCCTCGAGGGTCGCCTCCGAGGGCGACGGGTTCTGCGCGATGAGCGCTTCAGCCTGGCGGGCGCGAATCGGCGTCGGCGCAACCGACCCCAAAGCGACCCGAACGGAACCGGATTCGTCACGAACGACACAGGCAGAGACAGTCGATATGACCATTGCGCTTCTTTGCCCGATCTTGGCGAAGTGCTGATTCGTAGGCACATCGTCGGGAAGCACCGCGGCAACTATTACCTCATCCGGCGCAAGAGCGTTGCGCTTCACGCCGGTAAAGAACTCATCCCACTTGATGCGACGCGAGCCGCGCTCTTTGGATGCAACCTCGATCTCCGCCTCAACGGCGGCGAGCCAGGGCAAACCGTCACCGGCCGGACTCGATGTACCAATGTTGCCCCCGATGGTTCCGGCGGCGCGAATCTGTGGTGAACCGACGGTACGGGCGAGCTGTGCAAGCGCTCTGTGCTCGCTGTTCTCGAGCCGTGCCCAAGTGACGCCGGCACCGATGCGGTTGCCATCGACCGCGGCAATCTCGTCGACACGCCGCAACGCAATCACATGCTCAGGTTTGGCGTGGCCGAAGTTCACTTCGACCATGAGATCTGTGCCTCCGGCAAGTAGGTCGGCGCCCGGATCCTGATCTCGGGCATCGAGGGCTTGGCTAAGACTTGTGGGACGGGTGATCTCCACTCGGCACCTCCTCTTTACCGATTGTAAACGTGATCGGCACGGCGATTGCTGACGACTCAGTCGCGGCGGGCGGCAGCCTCGAGATCTTGGATGCGAAGAGGAAGGCCTTCGGTACCATCGTTCAGCAAGTCGCGCAGGCGGGTGACGTGCGATTCCGCACCCGGGCGAGCGACAACCTCCACTTCGCCGGCACCCGCGGAGAGCAGGAAGCCCTGCCCGTCGCCGGCGGCGAACCTGTCCGGATCGATATACAGCTTCGCCTTCGCCTTGGCGGGATCGCCTTGCTCCGGACAAAACACCATGCAATTGCCGCACTCGTTGCACAGCTCGGCAAGCACGAGGTATTGCTGCCGACTCGATAGCTCTGTGTCCGCCGGCGTTGGCAGCCGGAAGAAAGCGTCGTTCGGGCACACCGTCACACACAGATTGCAGGCAACGCAGTCCCACATCTCCAATTCGTGGTCGACCGAACGCGGCACTCCCTCGTTGGCGGCGATGTCGTACCTGGCCCGCGCATCACCATCCAGAGTCGCCCGGAGATGCGCTTCCGCCGGACCGCGGAAACCCGCGGCACGGGTCTGGTCCCACTGCAACCGATGCCACTCACCAAGTGTCGTGACCCCGTCCGCCGCCATCTCTCTCTCCAGCTGCCGCAACATCGGCTCCAGCCGGCCGTATCCGCCCGGTCGCAGAAGATCGGACGACAACGTCGCCGGGCTCACGCCCATGCCGATGGTTTCGCCGACGTTCTCCTTGGTCACACCCGCCGAGAAGCTCACCTGAATCGGGCCGTCATGTCCGGCGACGGCAAACAGCCCGGGAAGCGTGTTGAGCAATTCATCGAGCAGAGCGGTCGCGAGGACGTGCAGCGGTGGACCCGACATGTACATCGGGTCGGCGGGCAAGAACTTCTTGTCGTTGTGCACCACCATCGTGTTGGTGAGCTTTATCCCGAACCGCCGTCCGTTTCTGGTTGCGTAGTTGTTGAGGTCAGTGATCAGATCGACCGCACGCCTGATCCCGAGGTCGTCGACGAACGACAGCGGGTCGAGCCATATGTCGCGATAGCCGAGCTCCTGCTGCAACAGCTCGACAACACGTGGGAACCCGAGCAAGGTTGGATTCAACTTGACGATGACATCGACCCCGTGTCGATCCATCAGATGCTTCACGATCGCCTCGATTTCATCCGGCGGGCAACCGTGGAATGTGGAGACCGTGATTGAGTCGGCAATACGGTTGGCGAAGTCGTGGTCGCGGTACGCGGCGAATGGCTCGGGGATCAAAGGGCGCAGCCGGTCAATCACTGCGGTCGCATCGATCATTGAGTCGATGAAGCCCGCCACCTTTTCCGTTTGAATCCCGGCGAGGTCGTAGCCAACGGACATGTCGAAGACATGCGGGCCGGCATCAGCACCGATGTGGGAGCGCAGTGGAGCCCAGTCACGCAGGATCTCGATCATCATCCACGCCTTGACGTACTCCTCCAGGGACTCGCCGACCTTGAGCTCCTGGCTCCATTCGATGTTGAACCCAACGTTCTGCATGTCGATGCAGGGTCGCTCAATGTCGAGATCGTCGATCACCTGGACTGTCTTCAACTCGAAAAGGCGGGCTCCGGCGAGCCAACCCAGAACCAGGTTCTGCGCCATTTGGCTGTGCGGGCCCGCCGCCGGGCCCAGCGGAGTGGCTGCGGGGCGACCCATGAAGTCCATGGTCAAGTCAAGATCGGGATTGGGTGACCAGAACCGAGCGGGCGGCAGATCATAGATCCGGTTCCTTGTCTCCCATTCGTGGGCGACTCGTCCCAGCAGGATGTCGAGCGGAAACGGCGTTAGTGGGGCAACTTGCTGCATCGGCTCCCTCTCCTCACAGCACGGGGCGATCCGTGGTTGGCGAAAATGCTAGTCGAACCAGCTTTACTTTTTGTAAAGACGTTAGACGAGGAGCTGGCCGGCAAGTCGGTTGTGGCGCTCGATGAGCGGTTCGAGCTCGATTGTCGCGAGTTGACCCTCGGCAACGATCTTCTTCCCGCCGACGACGTTGTAGTCGACGTTGACCGGCGCACACAGCATGGCCGCCGCCACCGGGTCGTGCAGCGAGCCCGCGTATTCGATGCGGCCCAGATCCATCGCAATGAAGTCGGCGGCTTTGCCGACCTCCAGCGAGCCAAGGTCGGGGCGACGCAGCACATCGGCTCCCCCGCGTGTCGCAATCTCGATGGCCGTGCGCGCCGTCAGCAATTCGCCACCGCTCTGGTTGGGGGCAGCGTCGATACGGGCCAGCATCATCGCCATCCTCGCCTCGCCGAGCAGATGGCTGCCGTCGTTGCTGGCGGATCCATCAACACCGAGGCCGGTGGGAACACCGGCCTCCAGGTACTTGCGAACCGGGGCAATCCCGGAGGCGAGCCGCATGTTCGACGATGGGCAGTGGGCGACACCAGTTCGAGCAGCCGCCATGCGGCCAATCTCGTCGTCGTTGATGAAGATGCTGTGCGCAAACCACACATCGTCGCCCATCCAGTTGAGGTCTTCCATCAGCTCGATGGGGCGACGCCCATACGTCTCGATGCAGAACTCTTCCTCGTCCATGGTCTCGGCGAGATGCGTGTGCATCGTCACGCCAAACGAACGAGCCAAAGCCGCCGAGTCGCGCATGATGTCGGTGGTGACGCTGAATGGCGAGCAGGGAGCGACAACGACCTGCGTCATTGACCCGATCGACCCATCATGATGGGTCTCGATGAGGCGCTGAGTATCGGCGAGGATTGCGGAATCCGTCTCAACAACCGAGTCAGGGGGAAGCCCCCCGTCGCTCTCGCCGAGCGACATCGATCCACGCGATGCGTGGAGACGCAGACCGACTTCCTTTGCAGCCTCAATCTCGTCGTCAAGCGTCGAGTCGTTCGGGAATAGGTACAGATGGTCGAACGCGGTGGTACACCCCGACAGCGCTAGCTCGGCAAGGGCCAGCTTGGTGGAAACCGCGATGTGCTCGGCGGTCATCCGCGCCCAGATCGGATACAGGGTGCGCAACCAATCGAACAGGCCGGCGTCCTGGGCGCCGGGGACCGCCCGGGTCAACGTTTGATAGAAGTGGTGATGGGTGTTGATGAAGCCGGGCAAGACCAGATGCCCGGAGAGGTCGAGCACCTGGTCGGCCTTGGCCGGTAGCTCTGCGGTCGCGCCCACCTGGGTGATGAACCCATCCTCTATGAACAAACCCCCGTCGGCGATCTCTCGCCTTTGCTCGTCCATGGTTGCCAGTACTTGCGCATGTTTGACCAATAGAGTGCTCATAGATCCAAGTTAGCGACTCCGCACGGGGATTCCACTCTCGGCCTTCGGTGAGCCCGTCCAGCATTCGCACCCAGATACGCAGGAGCGGAAGTGCCTACGGTCTGATTGGTTCCTGCGTGACGTCGTCCAACGTGTCGGACCCGGTTACGCAAGAACGTGGGTAGGGCTAGGAGGCGGCGGCCGCTTTGCGGGCGACGGGGATGACCTCGACCGTATCGGTGAGCAGCCTCACGTCTACCCGGGTCATGCGAAGCGCCGCAGCATCGGCCAACCAGTTGAAGAGGGCAGTGGAATGGTCCTTCCTCAGGCATTCCGGATGCCACTGGACAGCCAAGGCATCCCACATCGGGTCGGTTGACTCGAGTGCTTCGACCACGCCATCTACGGCAGTTGCTGCAACCCGCAGTCCCTCACCAACGTCCTTGACGCCCTGATGATGCAGAGAGTTGACAACGAGTTCGGTGCTGGCGACCACATCGTGGAGGTGTGTGCCCGGCTCCACCGCGGTGCGGTAGTGGCCGGAGAAGGCGCGACCCATGAGGTCCTGGGGATGCTCAGGTAGATCTTGATGAAGTGTGCCGCCAGATGCGACGTTGAGAACCTGAAGACCACGGCAGACACCGAGAAATGGCAGGTTGCGTTTGGCCGCCTCGCGCACCAGTGCGATCTCGAAAAGGTCGGCTTCGGGGCGGAAGCCGTAGAGGTTGTCGGCGTTGGGGGTCTCGCCGTAGGTTGCGGGATGGATGTCGCCGCCTCCAGGGATGAGCAGTCCGTCAAAACGCTCGAGAAGTTCGGGCACATCGGCCGGATCGCTGTGAGCAAGAACCACCGGCAAAGCACCCGCAGCTCTGATGGCACGCACGTAGAGGTCGTAGAGGCTGGTGAGCCTTTGTTCTCCGTAGTACTGAGTCTCGGAGACCGCGGTCTGCGCCGAAACGGCGATGACTGGCTTCATATACACATAGTCGGCAACAAACGCCATTTGTTGAGCGAGCGAGACAACATCGTCGGGACTCTAGAGCATCAACCGGGTGCTGTCCGGTCACCCGATCCTCGATGATCGAGTCTGGGGAGGTTCGAATAAGCGACGCCCGGCCGTCGGTCGAGCTACTTCGGCGCCATCCGGATGCCGCCATCCATCCGCACCGTCTCACCATTCATGTAGGAGTGGGTGATGAGGAAGAGCGCAGTTGTGGCGAACTCATCGGTCGTGCCAAGTCGCTTCGGATAGAGCACCTGGCCGCCGAGCGATTCCTTTGCCGCTTCTGGAAGCCCGGCAAGCATCGGTGTATCCATTATCCCCGGTGCAATGGTGTTGACCCGCACCCCGATCGACGAGAGGTCGCGGGCAATCGGAAGAGTCATCCCAACGATTCCGCCCTTCGAGGCAGCGTAGGCAGCCTGACCAACCTGGCCGTCGAACGCAGCGACCGAGGCCGTATTCACAATCGCGCCTCTTTCACCGTTCTCCATCGGCTCGGTCTGGGCCATTGCGGCCGCACCAAGTCGTATGCAGTTGAACGAACCAACGAGGTTGATCGCGATGACCTGCTCGAAGAGGCGAAGGTCGTGGGGTTCCCCATCACGGTTCAGGGTTCGTGAAGGCGTCCCAATCCCGGCGCAGTTGACCAGGATTCGCAGCGGACCCATCTCGACCGCTGCGTCCACCGCCGCCTGTACCTGTTCAGAATCTGTCACATCGGCGTGGACATACGCGCCGTCGACCTGATCCGCAACCGCATCACCGAGGTCGTCCTGCAGGTCAACCAGCGCAACTTTGACGCCCTCGGCAGCGAGCCGGCGGGCGGTGGCCGCACCCAACCCGGATGCTCCTCCGGTCACGATTGCCGACGCACCTTTGATGTCCATGCCGCCCTCCGTGTCGATGGCCCTTGTCAGGCTAACGGGATCGGGTCAGCCATGCTCAACGCCAGTCGACGCCGAATACCATTACATCGGACGGAGTCAGCGGCCAGACCACACCATCGGCAAGCCGCACGGCCCAAACACGGAACTCCGATACGAAGGCAATCACCGACCCATCTGGCGACCAGGCCATATCGACGACTTCGCTATCGGTCGTCACGACTCGACGATCTTTGCCGTCCGGCCCGCTGACCACTATCTCGGTCGCATCCGGAGACACCGAGCTGTAGGCAAGTTGGCTTCCGTCGGGAGACCAATCCGCAAGGAAAAGGCTTCGGTTCGCCTCGACGATTGATCCAACCGCTCGACCGTCGCCGTCCAGCACAACTAGTCCCTGGACCGATTCAGAGTCGCCGCTGCTTGCGGCGATGCGGCCCGCCGAAGACCACGATGGCGAGTGAACCCGAACACTTGTCGGCCCTACCGATCTGACGACCGTTCCCGTCTTCATGTCGTAGAACCTGAGATAAGTCTCATCGTCGACAAACTCGATATACATCAGCTCATCGCCATCAGGCGACCACGTGAACCCGCCGACGCGGGTCTCGTTTTTGGTGATCATCAGCTCTTCGCCGCCGGCAAACGGGATGATGAATAGCCGGGAGTAGCAGTCGTAGG
The DNA here is from genome assembly GCA_965368515.1 of uncultured bacterium. GTDB lineage: Bacteria > Actinomycetota > Acidimicrobiia > Spongiisociales > UBA5794 > JAAETI01. The sequence continues at coordinate 8,163 of CBDUNF010000153.1, forward strand.
AGCCCTGAGCATCAGGAGGACAGGCTCGCCGTGCATCGAAGTAGGCGACTGCAGCGCCATCAGGAGACAACACCGGCCCACCGACGGAATCGTCGAGCAGCATTTGCGGGATTCGCACATCGACCATCTTGGCCAGTCCGCCATAGCCGACCAGGCCATTCCACACACCAAGCACCATCGATCCGTCGAATGGGTCCTCGGTTGGTATCGCATCAAGTCCGAGGGCGCGGGTCACGAAGGTCGCCAGTTCAGCTCGGGTGACAGGAGCCTCGGGGCAGAACCGGTCGTTGGCCGGTGGATTGCACCCGCGGGTGATGCCGGCAGCAGCAAGACCGCCGATGGCCTGCTCGAATACCGAGCGATCGTCATCCACGAAGTCCACTTCGGACGCTGCCCCAATGTCGAACGCTCG
>CBDUNF010000154.1:0-8535 GCA_965368515.1 uncultured bacterium
GATTCGAGAGCTCGCCGCAGGCGACGCAATACCTCCCCTTTACCCCATGGATTCCCAATGACTCCCTTCGCATTCAGAGACAGATTCGTGCCGCGCGCAGTGACAGTGGGTCTGGCGCTGGCTCTGTGGCTTTTTGGCCTGTTCACCTCAATCCTGCTCATCGGCTTGTGGGGTCGAACAGTTGCCGGCGATGACGTGACGCTCGAGGCCGGCACGCGCGCCGTTCTCGAGAGTGAGATCGTCAACGACCGGGTCGTCGCATGGCTGGGAGATGCGATTGCGACGGCCAGTCAGCTCAGCTCTGGGCAGTCCGCTGCAGTGATCGAGGCTGTCAACGAGAGCCCCGAAATGCAGGCTGTCATGGATGACATCATCGACCAAGGGGTCGCGGCGGCCCTGGCGCCGCCGGGGACGACAACCGAGATCGACGTCACCGCCGCCGCGGACTCTCTGGTTCCAGTGGTCGCTGCAGAGCTGCTCGACCAGGGGGTTGTGGCCGACACGGAAGCGATTCGAGGCGTCGTCGGAGATGTCCCCGCGATCATCCTTTCCGCGGAAGACCACGGCCTCGTGACCAACACTGCGCGAGAAGTCGGGGGAGCGCTGACGACGGTCTTCCTGGTAGGGCTGATCGGAATGGTGCTCACCGGGGGCACGGCCATGAAACTCAGCGGCGACCACGTTCGGCAGCTGCGTACTCTGGCGGTCCGGATTGGGGTATCAGCTCTTACGTTTGCGCTGATCTTTCGGATCGGCGCATGGGCGGTCGACCCTGCCGGAGGTCGGTCACCCATCGCCGCCGGTGGCGCGGTACTGCTCCGATCGAACGGTCATGTCATGCCCCTCGTGATCGGTGCCGCAATGATCCTCACTGCCGCAACATCGCTTGTCATCGTGCGTCGTCGCCGGGCCCGCTTTGATGGAGGAGGGGGCGACGATGTCGTACCACGAGAGCGTCGTGTTCTCGTGAAAGCCGGGGCTAGGTCGACCTAGCGGGTGGTCTGTGTTCATGCAGCACCGTGTCGACGCCCGGCAGGGGAGTGTTGAGCAGATGACGGGCGCGACTGATGTCCAAGCTGCAGTCGAGCGGGCGCTGCTGTCCCGGTGGGCTGGGTATCGCAAAGATCGGGCCACTATTGACTTCAAGGAATCGCAGAAGGGCGATGCCGAAGTCATAGCGTGACATCCTCTGCTCACCTGCGATGTGCAGTGGTCCGGTGTAGTCAAGGTCGGCCAGTTCCACAATCGCGGCGGCCAGGGTCTCCACCCAGATCGGGCATCGCATCTCATCTGCCCACAGCCGAACGATTTCACCGGCGTCGAGCTTGTCGATCATCCACTGCGCCGCACGAGACACCGTCGGCCGCCACCCGTAGATCAGCGATGTGCGAACAACAACGGCGCTCGCACCCGATGCAGCGACGGCTTCTTCGGCTAGGGCCTTGCTCCGCCCGTAATCATTGAGCGGGTTGGGAGTGTCGTCCTCTGTGTAGTTGCCCTGTCTGCCATCGAAGATTCCCCTCCTGCCATCGAAGACCATGTCGGTGGAGAGGTGGATCATCCGTGCCCCGATGGTTGCGGCTGCCGTCGCGACGTTGGAAGTTCCCGCGACGTTGACCGTCTCGAAGTCGTTGCCCTGCCCTGGGTTCAGAGCGGCGGTATGGACGATCACCTGGGGACTCGAGTCCTCGATGAGCGAGGAGACTGCGTCGGCGTCGCGGACGTCGAGCTGCCTCCAATCGATCCCGTCGAGATCGGCCGGCTGCGACGCATAGGTCGCGACAACTTCCCAATCCTTGCGAGCCAGCTCTGCTACCCATCGCCCGAGATAGCCACTACCTCCGGTCACCACCATGCGTCGTTCTTTCATACGAGAATGGTATCGCAGGATGTATTGCAGACGCCTCGAGATTCTGGCTTTGTTGCGGTTCGGCCGTAATGCCCCTTGACCATGACCCGAGGGAGACTAACCTTCGATCAGTGCTGATCGATTATTGATTAGCCAAGCCCTCTTGTTAGGAGGTGCCCATGTTCGTCGGACCCGACCTCGTCGACTTCGCCGGGAATCAGTTATTTGGTTCGTGCTGACTCGCTTCCCCAACACGTCATCGCTGAGAGAGGATCGACCGTTCTGTGACTGAGTGACACGCTCGTTTTGGAATGCTCGATTGAGGAGGATGGGAAATGAAGAGACTATTTGTAGTCGGATTGGTCGTTGCGGTCATCATGAGCATGGCCGTGATGGCATCGGCAAACACGCACAAGAAGCTGGAGCGGCAACCGACGCCCTATGCAGTGACCTACGAGCATATTGACGCCCTGAACAACTGTGACGTCGATCGGCTGATGGCCCAGTACCCACCGTCGGTGCACATCGTGCTACCCGGCGGCGTGACTGTCGAGGGCCGAGAAGCCGTGCAGGAGCTATTCGAAGGCTTCTGCTTGCCATTCGAGGAAGGCGGCCTCAACGGTCTGCAGTTCACCGAGGTTGACTCGTGGAAGGTTCACAAGACCATCAACATGCAATGGGTGGCCGATGCCGACTTCCTGTGCGAGCCCTACTACGGGGCCGACGCCTACGAGAGCTGGGCAGGCCTGATGGCAGCGCAGGTCACGACCTTCGATGGCGCCGAACTTGTGACCGTCGATGAGAACGGCGAATGCCCGTAGCAGTCGACTCAGCTGAGCAACGGCGATGGCCTCGTCTCGGAGGCCATCGCCTAAACCTGCCGGCGTCTTGTGGGTAGATCCAATCACGCCGCGACGGGGATTTACGCGAGAGGGAAGGTTTCATGAGAAGAGTATCCGTTGTTGCTCTGGTGACGCTGCTGGTTCTGAGCGTTGCCGTATCCGCCAATGCCGCACCGAAGCCGGGAAAGATGTTCAACCGGCTGCCGACACCCGAGTTGGTGACCGCCGAACACATCGACGCCCTGAATAGCTGCGATGTCGATCGGCTGATGGCCCAGTATCCACGGTCGGTGCACATCGTGTTGCCCGGCGGTGTGACCGTCGAGGGCCGAGAAGCCGTGCAGGACCTGTTCGAGGGGTTCTGTCTTCCGTTTGAAGACGGGGGCTTGAACGGTCTCCAGTTCACTGAGGTGGATTCCTGGAGGGTTCACAAGACCATCAACATGCAGTGGGTGGCCGATGCCGACTTCTTGTGCGAGCCGTACTACGGCGCTGATGCGTACGAGACGTGGGCAGGCCTGATGGCGGCGCAGGTGACTACTTTCGACGGCGCCGAACTGGTGACGGTCGATGAGAACGGTGAGTGCCCGACGACCTTCTACACCACGGCAGGTCCGATGAGTGAGAGTGACGTCGGCAATATCCTGGCGCACCAGCATATGTTTGTGGAGTTCCAGGCGGCACCACCGGTGGCCTACCTCGACTCAACACCCGAAGAAGTGTGGGCTGAGATCGGCGACATGGTTCTCGAGGCGAAGAACCTCGGCTACAGCGTGTTCATCGAACCGACCCCGCTCGGTGTCGGTCGCCGTCCCGACATCGTCGACTATGTAGCCGATCGAGCCGGGCTACCGACCATGATGCCCACGGGTATCTACCACGAGCCATACGTCCCCGATTGGGTCTATGACGCGAGCGTCGACGAGCTCACCGACTGGATGCTCGAAGAGCTGAATGTCGGGGTAGGCGAGACCGATGTCCAGGCCGGCTTCATCAAGCTTGCCGACAACTGGGATGGCATCCGCGACGTCGAGATGAAGGTGCTGGAAGCCGCCTGCAACGCGTCGCAAGAGACCGGAGCTGTCATTGCGAGCCACATCCTGTCGAGTTGGACTGCCGATGCTGTGCTCGATGCGCTCGAGGGCTTCGGGTGCTCGACGGATCGGTTCGTCTGGATCCACGCTCCGTACACGGCATTCAGCGAAGATGTCGATGGCGGGACCGTTGGCACCGATGCGCTCATGGCGGCAGCCGCCCGCGGCGCATACCTGAGCCTCGACTTCATCGGAAGCCAGTTCTGGGTTGGCTGGGTTGGTGACAACAGCAACGAGCGTCACTTTGCGCTGCTCGACGCCCTCGTCGCCGCCGGCTACGAGGATCAGATCCTGATCGGATCAGATACCGGGTGGTTCGATCCGGGGAATCCCGATTTCCTGATTGAGCCTTACGACCAGATCATGACGTCGTTTGTGCCGTTCCTCCGTGACCAGGGCTATTCCGAGGAGCTGATAGGCAAGTTCCTCCACGACAATCCGTGGGACGCATACTCCCGTTAGAACAAGAAACGTCGATCCAATGGCTGAGGGCCTCTACCGAGGGGCCCTCAGCGCGTGGACACGCTGCGGAGTTGGTTCACGGCTACGCCTCGTCGCTTCGTTTGATCGGGAGCGTGATGATGAAGGTGGTTCCTTCCCCGAGGGTTGAATCGACATCGATCTCGCCACCATGTGACCTGACCGCATCATGGACGATTGCGAGCCCTTGACCTGAACCACGACCGACCTCTTTGGTGGTGAAGAACCGCTCGAACATGCGGTTCATGACCTCCGGGGGCATGCCGCAGCCGGTGTCGGCAATCTTGATCTCCACCGCGTCATCGCTGCAGCTGGTCGTGATGGCAATGACCCCTTTGTGGTCCTCGCCCCGATCCGCGATCGCATGTGCGGCGTTCACGATCATGTTCAGGATGACCTGTTTGATCTGGCTCTGGTCGCACTCCGGCCGGGGAAGGTCCTCTGCCAGATCTAGCTTCATCTCGGCGTCGTATTTCCATTCGTTGCGGCTGACGTCGACCGTGCTGGCGATCAGCCGATTCACGTCGGCGGGTCCGAAGTCCCCACCGGGATGGGCGAAGTCTTTCATGGCCCTCACGATCTTTGTGATCTGATCCAGGCCCTCGCGTGACTGGACGAGCGCATCGGGTATCTCTTCAAAGAGGAACTCGAGATCCCGGGTCTTCTTGATCGCGGCGACCGCATCGGGATCGGCCCGATTGGCGATTTCCTCGAGGGATTCTGCTGCGGCGATGATGGCGCCGAATGACGTGTCGAGGAAGCTGGCGTTGTCCGACACGAACTGCACCGGTGTGTTGATTTCGTGAGCGATACCGGCAGATAGTTGGCCGATCGATTCCAGTCGTCCCGCTGCGGCCAGCGACCTTTCCAGTTCGATGACTTCGGTCACGTCACGAGCGGTCGATACGATCCCGATCGTTGTTCCCTCCCGCTGTAGCGGCACGATGGTGCGTATGACGGTCCTGCTCTGCCCGGATGAGGCGACATAGTGCATCTGACGCCCGTAGACCGGTTCACCCGACTTGACTACCTCGCGCTCAAGGGCCTCGACTGTTGCGACTCGATCTGCGAATAGGCCGTCCTCTACGACAGACGATACGCTGTGCCCGATTGGTGGCACCATCCCGGAATCCGCAAAGCGTTCTGCCATGGCCGGGTTGCAGCCTTTCAGGCGAAGCTCTTTGTCCTTCCAGCCGATGGATTCGGGTAGTTGACTGATGATTGCCCCGAGTAGGTCCTTCTCGTCGTTGAGGCGGGTGCGCAATTCATCTTCTCGGTGTCGAGCCTTCCGAGCCACGCGGGCGGCCATGACCAACGCAGCCAACGCCAGACAGCCCAGAATGAGGATGCCAATCAGGGCGAGGTCGGCTCGATGGGCTTGACGTTGCAGTGCGTCCGACTGCGTTTGGCGGGCGACCTCGGCAAATCCGTCGTGAGCACTGCGCCACATCGTGAAAGCCTCTTCCAGCGCCAGCCTGGCCGAGGAGATAGCCGTCGCGTCGCCCGAATTCAGCGCAACGACTGCGTCGACCTCGGTCTCCGAGAGGTGGCTGCTAGCCGAAGACAGAGCGGATATGCCACGCGTCAGGTCACGGTTGGAGGAAAGAGCGGTGCTGACAGACGCGAGCTCTGCGATGTGCCAACTCGCCTCTCTACCTGTGGCGGAGAAGGTCGCTTCGTCACCGCCCTCACTTCTCAAGACCCGACTTGCTTCGAGGTAGGCGTCGGTAGCGAGGTCGTCGATTTCGAGGAGATGGGTCTGGATGTCGGCCCATCGTGCAGAATCATCTGCGGCCCCTCCGAGCCACGCAACAACGAGCGCGGCAGCGCCGATTGCGATGAGTGCGAGCAGTGTTAGCGCAGCACCGACTATCTGGGCCCAGCGTCCGAAAGAGATTCGAGGGGCACGCTTCTCCGGGCCAGGCTTCTGAACGGTACGGCCGCCCGGATCGACCGGGGCTTGGACCTCGTCGATGGGGCGCTCGGTCTCTCGTTCTTCAAGCACTTTTGTCATCAGGTCCCGGTGGGTCGCTACTTCCATAGTCGGCTGGACGATCGTGGTGGTTAGCGACGACCTGTCGACGGATCCCCGACAGGGGGGAAATATTGTTACGTATCAAGCCGATTTGACGCGTATCGTCTAGTACGAGCCAAGGAGTGGTGTTGCAGCAACGGGATTATGCAGATTTCGATCTTGCGATCGAGGCGGTTGGAGATGGTCGGTTTCGGGCGCGGGTGCTCGACTCACCTTCAGGTCAGGCGAGCATCGAGTTCGACATGCCCTTTTCCGACATGGAACTGGAGAACTTCCTGCTCAAGATCGGTCGTCCGCGCAGCGGTACCCGCCGGCTCGAGTCGCCGGAGACGGAGGCGGCCCGTGCGTTTGGCAGCCGTCTCTACGGCGCCGTATTCGCTACAGACGTGGGCCGCCAGTGGGCGCGGAGCGTCGACGCCGCCGAGCGGGATAACCTCGGTCTAAGGCTGCGGCTTCGCTTGTCCGAGGCCCCCGAGTTGGCGGATTTGCCGTGGGAGTACCTCTATTCGCCAACGAGCGACGACTTCGTAGTCCTCTCCTCGTGGACACCGGTGGTCCGCTATATCTCGCTCGACAAGGGTGCCCCACCCCTGAGGGTGGCACCGCCGCTGCGCATGCTGGCAATGGTCTCGAGCCCCACCGACTACCCGCCGCTCGACGTCGAAGCCGAATGGGCTCGGCTCGACGAGGCGATGGGCGGCGTGGTGGAGGCAGGACTCGTCGAGATCCATCGTCTGGAGAACGCAACACTGCGTGACCTGCAGCGAGCGATGCGGCGCACGGATTTTCATCTGTTCCACTTCATCGGACACGGTGGCTTCGACGAACAAGCCGATGACGGCGTGTTGCTGTTGGAGACAGAGGAGGGGCGAGCCCGCGAGGTTTCCGGCCGTCAGTTGGGCACCATCCTCGATGATGCCAGGACCGTTCGGGTCGCCGTGCTCAACGCATGCGAAGGTGCGCGTTCCTCCGGCAACGATCCGTTCGCGGGCGTTGCGCAGAGCCTGGTCGCGAGAGGTATCCCCGCGGTAGTGGCGATGCAGTTCGAGATCAGCGACCGGGCGGCGATCGTGTTTGCCCACGAGTTCTACACGGCGATCACGGACGGTTTGGCCGTGGAGGGAGCGGTTGGGGAAGCGCGGCGGGCAATCTTCGGATCGAAGAGCGATGTGGAGTGGGGTACCGCCGTGCTCTACATGCGCGCCGAGGACGGGCGACTGTTCGACATCGGGGCACTTGCCGAGGCGACCAGAGAGATCGAGGCAGCGACCCTGGTTCTGGAACCCGATGACATTCCGACGGTCGTCGGTGATGCCATACCGGCTGCGCCGGCCGTCATCGAGCAACCTCCACCACAAGAAGAGGCCACGGTTCATGCTGGACCGGTGGTCGAGCCGTCTCCGTCGGTCGATCAGTCCCCACCGGTCGAGTCGGCGCCGCCGGTGCACGAGCCGGTCGCCGTTGGCTCGGTTGGGGGTGTTGTTGCGCCGGCGCCCGATGAGACTGTCGAGCGTCGGGAGCTGCCGGACCAGCCGCCTGGGGAGGAGGACGTTCGGCGAGCACAGCCGCCCGGCGGATCCGGAGCTCCAGAATCGCCGTCACGTTGGGTTGAAGACCATGTCGGATTGTTCAGCGGAGTCATCGTTGGGCTACTTGCCGCGTTGGTGGTTGCCTTCATCCTTATCAACAGCGGTGACGACGGAAGCACCGTAACCACCGGGGCGGGGGCGACGACGGCGGGGCCTGAGACCACGATATCTGACGTTGGTCCGGTGGTCGTAGAAGCTGCGACAGTCGGGGCTGGGGTGGCCGGTGAAATCGTCATCGACGGCGACTTCGACGATTGGCAAGTCGCCGGGTCTACCGCCTATCGCCTGGACTCTCCGGTCGCAGACACTCTCAGCTCGAATCGTCTTGGCGAGGACTCTGTCGGGGTTATGCAGCTGGCCTCGGATGCCACTGCCTTGTACGTGAAGGTCGAGGTACAGGACGACACGTATTCGCAGCCGAACGAGGGCAACCAGATCTGGCGCGGCGATGCGTTCGACATGAATCTTTCCTTGCATGCGCCGGGCTCGGTCCCGGAGCGACCGGATCGGCTCACCTTCCAGCTCACGATGACACCGCTCTCGGAAGTGACTGGACAACCCGCCGCCGTCTTGTTCATCGGGAATGGGCAGGCGTTTTCCGAGATTACGGTTGACCTTCCGGTGGAGATGGTTGGGGAAGTGTTTC